>JAIQGC010000034.1 GCA_020072805.1 Terriglobia bacterium
GATGCGCGGCTCGTAATGTACGACGCGCTCTCCAGTTCCGCGATTCTGGATGCGCAGGAGCAGACGCACGGGGTTCGCGCGCTGCCGCATTATGATTTCGCGAAGGCGGAAGTAATTGCTAGCTTTGACGCGGATTTTCTGGGCACGTGGATCGCGCCGGTGGAATTCGCGGCGGGCTATCGCGCGGGGCGGGCGGCGGAGGCCACGCCGCCGCGGTTTTCCTGGCACGCGCAAATTGAATCGCGCATGTCGCTGACGGGGACCAAGGCCGACCGGCGTGT
This sequence comes from Terriglobia bacterium, assembly GCA_020072805.1. GTDB lineage: Bacteria > Acidobacteriota > Terriglobia > Acidiferrales > UBA7541 > Acidiferrum. The sequence continues at coordinate 282 of JAIQGC010000034.1, forward strand.
GCTGGTGGCGCCGGGGGAGATGGGATTGGCCCTGTCGCATCTGGCGGCGCGGATCGCGCGGCTCTCCGGCGCGGCATTTGACGGCGCGGGGATGGCCGCTTCGCCCGTTCCGGAGAAAGTGCTGGAAGAACTTGCCGCGCGGCTGTGGAGCGCGCGCGGCCGCAGCCTGGTGGTGAGCGGCAGCCAGGACGTGGCGGCGCAGGTGCTGGTGAATTTCATCAATCAGCAGCTGGGGAATTACGGCGCCACGGTTGATCTGGAGAAACCCTCGAACCAGAAGATGGGAAGCGACCGTGCGCTGGAAGCGCTGGTCGGCGAGCTGAAGGCCGGAAAGGTCGCGGCGCTTTTCCTCCACGGAGTAAATCCGGTGTACGAATTGCCGGATGGCGCGGCCCTGGCGGAGGCGCTGAAGCGCGTGCCGCTGCTGGTGAGTTTGTCCGAGCGGGTAGACGAGACCTCTGGACTCGCGCATTTCCTTTGCCCCGATCAGCATTTCCTGGAATCGTGGAACGACGCGGAAGCCACGGCCGGAGTGGTGAGCCTGGCGCAGCCGGCGATCCATGCCCTGGGGAATACGCGGGCGGCGCTGGAATCCCTGGCGGCGTGGTCGGGCAAGCCGCAAGCGGCGTATGAAATTCTGCGGGCCGGCTGGCGGGAGAGGATTTTTCCGCGGCAGAAGAAAGCTGCGGCGTTTGACGCTTTCTGGGACCAATCGGTGCACGACGGATTCGCCGAGGTGGAGGCCAGGACGGAAAAGAGCAAGCCGTTCCGCAAAGAAGCGGTGCGCGCGGTGCTCAAATCCGACGTTCCCGCGGCGGGAATGTTCGCGCTGAATCTCTATCCCAAGGTTTCCATGCGCGATGGGCGGCATGCGCATAATCCCTGGCTGCAGGAGCTTCCCGATCCGGTTTCGAAAGTGTCCTGGGACAACTACGCGTGCGTGGCGCCCGGCGCGGCGGCGCGGCTGGGCTTGAGCGAAGGCGACGTGGTGCGGCTGGAAGCGGGCGGCAGCGCGGTGGAGCTGCCGGTGCTGGTGCAGGCGGGGCAGCAGGAAGGGACCATCGCCGTGGCGCTGGGCTATGGGAGGCAGGGGACCGAACGATTTGTGCAGGTGGGGCCGAAGTGGCTCTTTGGCAAGAAGACCGGCGGAGCGGACGGGCGCGTGGGAAAAAACGCCGCGCCGCTGCTGAGATTCGCCGGCGGGCAATTGCAGTACGCGGGGCAGGAAGTGCGCCTGACGCGGCTGGAGCAGAAGATTCCCCTGGCCTGCACGCAAAGCCACCATTCGCTGACGATACCGAAAAGCCTTCCCATCGTGGGCAACGAGCGGCGGGAGATTGTGCGCGAGACGACTCTGGGAGCCTTGCTGAGTTCGCGGGAAGCCGCGGCAAAAAAAAACCACGCGGCGCCGGCCGAGGTGCTGGACCTCTGGCCCAAGGACCATCCCACGCCGGTGCATCAGTGGGGAATGGCCATTGACCTGACGGCGTGCACGGGATGTTCGGCGTGCGTGGTGGCCTGCCAGGCGGAGAACAATATCCCGGTGGTGGGCAAGGATGAAGTGCTGCGCCACCGCGAAATGCACTGGATGAGGATTGACCGCTACTACGCGGGCGAGGGCGAAGGCGAAGTGAGCGTGGTGCATCAGCCGATGCTGTGCCAGCAGTGCGCCAACGCTCCGTGCGAAACGGTGTGCCCCGTGCTGGCCACCGTACACAGCGACGAAGGGCTGAACCAGCAGGTCTATAACCGCTGCATCGGGACGCGCTACTGCGCCAACAACTGCCCCTACAAGACGCGGCGCTTCAACTGGTTCAACTACGTGCGCGAAGATCATCTGGCGAATCTGGCGCTGAATCCGGACGTGACCGTGCGCTCGCGCGGGATCATGGAAAAGTGCACGTTCTGCGTGCAGCGCATACAGGAAGGCAAGAGCGAAGCCAAGCGGCAGGGTGCGGCGCTGGCGGACGGAAATATCCAGACGGCGTGCCAGCAGTCCTGCCCGTCGCAGGCCATCGTGTTTGGCGACCTGAATGATCCGCAAAGCCTGGTCTCGAAAGCAATGAGGAATTCGCGAAACTACCGTGTGCTGGGCGAATTTAATTTCCGCCCATCGATTGGCTATCTCGATGTGGTTCGAAACCGCGCGGAAGGCGGAGAGGACAAAGGCAATGGCTGATTCCACTGTGGTGCTGCGTCCGCCGCTGATTGACGGCAATAAGACGTTCGCGCAGGTCACGAGCGATGTTTGCAGCGGCATGGAAGGGAAGCCCACGCCCTTGTGGTGGGCTTCGTTCCTGACGGCGTTTTCGTTTCTGCTGCTGGGCGGCTCGGCCATCGGCTACCTGGTGGCCACGGGCATCGGGACGTGGGGAGCCAACCGAACCATCGGATGGGCCTTCGACATCACCAACTTCGTTTTCTGGATCGGCATCGGCCATGCCGGGACGCTGATTTCCGCGGTCCTGTATCTGCTGCGGCAGCGCTGGCGCACGTCGGTAAACCGCGCGGCGGAGGCCATGACGCTTTTTGCGGTGATGTGCGCGGGACTTTTTCCGGTGATTCACCTGGGGCGGCCGTGGATGGCTTATTGGATTTTCCCTTATCCCAATACGCGCGGGCCGCTGTGGGTGAACTTCCGCTCGCCGCTGGTGTGGGACGCCTTTGCCATCAGCACGTACTTCACGATCTCGCTGGTCTTCTGGTACGTGGGGCTGATCCCGGACCTGGCCACCGTGCGGGACCGCGCCAAAGAAGGCTTGCGGAAAAAGCTGAGCGGGATCTTCAGCCTGGGATGGAACGGATCGACCCGGACGTGGAGCCGTTACGAAGTGGTGTACCTGCTGCTGGCGGGGTTGGCCACTCCGCTGGTTCTTTCGGTGCATACCATTGTGAGCTGGGATTTCGCCACGTCGGTGATTCCCGGGTGGCACACCACGATCTTCCCGCCGTATTTCGTGGCTGGAGCGATTTTCTCCGGCCTAGCGATGGTCCTGACGCTGATGCTCGTGGCGCGCAAGACCATGCGGCTGGAGCAATACATCACCATCCGGCACGTTGAGGTGATGTGCAAGCTGATCATCGCCACCAGCGGAATGGTGGGGCTGGCGTACGCCACGGAGTTCGTCACCGCGCTCTATTCCGGCAATCCTTACGAGCAGTTCGCGTTTCTGAACCGGGCTTTCGGCCCGTGGGGATGGTCCTATGGGATCATGGTCTCCTGCAACGTGATCATCCCGCAGTTGCTTTGGAGCAAGCGCATCCGCACGAACATTGCCATTGTGTTCGTCATCTCGATTTTCGTGAATATCGGGATGTGGTTTGAACGCTTCGTCATTATCGTGACCTCGCTGCACCGCGACTACCTGCCCTCGAGCTGGGCGGATTACCGGCCCACTCCGATTGAAATCGCCATTCTGGCGGGGACGTTCGGGCTGTTCTTCAGCTGCTTCCTGCTGTTCTGCCGGTTTTTGCCGGTGATTGCCATGGCGGAGGTCAAGGGCGTGCTGAACGAAGGGCGCGAACCGGCGCACGGGCATGGACATGCCGAGGCCGCGGGAAAGCGCGCGGGACTTCCCGAGCGGGTTAGCGCGATGGAAGGAGTCAGGGGATGAACCGGCGGATGATCGTGGCTTCATTTTCAACCGAAGAGGACATCCTCGGCGTGACCCAGGCGGCGCATGCCGATGGATTGAAAGTGGTGGACGTCTATACGCCTTACGCGGTGCACGGGCTGGACACGGCCATGGGCATGAAGCGCTCGCGCCTGGCGTGGGTCTGCTTCGCCGCGGGGATGGTCGGGGCGATTCTGAAGCTGTGGTTTGAATTCTGGACGGCGGGAGTGGACTGGCCTGTGAACGTCGGCGGAAAACCGTGGAATTCGCTGCCCGCGTATGTTCCGGTGACGTTTGAAGTGATGGTGCTGAGCGCGGGGCTGGTAACGGTCTTCGTGTTTCTGGTGATCAGCAAGCTGAAGCCGGGGAAAAGTCCGGTGCTGCTGGCCGAGGGAATTACCAACGACACGTTCGTGCTGGCTATCGAGGAAGAGGACGCCACGTTCGATCCGGTGCGCGTGCGGAAATTGTTCGAGCGCTTCAACGTGCGCTCGATCAGCGAGCGGTATGGCGAGGAGGTGTCCTAGTGTTGCGCGGCATCGTCAACGGCGTCCTCCTGATCGCGCTGCTGGGCTCGCTCGGGGCCGTCTGGTCCCTGCGGCCGGACCCGGCGCGGCCCAACCATGAAATCTTTCCGGAAATGGTGCGCACGCAGCGCTATAACGCCTTCGCGGCCAATCCGAATTTTGCGGACGGCAAGACGCTGCAAGGGCCGGTCGCGGGAACCATTGCGCGCGGCCATCTCCCGCTGCATTATGCAGCGACGCCTGCGGACGCGCTGCGCGCCTCGGAGGAATTGAAGACTCCGTACGGCGCGCCGGACGCCGCCGTGCAGGCGCGCGGTGCGTTCGTATTCGCCAACTTCTGCCAGGTCTGCCACGGCAGCGCGGGACGCGGGGACGGCCCCGTGCCCCTGCGCGGATATCCCGCGCCGCCTTCGCTGCTGGCCGAACGCGCCATGAAGATGAAGGGCGGGCAGATGTTCCACATCCTGAGCTACGGGCAGAACAATATGCCGTCCTATGCGGGACAGCTTTCGCGCGAGGACCGCTGGAAGGCCATCGCGCATGTGCGCGAATTGCAGGCCAAGGCGGCCAAGGAAGCCGCGAGTGCCCCGGCGCCGGCACCGGCGCCGGCGGGAGCGCCCGCGGCGCCGAAAGCGGCGGGAAATGTTCCAGGAGGAGCGTCATGAAAGCCGAAACGATTCCGTTTTCGCCGTCTGCGCGCGTGCTGCGGCGCTTTCAGGGGCTGGCGCTGGCGGGCCTCCTGGCACTCGGCGCCGGATTTTATTTTGCCCCGCAGCGCGCCTGGCTGGATTTCCTGATGGCCAGCTACGCGCTGGTCTGCCTGGGGCTGGCGGGGCTGTTTTTCGTGGCCCTGCACTACGCCACGGGCGCGGGCTGGAGCGTGGCCATCCGGCGCGTGCCGGAAGCGATGACCGCGGCTCTGCCTGTCGGCGCGGCGGGAGTGCTGGCCGTTTTTCTGGTCCGGCCGGGAATTTATTCCTGGTACGGAGAGCATTTCAGCACCGCCGAAGGCTACATGGGCTTCAAGCAGACCTGGCTCTCGCATCCGTTTTTTGTGGGGCGCGCGGTTTTCTATATTGCTCTGTGGATGATCTTTCGTGCGGTGCTGCTGCGCACTTCGCGCGGGCAGGATTCCACCGGAGCCTTCGCCGCGACGCAGAAGAATACGGCGGTGGGCACGGCCTTCCTGGTGGTCTTCGGGCTTTCCTTCTGGCTGGCCAGCTACGACTGGGTAATGTCGCTTGAGCCACACTGGTACAGCACGATTTTCGGCGTCTACAATTTCGCCGGGCTGTTCGAAAGCGGCCTGGCGGTGATGGCCCTGCTGGTGGTTTGGCTGCGGCGCGACGCGCTGCGCGAGACGGTGAGCCGGGAGCATTTGCAGGATTTGAGCACGCTGCTGTTTGCGTTTGCAACGTTCTGGATGTATATCTGGTTTTCGCAGTACATGCTCATCTGGTACGCCAATCTTCCCGAAGAGACACTGTATTTCATCAAGCGCACGGAAGGTCCCTGGCTGGTTCTGTTCGCGATGACCGCGCTGCTGAACTGGATTATTCCGTTCTTCCTGCTGCTGCCGCGGGGGAACAAGCGCAATTCCCGCGTGGTGGCCTGGGCCGCGGTGATCGTGCTGACAGGGCGCGCGCTGGACCTGTACATGATGTTCCTGCCTCCGGTGATGGGAGCGAATCCAGAATTTCATTTGTGGGAGGCGGGCGCGTTCCTGGGGCTCATCGGAGTCTTCGGCCTTACAGTGATACGGGGCCTGCGGCAGGCGCCGCTGGTGCCGGTGGGGGACCCGTACCTGCCGGAAAGCCTGCACTATCACGCCTAGCAGGCGCGCGCCGCAAAATTCGCAATCAGCTTTTCGGGGCGTTGCCCGTTTCCATCTTCCAGGCAATTTTCCGCAAAATGCCCTGCCAAGTCGCGGCGTCTGGCGCGGAAAGATTCATGCGGCGCACCAGGCGGCGCAGCTTTTCCAGGTCCGTGATGCCCGGCCTGCGGCCCAGATAACCGCTCGCCTTCAGTAAATCAAACAAGAGTAGGGAAATTCGCTCGGTCTCGCCCGCCGTGGCAGGTTTCTGTTTTTCCGGCTTTGCGGCGGGAGCGGCGGAGCGGACCAGTTCGTACAGACAGATGGCCACGGCTTGTCCGATGTTCATCGAGGGCTGTTGCGTGCGCGTGGGGATGCGCAGCAGCCAGTGACAGTGCGTGAGGTCCTCGTTGCGCAGTCCGGTCTTTTCCGAGCCGAAGAGAAGAGCAACGCGGCCGGAGGCAAGACTCTTGCGCAGAAGGGGAGCGCCGGCGGCAAGCGTATAGAGCCGATGCTGTAAATCGCGCCGGGTGGCGGCGGTCGTGCCAATCACCAGCGAGCAATCGGCCACGGCGTCCGCGACCGAGGAGAATTGTTCGGCGGATTCGAGCACGGAAGAGGCGCCCACGGCGGAGCGCGCTTCGCGGTAGGAAGGATCAAAGGGGTTGACGACGCGCAGGGTGGCGAAACCGAAATTGCTCATGGCCCGCGCCGCCGCGCCGATATTCAGCGGATTGCGCGTGGCCACCAGGACCACGCAGAGCCGTTCCAAGCCAGCCGGACGGGAAGCGCGCGCCAAGTGTTCTATCCTTTCGATTCCTGCAAGGTGTTGCCGCCGTCCACCACCAGCGCCTGCCCGGTGATGTAGGAGGCCTCGGGGGTGGCCAGGAAGCAGACGGCGGCGGCGACTTCGTCGGGCGAGGCGGCGCGGCCCATGGGGGTGTGGGTTCCGGCGATTTTTTCTTCTTCGGTGGTGGAGGCGGTGGTGACCCAGCCGGGGGCCACGCCGTTGATGGTGATGCCGTCGCGGGCGGTCTCGAGGGCCACGGCGCGCATCATGCCGTCCATGCCGGCCTTGGCGGCGCCATAGGCGGAGGAACCGATGTTGCTGACCAGCGGGCCGGTGACGGAAGTGACGTTGACGATGCGCCCATAGCGGCGCGCGGTCATCGAGGGCAGGACGGCGCGGGTCATCAGGAAGGCGGTGTTCAGAGTGATGGCGATCTGCCGCTGCCATTCGGAGTAAGTCATCTCGCGCAGAGGCTTGCTCAGCATGGTTTCGCCGAGCTGCACCATGCCGGCGTTATTGACCAGGATATGGACCTGACCGGCGAAGGCGAGCGCGGTTTCCACTAGCCTCTGGACTTCGGCTTCCACCGTCAAATCGGCGGTCAAGGAGAGCACGTTCTTGCCGGCAGGGTCCAGTTCGCGTGCGCGTTCGTGAATGCGTTCGGTGGTCGAAGTGATCACCACGCGAATGCCGGTGGCGTGCATCTGGTGGGCTACGGCGAAGCCAATTCCGCCGGGGCTGCCCGCGCCGGTGATGATGGCGGTCTGCATGGGTGGCAAGGAACTCCTCCTGGGAAGCGCAAGGAACCGTGTTTGCCTCAATTTACGAGGAATATAGTACACCGTGTTCGTTCGTGCGCCGGCGCTCGGGGCAAAAAAGAAGGGAAGAGGGCGCAAGACCCTCTTCCCGGTTGGTGGGGCAATTTTGCCGGAAAAACGAAGCGCGTCTTAGCGGCGGACCTTCAGTGACTTGGTCAGTTTGAAGGTCAGAGGTGTTTCGGCCGGGAGGGTGATTTCGCGGCTGCCGGTCATGGCTCCGCCTCCGGTGCCCGCCGCTGCGCCTGCCCCTGCTCCGATGGCGGCTCCTTTGCCGCCTCCGGCAATGGCGCCGATGACGGCTCCTGCTGCGGCGCCGCCGGCGGCAAATTCAGCCGTGCGCTTGCCGCGTCCCTTGCCCGCGGAGGTGGCATCGCCCGTCTCGATGTCGTAGGAAGTGCCCCCGACGGTCACCGAGGTCAGCGCCAGGACCAGAGCGGCGTTGCCCTTGAAGCGCCCCGCCGATTTGGCTTCGCGAACAGTGCCTTTGGCGCGCGCGTCCTTGGGAATCGCCAGCTTGCCGTCTTCTCCCTGCACATCGGCGGAGACAGTGGCGTCGAATGACTGGCCGGCTTCGGCATTCTTGGAAGAAAGTTCCTGGTCGAGAACGACGGAAATGTCCGTTCCTTCGGCCACGACAATGGGCTTTGGCGCGGGAGCCGGGGCGCGTTCCGCCGAGGCGCGCTCTTTGGAGCGTTTCGCGGAGCTGCCTCTCTCGGAAGAAGTGGCGGTGTCGCTGGAAGAACTGGAATCGGCCTGGTCGGTGGTGGCGGACTTGCAGCCGGAAAAAGCCAGAAGAGTGAAGCAGGTGAAAACCAGAAACAGCTTGTGTCGCATCGTGGGGACCCTCCTTGATGAGTGTTGCTGGACCATCCCTTTACGATACGCCCGCGGGCAGGGAAGTCAATTTGCGCTTAGCGGGCGTGTTCGAAGGCGATTACTTGCGGCGATGCCCCGCGCTCTCGCGCTCAGTTCTATTTGGCGGGGGGTGCGGAGGACGCTGCGGCGCGCGGCTGATAGCCGGGGCCGCGCAGAATGCGTCCAGCGGCGGCTCCGCTGAGCGTGCCGTGGTCGTATTCGACCTGGCCGTTGACGATCACCGTTTCCACGCCGGTTGCCAGCCGGGTCGGCTGGTCGTATGTGGCGTTGTCTTTGATTTTGGCGGCGTCGAAGATGGTGATGTCCGCGAAATAACCGGGGAGGAGCAGGCCGCGGCCGGTCAGGCGGAGGCGCTGCGCGGGCAGGGAAGTAATCTTGCGCACGGCGGCTTCGAGGGGCATGAGGCGCTGGTCGCGCGCGTAAAAGCCAAGGAAACGGGGCATGGAGCCGAAGGCGCGCGGATGCGTGTGCGGTTCATAGGAGGGCCCGTCGAGAGACATGGCGTTGACGTCCAGACCGATGCTGGTCCAGGGCTGCACCAGACCGAGCCGCAGGTCGGGTTCGGAGGCCATGAAATAGATGGCCCCGGTCAGGGCCTCATCCTCGAGGATAAAGTCCAGAAGGGTGTCCAGGTGTGTTTTCTTCCAGGAGGCGGCGACCTCGGAGAGCCGTTTTCCCTCAAACTTCTTCAATTCGGCATTGGTCACCGAAGAAAGCAAAATGCCGGCAGCTCCGCCGGAATCAATGTACAGGTTTTCCATGCCGGGAGAGCCCGCGGTCAATTCCTTTTTAATGCGCGCGCGGATGGCGGGATCTTTGAGCCGCTCCAGCAGCTTCGGCGTGCCGCCGTCGGCGACCCAGGGAGGCAGGGCGGAGGCCAGTGCGGTGGCGCCCGCGGTGTAGGGATACATGTCCGCGGCGATGTCCAGGCCGGAGTCGCGCGCCGCCTGGATCTTGGCGACAACGCCTTTCATGCCGCCCCAGCGCATCCTCCCGCTGACCTTGAGGTGAAAAATTTCCACGGGCAGGCCGGCTTCGCGCCCGATGCGGATGGCTTCGTCGAGCGCCTGCTGTTCCCGGACGCCTTCGCTGCGCATGTGCGTGGCGTAGATGCCGCCGTATTGCGCGGCCACCTGGGCGAGCGAGATGAGTTCGTCGGTCTTGGCGTAGGTATTCGGCGGATAGATCAGGGCGCTGGAAAGACCCAGCGCTCCGTCCTTCATGGCCTGCTCGACCAGGGACTTCATTTGTTCCAGTTCTTGCGCAGTGGGAGGCCGGTCTTCGTCGCCGATCACGGCCTCGCGCACCTGCGCCGAGCCGACGTAAGTGCCGAAGTTCAGCGCCGTGCCCTGCTTTTCCAGGCGGCGGAAATAGCCGTCCAGCGTGGTCCAGTCCACGCTCAGGCCGAGGTGCGAGAGCGTGGGCTGGAGGGCTGCCAGGGTCTTTTCGTTCTGCGGAGCAATCGAGCCGCCCTCGCCGGTGATCTCCGTGGTGATTCCCTGAGCGAGCTTGCTGATGGCGCGCTTGTCCAGAAGGAGAGCAATTTCAGACTGGCCGAGCATGTCAATGAAGCCGGGAGAAACGATGCGGCCGGCGGCGTCGATTTCACGGGCGGCCTTCGCTCCGCGCAGGTCGCCGATTTTGGCGATGCGGTCTCCGCGAATGGCCACGTCGGCGGCGTACCAGGGATTTCCGGCGCCGTCCACGATGTGCCCGTTGTGAATGATGATGTCATAGTCTGGCGCCTGGGCTGCGGCTGGCGGGGCGCCGAGAAAGACGGCGGCCAGCAGAAAGGCTGCACAGGAAAAGACGCGGAGAAAGGAGAGATGGCTCACGGCTGGAAGCCTCCGGAAAACAAATTGTCAGCGGGGACAAGTATAAGAGAACGCGGCCAGAGTGTTACGTTTTTTTCGCTCCGCGGCATTCCCCCGGGCAGCCGATCGAGGAAGGGAACGGGTCAGGCGGAGTGCCAGCGGAAACCCTTGCGCTGCTCCTCGGCCACCTTCTTGATGAGGGCCATAGTCTTGGGCCGGTTGAGTTCACCGCAGGCGGAGAGGATGGCGTTGAGCAGCGCCATGGGAGCGACATAGGAGGCCGCATAGGAGGGAGACTCGACCGGCGCGAGGAAAAGTTCGTCGCAATGGCGGGCCAGGGGCGAGAGATAGGTGTCGGCGATGCCGATGCAATAGGCGCCGCGGGCGCGCGCCTGCAGAACTCCCTCGACCGTCTGGCGCAATCCGCGGCGGAAGCTGATGGCGATGACCACGTCGCGGGAAGTTACGTTGCGCACCAGATGGGTGATTCGTCCGGAGGAGGTGGCCGAGGTGAAGGGCAATCCAAGAATGCTGCCCTGGTAATCCAGAAAATAGGCCAAAGTTTCCGCAAGGTCTCCGGCCAGAATCAGGATGCGGCGCGCGGAGTAGAGGCGCTTGGCGGCGGCGAGGATGCGCTGCGGGTCCAGGCTGTTCTTCAATCCCTGCAGGTTCTTGAAATCCTGTTCGATGGTCTGGCGGAGATGGGCGGGGATGCTGGTGTCCTTGCCGCCGGCCATCTGCATGGTGTCCAGAGAGGTGGCGAAAGCGATGGAGAGATCGTGAAGGTGCTGCTGGAATTCGCGGTAACTGGCGAAGCCCAGTCCGCGCACGATGCGCACAATGGTGGCGGGGTCGGTCGAGAGGCGCTGGGCCATGGCGCGGACGCTGAGCAGCACGTATTCGCGGGGGTGCTCGAGAATGGGGCGCACAATTTCCTGGCGCTTGACGCTGAGATGCTCAAGGCGCTCGGCAAGGGTAGGACCCAGGGCGCGTGCTCTATTATTCCGTTTTGGCATGATGGGCGAGAATTGCTCAAAACGAATAAGTTGTCAACTCACTTGGCCGCCGTCCCGGCGGGAGGCCGGGACGGCGGCGGAAGCGAGGCTATTCGCCTTGTTTCGGGGCGATCACGGGCTGCAGAAAGGGCATCATGGCGCGGAGTTCGGGACCGAGCGTTTCGATGGGGTGGCTGGTTTCGCGTTTGCGCATGGCCTTGAAATTGGGGCAGCCCTTTTCGTTTTCCGCGACCCAGGTCTTGGCGAATTCCCCGCTGCGAATCTCGGCCAGCATCTTGCGCATTTCGTTGCGCGTGGCCTCGGTGACAAGCCGCGGTCCGCCCGTGTAATCGCCGTATTCGGCGGTGTCGCTGACGGAATAGCGCATGTAGTTGAGCCCGCCCTTGTAGATCAGGTCCACGATCAGCTTCAGCTCGTGCATGCATTCAAAATAGGCCACTTCGGGCTGATAACCGGCCTCGACCAGCGTGTCAAAACCGGCCTTGATCAATGCGCTGACGCCGCCGCACAGCACGGCCTGCTCGCCGAAAAGATCCGTTTCGGTCTCTTCGGTGAACGTGGTTTCGATGACCCCGGCGCGGGTGCAGCCGATGCCCCGGCCATAGGAGAGGGCCAGAGCCTTGGCCTTGCCGGTGGCGTCCTGATGCACGGCCAGCAGGCCGGGCGTGCCGCCGCCTTCGGTGAACACTTCCCGCACGCGATGGCCGGGAGCCTTGGGTGCGATCATGGCGACGTCCACGTTGGCCGGCGGGGTGATGGTGCCGAAGCGGATATTGAAGCCGTGCGCGAACATGAGCATCTTGCCGGCGCTGAGGTGTGGAGCGATATCATTCTTATAGAGGGCGGGCTGCTTGGTGTCCGGAACCAGGATCATGATGACGTCGGCCCAGGCCGCGGCTTCCGCCGGGGTGAGCACGGTCACTCCATCCTTCTGTGCGCGCGCGCGGGAGCTGCTCGTCTCCGGCAAGCCCACGCGCACTTCCACCCCGCTGTCGCGAAGATTGAGGGCGTGAGCGTGTCCTTGCGAACCGTAGCCGATGATGGCCACTTTCTTGCCCTGAATCAGGGCCAAGTCCGCGTCTTTGTCGTAATACATCTTAGCCATTTTCTTTCCTCCCCAGGATTTGCGAATCTTAAACTTTTGGCAGCGCCAGAGGCGCTGCCGCTTTCCTGCCGTCCGGCGGATGCGCCTGGCTGGGCATTTCAATCACGTGCGTTTCGGCGCCGCTCACCGGCGGGCGAAGCTGGTCCGCGCCGCGGGTCATGGCTACGCTGCCGGTGCGGGCCATCTCCAGCACGCCGAAGGGGCGCAGAACTTCCAGAAGGCTATCAATCTTGCCCACGGTGCCGGAAATTTCCAGGATGAGAGATTCGGGAGAGACGTCCACGACGCGCGCGCGGAACACCTTGACCAAGTCCATCAGGTGCGGCAGGGATTCTTGGTTGGCGGACACCTTGATGAGAGCAAGGTCGCGGACCACGGTGGGCCGGCCGGATATGTTTTCCGCCAGCAGGACGTCCACGAGCTTTTCCAGGCTGGCGGTGACCCGCCGTGCGCCCTGCTCGTCGGTATGCACGACGATGGTCATGCGCGCGATCTCTTCATTTTCCGTGGGGCCCACGGTGAGTGAATCAATATTGATGGCCAGGCGGCGGACCAGCGAGGCCACACGATTGAGCACGCCGGGCTTGTTTTCAACATAAGCGACGATTGTTTTCATAGGGCTCCTCACGGCTCGGTCGAGGTTTCCACCAGCGGGCTGGGCCGCCGGATCATTTCGTGCAGGGAAGCGCCCGCGGGCACCATCGGGTAGACGGAATCTTCCTGCTCCACGCGGAAATCCAGCAGCACCGTTTCCGAGGATTCGCGCGCCCGGCGAATCGCCGGGAGTACGCCCCCGCGCGTGGAAACCCGCTCGCTCTGGATGCCAAAGGCTCCGGCCAGCGCGGTAAAGTCCGGAGCAATCAGCGGCGTGGCCACGTAGCGCTTGTCGTAGAAAAACTCCTGCCACTGGCGGACCATCCCCAGAAATCCGTTGTTGACGATGGCGATCTTCAGGTTGATTTTCTCCTGAACGATGGTGGCCAGTTCGCACATGGTCATCTGGAATCCGCCGTCGCCCACCACTACCCAGACTTCGTCGTTCGGACAGGCGAATTTCGCTCCAATCGCCGCGGGCAGCGCAAAGCCCATGGTCCCCAGTCCGCCGGAGGTAATCAGCGAGCGCGGGCGGTTGTGATGGTAATACTGCGCTTCCCACATCTGATGCTGGCCCACGTCGCTGACCACCAGCGACTGCCCCTTGGTCTCTTTCCAGAGGTCGCTGATGACGTGAGCGGCGTAGAGATGGCCGGTATCCGGAAGGGACTGGATGTCGCGCACGGCGGAATCGCCCTTGAGTTCGCGGATGTAGCCCAGCCATTCGCCGCGGTCCTTGGGTTCGAGACAGGGAATCAGGTGCTCGAGCATTTCGCGGGCGTCGCCCACCAGGGCCGCGTCCACGCGCACGTTCTTGTTGATTTCCGAGCGGTCGATTTCGATATGAATCTTTTTGGCGTTGGCCGCATAGTTGCGCAGGTCGCCGGTGACGCGGTCGTCAAAGCGCATGCCCACGGCGATGAGCAGGTCGGACTCCTGCACCGCGCGGTTCACCCAGGCTTCGCCATGCATGCCCATCATGCCCAGATTGAGCGGGTCGGTGGCCGGGAAGGTGCCGATGCCCAGCAGGGTCATGGCCACGGGAATATTGCCGCGGCGCACGAAACGGTCCAGCGCGCCGACGGCCCCGGCGATCTGCACGCCGTGGCCCGCGAGCAGTACCGGACGCTTGGCGGAGTTGATCATCTCCACGGCGCGTTCAAAAGCGGCCTGATCGTGTGCCACGCGCGGGCGCTTAGGAGGAAGCTGAGGAGCCGTGGCATCCCAGTTGAGCGTGGTGGAGCCTTGCTGGGCGTCCTTGGTGATGTCCACCAGGACCGGGCCGGGCCGGCCGGAGGCGGCGATGACGAAGGCTTCGCGGAGGTTTCGCGCGATGTCTTCGGTGCGCGTGACGACGACATTGTGCTTGGTGATCGGCATGGTAATGCCGGTGATGTCGATCTCTTGAAAGGCGTCGGAGCCGAGCAGTTTGCTGCCCACCTGTCCGGTGACGCAAACCACCGGCGAGGAGTCCAGCATGGCCGTGGCGATACCCGTGACCATGTTCGTGGCGCCGGGGCCGGAGGTGGCGATGGCCACGCCGACTCCGCCGCTGGCCCGCGCGTACCCGTCGGCCATGTGCGTGGCCCCCTGTTCGTGGCGCACCAGGACGTGGTGCAGCGGGGACTGCCCGATGGCGTCGTAGGTCGGAAGAATGGCCCCGCCGGGGTAGCCGAAAAGATGGCGGACGCCAAGACGGTGCAGCGTTTCGCAGATGATTTGCGCGCCTGTTAGCTTCATAGGGTCCTCGCCGGAGCGGGTGTCTGAACGGAGGAAGAAATGCCGGACGGCTTGTCCGCCGGCACGGCGGTGATGGCGCCGCGCGCCGCGGAGGAGACCAGATAAGCGTACTTGGCCATCACGCCGCTGGTATATCGCGGCGCCGGAGGCGCGAAGTTGCGCAGGCGGCTGGCGATTTCTTCGGGAGTAAGTTCGACGCGCAAGGCGCGCGCGGGAAGATCGAAAACGATGGTGTCGCCGTCGCGCACGGCTGCGATGGGTCCGCCATTAAATGCTTCCGGCGCGACGTGCCCGGCCATCAGCCCATGCGTGGCTCCGGAGAAGCGCCCATCGGTGAGCAGGGCCACGGAATCGCCCAGCCCCGCGCCCACCAGCGCCGCGGTGACCGCCAGCATCTCGCGCATGCCCGGTCCGCCGCGCGGTCCCTCGTAGCGGATCACCACGACGTCCCCGGCCTTAATCCGGCTGGCCTGCACGGCCGCGAAGGCGGCTTCCTCGCTGTCGAAGACGCGCGCCGGGCCGCTGAATTTCTGCACATCGTGGCCCGCCACTTTCACCACGCAGCCTTCCGGAGCGAGATTGCCTTTCAGGATCACCAGTCCGCCGCTGGTTTTGAGCGGCTTGCCGGCCGGGAGGACAACTTCCTGCCCGGAAGTTTCCTTCGCCGCCGCGGCTTCTTCGCCAATCGTTCTTCCGGTGACGGTGATGCATTCGCCGTGCAAATGCCCGGCTTCGCGCAGTCGCTGCGCGACGAGCGCCGTTCCGCCCGCGGCGTAGAGATCCGTCGCCACGAAGCGCCCGCCGGGCTTGAGATCGGCGAGCAGGGGAGTGCGCGTGCTGATGCGGTCGAAATCCTCAATGGCCAGCGGCAGTCCGGCCTCCTGGGCAATGGCCAGCAGGTGCAGGACGGCGTTGGTCGAGCCGCCCGTCGCCGCCACTCCGGCGATGGCGTTCTCGATGGATTTGGAAGTGATGATGCTTCGCGGATGAAGATCTCTCCGCAGAAGGTCCATGACGATTTCCCCGGCCTTGTGCCCGGCGGTCTGCTTGAGATCATTGGTGGCTGGGACGCTCGAAAGTCCCATGGGAGCAAGACCCAGAAATTCGCACACCAGCGCCATGGTGTTGGCGGTGAACTGGCCGCCGCAAGCGCCCGCGCCGGGGCAGGCCGAACATTCCAGATCGTGCAACTGCTGATCGCTGATCTTGCCGCGCCCGTGCGCGCCAATCGCTTCAAAAACGTCCTGAATGGTGACCGAATGTCCTTCAAACTGCCCGGGGGCGATCGAGCCGCCGTAGAGAATCAGGCCGGGAATATCCAGCCGCGCCAGGGCCATGGCCCCGCCAGGAATGGTCTTGTCGCAGCCCACCAGCACCACCAGTGCGTCAAAAAGATTTCCCCGCGCCACCAATTCGATGGAATCGGCGATCACTTCACGGCTCACCAGCGAGGTGCGCATGCCCTCGGTGCCCATGGTGATGCCGTCGGAAATAGAAACCGTGTTGAACTCGAGTGGCGTGCCCCCGGCGGCGCGTACGCCCGCCTTGACGTGCGTGGCGAGTTCGCGCAGGTGGTAGTTGCAGGGTCCGATCTCGATCCAGGTGTTGGCGATGCCCACCAGCGGGCGGGAGAGGTCTTCGTCGTTCAGGCCCGTGGCGCGCAGCATGGCCCGCGCGGCGGAGCGGTGCGCCCCGTCGGTCAGCGCCGCGCTTCTTGGTCGTGGAGTCGCTTGAGTCAACGTTCCGTCCTCCTCATACTCTGCCCGGCCCGGCGGGCGAAAAAAGTTCGGGCCATCACCGCTTGGATGATGGCCCGGGAAACTGAAAAGATTGCTTTCCTAGACCGCGCTCATCCGCTGCTGTCTCCGTTCACGATCCGTATCCTGGGACGAATTCGCACGACGCTTCGGCTTTCCTCGCCGGTCAGACAGAGATCCGGTTGGTTCGCGCAGAGGGCCATAGAGATCCCGCGACAAAGACAGGATGAGTATGGCGGGGAACGGGAGAATCAGTCAAATTAATAAATATAGGGAACAACATAAGCAATTGTAATGAATGGAAGAGGCGGAAAGAGCGGAAAGGGTGAAAAAAACCTTGCCGCTCCGGGGAATATCCGTTCAGTGCGCCGGTCCGGAAGCGGCCGGGGCCGGCGCGGGTGGCGCCAGCGCTTTTTTCACCGGCTCGGTAATCTTATCGGCGTTGGCAAGCAACTGGCTTACCTGCCAGAGCTGCGTCTCCGAAAGCGTGCTCTTGAATCCGGGCATTCCGGTTAGGCGGATGCCGTTGGCCGCCTTCCAATAAGTTTCCGAAGCCGGGTCATCCGTCACGCCGTGGCCCTTGAAGAGTTGCGGCGGTTTTGGATAGAGGCCTTCGGCGATCGTGGTCTTGGGCTGCCCAGGAAGTCCGTGGCAGACGGCGCAGTTCTGCACATACACGGTGGCTCCGGCAAGCAGGTTTTTTTCGTCCGCGGGAACGGGCGAGGGCTTGTCTCCTTGCTTCACAATCCGCGCATGCAGAGCCTTCCGTGCCAGGAGCGCCTCAAACGGCATGTCCGTGTCGGAGACCGCCACCGGCACCATGCCCGTGGAAAAATAGAACCAGATGCCCGCCGCGAACCCTAGGACACCAAGAATAACGCCAGCTATAAAGAGTTTCATCGTTACGCCTCCGGAATTTGCCCGCCGACGAATTATATATCAAGGGAACGCGATGTCTGGCCAAAAAGAGCGAACGGAAAGCGATAGGCTGAAGATTTCTTGGCGGGAGCAACAGAGTGACAACCCCCTCGGCGCAGCGAGTGCCCACTTTCCTCGATTCTTTTCTCCTATCCCGTTTCTTTTCTTGTCCTGTGATGCGGGTCACAGATTAACGATGCAAATAGGCCTAAGTTTGCACTGTACCCAGATTCAAGTATTCAGGAGGCGCAAATGTCTGAATTGCAAAGCTATCGTGTGCAGTCTACCTACACGACGAACCGCAGCGGGTTGACGGTTGCCCAAGGCATCCAGCCGGCGATCCACTTCAGCGCTCCGCCCGAGTTTCTGGGACAAAGCGGAATGTGGACGCCGGAGCATCTGTTGGCCGCTTCCGTGGCGGGATGTTTTATCAGCACATTTTCGGCCATGGCCGATCTGTCCAAAATGCAGTTTGCCTCGCTGGACCTAGATGCGGAAGCGGTCCTGAGCAAAGGTGAAAAAGGCTGGAACTTCACCCGGATTTTCGTTCGTCCGCGGCTGCGGATCGTGCACGAAGAAGACCGCGAACGCGCCCTCCGCCTCCTGGGGAAGGTCGAAAGGAACTGTTTCGTGGCCCGCGCTCTGGCCATCCCCATGGAAACCAGTCCGGAAGTGACCCTGGCGGAGGAGCAGCCGGAAATTCAGAAAATCGGCGAATCCGTCGCGATCAGCTGAAAACATGGCCGTGCCGCTGGATTTTCCCGTGAGGACCACATGAAGATGCCCATCGCTCTGGCCGAAGAGCGCCGGGAGAGTTCTCTCTCCTCGAAAGTCATCCCCAAAGCCCGCCGCGAAGGGCCGGGCGCGCCGAATCTTGCGGACTACGATCAGGCGCGCAGGGAATTTTCCTGGGAACGCGCCCGCCGGGAACTCGATGGCCTGCCGGGAGGAGGCGGCCTGAACATCTGCCATGAAGCCGTGGACCGCCACGCCGCGGGTCCGCTGCGCGATCACCTGGCCATTCGCTGGCTCGGCAAGAATGGCGAAATTTCGGGTACCACCTACGGTCAGCTTCTCCGCCTCACCAGCCGCTTTGCAAATCTTCTCCGCTCGCTCGGCGTCGCAAAAGGCGACCGGGTATTCGTTCTGGCGGGGCGCATCCCTGAACTTTACATCGCCGCCCTGGGAACTCTGAAGCACCGCGTGGTCTTCTGCCCTCTTTTTTCCGCCTTTGGCCCGGAACCCATTCGTGCCCGCCTCGCCATCGGCCGTGCCAAAGTGCTGGTTACCACGCAGTCGCTTTATGAACGCAAGATCAAACCTTTGCGCGCGCAGCTGCCGTTTCTCGAACACATTATTTTGATCGGAGAGGGCCACCAGACTGCGGACGTGCCGGGAACGATGGATTATTCCCGGAGCATGGCGGAAGCATCTGATTCGTACACGATCGAGCCCACGGACCCCGAAGACGCCGCGCTTCTCCATTTCACCAGCGGCACCACCGGAACTCCCAAGGGCGCCCTTCATGTTCACGAAGCGGTCGTCGCTCATCACATCACCGGCAAGCTGGCCTTGGATTTTCACCCCAACGATATTTTCTGGTGCACCGCCGATCCCGGCTGGGTCACGGGTACCTCCTACGGGATCATCGCGCCGCTGACCAGCGGCATCACCAGCATCGTGGACGAGGGTGATTTCGACCCCGCTCGCTGGTACGAAATTCTGCAATCACACAAAGTGACCGTCTGGTATTCCGCCCCGACCGCGATTCGCATGCTCATGAAAGCCGGAACGGACCTGGTTCACCGTTACGACCTGCGCTCGCTGCGCTTTCTTTCCAGCGTGGGCGAGCCGCTCAATTCCGAGGCGGTCCTCTGGAGCCAGGAAGCCTTCGGCCTTCCTTTCCACGACAACTGGTGGCAGACGGAGACAGGCGGCATCATGATCGCCAATTTCGCTTCGATGGACGTGCGCCCCGGCTCCATGGGACGCCCGCTGCCGGGCATCGAAGCAGCCATCGTTCGGGAAAAGGAAGACGGCTCAGTGGAGGAGATTCGCGAGCCCGGAGCCGAGGGCGAACTGGCTCTGCGTCCGGGCTGGCCTTCCATGTTCCGGGCGTATTGGGAAGATTCCGCACGCTACAAGAAATGCTTCGCCGGCGGGTTTTATCTGACGGGCGACCTGGCCCGGCAGGATGGCGACGGCTATTTCTGGTTCGTCGGCAGAAAAGACGACGTGATCAAGACCTCGGGGCACCTGGTAGGGCCGTTCGAAGTGGAGAGCGCTTTGCTGGAACACAAGGCCGTTGCGGAATCGGCCGTCATCGGCAAGCCCGATCCGGTGGCCCTGGAAATCGTGAAAGCCTTTGTCGTTCTTCGCGCCGGATTTCAGCCCGGCGAAGAGCTTCTGCGCGAACTTCTTGGTTTTGCACGCACCCGATTGGGTGCGGCCATCGCCCCCCGGGAAATCGAGTTTGTAAATTCTTTGCCCAGGACGCGCAGCGGCAAGATCATGCGCCGGCTGCTCAAGGCGCGCGAGCTGGGGCTGCCGGAAGGCGATATATCCACTTTGGAGGCGGGTTACGTTCATGGCTGAAATAACCAACGAGGCACAACGAACCGCGGAAGTCGAAAAAGACCACGCGCTGTTTTTGCTGCGTGAAATGCTGCGCATCCGGCGCTTTGAAGAAAAGGCCGCCGAGATGTACAGCTTGCAGAAGATTCGCGGCTTTCTGCATCTGTATATCGGCGAGGAAGCCACCGGCGTCGGCGCCATGCAGGTCCTTTCCCGGGACGATGCCGTGGTGGCTACCTATCGCGAGCACGGCCACGCTCTGGCCCGCGGCATTCCTCCCGCGGCACTGATGGCCGAAATGTATGGCAAGGTCACCGGATGCAGCCACGGGCATGGCGGCTCGATGCATTTTTTCGACGCCTATCGCCGCTTCTATGGCGGCTACGCCATCGTCGGCGGCGGACTGCCCATTGCCGTCGGGCTGGCCCTGGCCGAGAAAGCGCTGGGGAAGAAGGGAATTGCGGCCTGCTTTTTCGGAGACGGAGCCGTAGCCGAGGGGGAATTTCACGAATCGTTGAATCTTGCGGCGCTCTGGAAGCTGCCGGTTCTTTTTTTCTGTGAAAATAATCTCTACGCCATGGGCACCGCTTTGTCCCGCCACCAGGCGCAGGTTGATATCACCAAGAAAACGGCCGCATACAATCTGGCTTCGAGCGCCGTGGACGGAATGGATATTCTCGCCGTGGAGGCCGCCGCGGGGAGAGCGGCCGCTTTTGTGCGCGGCGGGGGAGGGCCGTATCTGCTGGAACTGCGCACTTATCGCTTCCGGGCTCATTCCATGTCCGATCCGGATCTCTACCGCACGAAGGAAGAGATCGCGGAGTGGAAAAAGCGTGATCCCATTGCCTTATTCCAGACGCGCCTGCGTGAGTGGGGCCTGTTGTCGGACGCCGACTTGGCCCGTCTGGAGGCGAAAATCGCCGCCGAGTTGGAGGACGCCGTGAACTTCGCCGAAGCCAGCCCCCTGGAGCCTCCGGAAAATCTTTTGCGCGATGTTTACGGAACGGTGAGGCCATGACCACGATGACGTATCGCGAAGCGGTCCGAGCGGCTTTGCGCAAAGCGCTCCGCGACGATTCCCGCGTGTTTCTGATGGGCGAAGATGTCGGCCAATACGGGGGCGCCTTCGCCGTCAGCCACGGCTTGCTCGCGGAGTTCGGCCCGCAGCGCATTCTGGACACGCCTCTTTCCGAATCGGCCTTCCTGGGCGCGGGCATCGGAGCCGCGCTCGGCGGCCTGCGCCCCATCGTCGAAATCATGACCATCAATTTCAGCCTGTTGGCCATGGATCAGATTCTCAACAACGCCGCGACCTTGCGTCATATGTCCGGCGGGCAGTTCCATGTCCCGCTGGTTGTGCGCATGGCCAGCGGCGGCGGCCGGCAGCTTGCCGCGCAGCATTCGCACAGTCTGGAAGGCTGGTACGCGCATATCCCCGGCATCAAGGCGCTGGCGCCGGCTACGGTTGCGGACGCCTACGGCATGCTGCTCGCCGCCCTCCAGGAGGATGATCCTGTTTTTATCTTCGAACACGCCACCCTGTATCCCCTGGAAGGGGAAGTGGACCTCTCCGCAGCCCGGGCGGACATCGCACGGGCGGCTATCCGGCGCCCCGGGCGGGATGTGACCCTGATTACCTACGGCGGCTCGCTGGGCATCACCCTGCAGGCGGCGGATGCTCTTGCCCGGCAGGGCCTGGAAGCGGAAGTCATCGACCTGCGCACCATTCGCCCTCTCGACAGTCAAACGATTATGGATTCCGTGGCCAAAACTCACCATGCAGTCATCGTGGACGAGGGCTGGCGCACCGGAAGCCTGGCGGCGGAGATCAGCGCGCGCATCATGGAAAGCGCCTTCGACGAACTGGATGCTCCGGTGGCCCGCGTGTGCAGCGCCGAGGTTCCCATGCCCTATGCCAGGCACCTCGAGGAGGCCACCCTGCCCAAGGCCGCGGAAATTGTCAGCGCAGCGGAAGGAATGCTCGCCCATCATGGCTGAATTTGTCATGCCGCAACTCGGCGCGGATATGACCGCCGGCAAACTCCTGCGCTGGCGCATGAACATCGGCGACCGGGTGCAGCGCGGGGACATCATCGCGGACGTCGAGACCGACAAGGCCGATATCGAAGTCGAAATCTTCGCCTCGGGCATCGTCGACAAATTTCTGATTCACCCGGGAGAAAAAGTTCCGGTGGGCACGCCCCTCGCGCTGATCCGCGAAGAGGGAGTAACGGTCCCGGCTGCGGGAGCGGTTCCGCCGCTGGTTCGGACCGCCACTGCCCTGGCGCCCGTTCGGGCGACTGCTCTTGCTCCTTCCATCGCGGTTTCACCCCCCGCCGTTGCTCCCTTTCCCGGGCGATTGCACATCTCTCCCGTGGCCCGAAAAATTGCCGAAGAGCAGGGCCTCGATCCAGCCATCCTGACGGGCACGGGGCCGGGTGGACGCGTGACGCGGGAGGATGTGCAACGCGCCGTGGAAGCCCGAACGGCCGCGCAAGAGCCGCCGGATCGCCAGACGCGCATGAGGCAGGTCATTGCTGCAGCCATGGCGCGCTCCAAGCGCGAAATTCCCCACTACTATCTGAGCACCACGGTGGACATGAATCGCTGCGTCCAGTGGCTCGCGCAGGAGAATACGCGGCGTCCCATCGCCGACCGCCTGCTCTACGGCGTGCTGCTCCTGAAGGCCGTGGCGCTGGCCCTCCGCCAGGTTCCCGAACTAAACTCCCTCTGGAAGGAAGGGAAGGCCATGCCCTCCGCGGACGTGCATGTTGGCGTGGCGGTTTCCTTGCGCGGTGGCGGTCTTGTCGCTCCGGCGCTGCATCATACCGACCGGCAGAGCGTCGGCGAATTGATGAAGCAGTTCCTCGATCTCGTGCAGCGGGCGCGGGCCGGCTCTCTGCGCAGTTCCGAGCTGAGCGATCCCACGATCACGGTCACCAGCCTCGGGGAGCAGGGCGTCGAAACGGTTTTTGGCATTATCTACCCGCCGCAGGTGGCCCTGGTGGGTTTCGGGAAGATTGCAGAGCGGCCCTGTTCCGTGGACGGCCAGATCGTCTCCCGCCCGCTGCTCACGGCCACGCTTTCCGCCGACCATCGCGTGAGCGACGGCCATCGCGGCGGCCTCTTTCTCGCCGCGCTGGAACGCTTGCTCCAGGAACCGGAAAAGCTATGAGCAAGGAAGAGATTCGCGCAGTCGTGCTCCGCGTGCTGGGCCGGATCGCACCGGAAGCTGATCTCTCGCAACTGCGGCCCGGCGCGCGCCTCCGCGATCAACTGGACATCGATTCCATGGACCTGCTCAACTTTGTCATCGGGCTGCACAAGGAGCTGCACGTCGAAATTCCAGAAGTCGACTACCCCAAACTGGCTACCCTGGATGGCTGTGTGGATTATCTGGCAGGCTTGCTAAAAGCCGCGTAGGGCGGACAAATCCTGCGGCTTCGAGTGGTGCCGGGGGCCAGAATTGAACTGGCTACGCCCGCCTTTTCAGGGCGGCGCTCTACCGGTGAGCTACCCCGGCACATGGGGTCATTAAATTGTAGGGAGGACGGGGGAGTGTGTCAAATTCCCGGCGAATCTATTTTTGACCAACCGGCTCGATGGAATCGGGTGCAACGTTCCCGCTGCCGTGAAAATTCCCCTCGCTCTTCGCTTCCGCAAAATAAAAAGGCCGGGCTGAACCGCAGCCCGGCCTTACCCCGTCCCCGATCATCCGCTATTGTGAGGATTCGTCGTATTCCTTCATCCAGTTGCGCCCCTTGAGCACTTCCCGCGGACGCGTCCCGTCCGGCGGCCCGACGATGCCGTCCTTTTCCATCAGGTCAATCAGCCGCGCCGCGCGGCCGTAGCCGATGCGCAGCCGGCGCTGTAGCGTGGAAGTCGAAGCGCGGCCCGCCTCGCAGACCACCCGCACCGCCTCCTGGTAAAGCGCGTCGTCCACTTCTTCGGTGGCCTCTCCTTCTTCGGCGTCCTCGGAAGCTTCCAGTTCCTCCTTGGGCGGCTCCAGCAGTTGCTCGTTGTAGGTTGCTTCCGCCTGCGCCCGCCAGAAATCGCACACCGCGGCTATTTCGTCCTCGGCAACGTACGG
This sequence comes from Terriglobia bacterium, assembly GCA_020072805.1. Taxonomy (GTDB): domain Bacteria; phylum Acidobacteriota; class Terriglobia; order Acidiferrales; family UBA7541; genus Acidiferrum. Next base: position 24,328 of record JAIQGC010000034.1, read on the forward strand.
CCCGTGGATGCGATGCAGCCGCGAAGAGCCTGCCGGCAGGTACAGCATGTCGCCTTTGCCCAGCAGCGATTCCGAGCCATTGGCGTCCAGAATCGTCCGCGAGTCCACCTTGCTGGCCACCCGGAACGAAATGCGCGCGGGGAAATTGGCCTTGATCAATCCGGTGATGACGTCCACCGAAGGACGCTGCGTGGCCAGCAGGAGGTGAATGCCCACGGCGCGGGCCATCTGCGCCAGCCTCGTGATGCTTTCCTCGACGTTGTTGGTGTCCACCATCATCAGGTCGGCCAGCTCGTCAATCACGATCAAAATGTAGGGCAGCGGCTTGTGCTTGGCGTCTTCGTTGCCGTCGAAGAGCGAGAGCGACTGGCCCTTCTGGAACTGCCGGTTGTACTGGTCGATGTTGCGCACGCCCCGCTCGGCCAGCAGCGTCAGGCGCTTTTCCATCTCCCGCGTGGCGTTGCGCAGGACGTTCGAGGCCACCTTGGGGTCGGTCACCACCGGCGCCAGCAGGTGCGGAATCTTCTCGTACAGATTCAATTCCAGCCGCTTGGGGTCGATCAGCACCAGCTTCACTTCCTCCGGCGTGGACTTGTACAGAACGGACATCAGCAGGGAATTAATGAACACGCTCTTGCCCGTCCCTGTGGAACCGGCGATGAGCAGGTGCGGCATGGAGGACAGATCGCTCACGCGGATGCGTCCGTGCAGGTCGCGGCCCATAGCTAGCGTCAGCTTGCTGGCCGAATTCATGAACTCCGGCGCTTCGATCACTTCCCGCAGCGCGATCGTTTGCCGGTTCTGGTTGGGCACTTCGATGCCGATCGTGGATTTCCCCGGTATGCGCTCGATCAGGATGGATTCCGCCTGCAACGCTAGGCACAGGTCCTCGGTCAGCCCCGTGATGCGGCTGTACTTGATCCCCGCCTCCGGCTTGAACTCGAACGTGGTGACCACCGGCCCTGGATTGATCTGCGTCACGTGGCCCTTGATATCGAACTCCTCGCACTTCAGTTCGATGGCCCGCGCCCGTTCCTTCAGGTGCTCCTCGTCGTAGATCTCGCTGCGCTCTCCCAGCCGCAGCATGCTCACCGAAGGCAGTTTGTAGTTCGAAGGCGCCACGGCAATCTTGGGGCCGGTCTTGCGCGCCGCCGCTTCCTTCGATTTGTCCGCGGTCAGCACCACGATCTTGGCGGGTCCGGCGGCGGCTTCCTCCTCCGCGGACTCCTCTTCCTCTTCTTCCAGCAGCAGCGTCTTGTGCGGGTCCTTGGTCACCAGCGTGCCCCCGGACATGGGCTGCGTGACCGCCGGCCTCCCGGAAACCTTGATCTCCTCCACGCGCCGCCTCATGCGCTCCTGCAAGCGCTCCTCGCGCCACTCCTGCCACTTCGCTTGCGCCTTCTGCAGCAGCCCCAGCCGCCCCACGGCCCCCACCGGCCCGCGCGGTCCGCTGGCCCAGGCATGCGCCCCGGAAAAAGAAAATCGCGTTGTCAGGAAGAGCGCCGTCAGAAAGAGCGCTAGCGTAATAATATGCGCGCCATACACGTTGAACCCGGCCCGCAGCCCGCTGGCCACCAGCGTTCCGGTCAGCCCTCCGGCCGGCACCGCGTCGCGGATCGCCGGTATTCTCCACAACGCCATCAGCGCGGGCAGGGAGAGCAGCAGCAGGCCGTAGCCCGCCAGCTTGGTCCTCTGCGAATCCACCTTCTGCGTGCGGAACCACCGCCAGCCTACGATGGCCAGCGCAACCGGCAGCAGGAAAGCCGCAAAGCCCAGCGTCTGGAAGAGCAAGTCCGCCGCGTAGGACCCCACCGGCCCGACCCAGTTCTTCGCCGGTCCGGTGCTGGGCGGCGCCGCGGAGACGTTAAACGACGCATCCTGCGGGTGATAGGACAGCAGCGCCAGGGCCATTAAGACGGCCAGGGTCATGCCCAGAAATCCGACCAATTCGTTCAGTCGCTTGTTTTCAGTTGGTGTCAGAAAGCGCACGTATCTCTCCTCAGCTTTGGGGAAGGCCGAGTCTCGATCGGTCCGCGCGGGCGCTAGCGTGCGGGACCGGTTTGGTGGAACCACCAAACCAAGATGACTATACCAAACACCAGCCGGTAGACAATAAATAGTTTGAGCGTGCGTGTCTGTAAGTAACGCAGGAAAAACGCAATCACGAAATATCCCGCGATCCCTGCGGTCAGCACGGCGGCGGCCAGCGTCGAAAACGGCACTTCCAGTCCTCCCGCGCGATGCAGCTTCAAAATCATCGGCAGTTCGTTGAGCACCGCTCCGGCGATAATCGGCGCGGAGAGCAGAAACGAAAATCGCGTCGCCCCTTCCCGCGTCAGCCCGCGAAAAAGTCCCGCGGTAATCGTGCTCCCCGAGCGCGAAACTCCCGGCAGCAGCGCCATCGCTTGCGCCACTCCGATGGTGACGGCGTCGCCCATGTTGCTCTGGTTGAGGTCGCGCGCCAGCCGCGCTTTCGCATCCGCCCACCACATCAGCAGCGCCACGCCCACCAGGGAAATGCCGATGACCAGCGGTTTGCGCAGGCTATCCTCGATCTGGTGATGGAATAGCTTGCCGATGATCGCGGCCGGAATTGTGCCCGCCACCATGTACCAGAACATCCGCCGGTGCGTGGCCACCTCTTCCGCGCCCGCCCCCTCCGGATAATTCACTCCCAGCCCGCACAGCGCCAGCTTCAGCCAATCGCGGAAAAAATAGAGCAGCACGGCAACCAGCGTCCCCGCATGCAGCGCCACGTCAAAGGCCAGCCCGGGCTCCTCCCATTTCAGCAGCCAGGGGAACAGGATGAGGTGCGCGGTGCTGCTGATGGGCAGAAATTCGGTAAACGCCTGGACCAGCGCAAGAATGATCGCGTGTAGCAGTGGCATCGTTTCTATCTCTCCCTCGATTTTTCTTCCGAGCGGCCCGCTTCACCTGCGCCGGGCAACACTTTGCGCATCTCGTAGGCGTCCACGCGCCCCAGGTAATATCGTTTCAGGACGGCTTCGCTACGATAGCCGTGCTTGCGCCAGAAGGCAACCGCGGTTTCATTATTCACCGCCGCTTCCAGTAGAATCGCCTGCACCCCGCGCGCCGCCAGGTTCTGCTCCATCTCCTTCAGCAGCGCCGTGCCCACCCCGCGCTTCCGATGACCCTCCTCGACGTCCAGCGTAATGATGTGCGCCAGCGGGCGGTTCTCCTCGGCCACAAGAAATCCAACAATGCGCCGGCCCTCTTCCGCCACCAGGCATTGCGCCCCGTTCTGATTCAGAAAATACCGCAGCCCAGCTCTGGTATAAGCGATCCCCGGAGGAAAACAGTCCTGGTCCAGGCGGTGCAGAGCCGCAAAATCGCGTGGCTGGTACGGCCTGAGCTTCCAGGGCATGCAGGATTTATGGCAGAGCCGCGCGCCGGAAGCAAGCCTTGCTCCCCCAGGGAAACAGCAAAACCGCGGTTGGCGCGGCGCCGGCAGAGCCTCTCCTCCGGCAACAAAAGAAACGGCGCCGCCACCGCGCCGGTTGACCTCTAGCGCACAGCAGGGCGAAAGAGCATGGCGGGATTTGCGCGAGGTTGGATACCGTAGCGGAGTAGGCTGAAACCGGCGTGGGGGACAGATCCGGCGGGCCTTGATGGTCTGTGC
>JAIQGC010000128.1:0-5181 GCA_020072805.1 Terriglobia bacterium
AATTTCCTTGCGAATTTTATCAAACTCCACTTTATTATCTTCGTGAAATTGCTTCAAAATCTCTATCGTACTTACACTGAATTCATTAAATATATTTATAATCTTTGTTTCAAATTCTTCAAATCTTTTGCTTGATTTATATCCATTTATAACATGTATTTGTGCTTCTATAAGTGTGCCTAATCTATTATCTTGTTTAATAGTCTGCAATTCTTCATACACACTCGCAGGTATTCTTATAGGTTTTGTTTTTCTTTCGGTAGTTTCATTTTTTTGTATCGATTCTTTTATGTTTTCTCCTAACAATTTTATCTCTGTAATAAAAGTTTCATCGCAGTCATTACACCTATAATGAAATTCATTAGATGTCTCAAATACTAAAACCAAATTTTCACTTCCACATTCTGGACATTTTCCTGATATAATGTCTGCCCCATCATCTTTATTCTTACTTTCTTCGTTCCTATTTTCTACGACTTCATTCATATATTTCATCACCTATATCTTCTTCGCTAATTATATTATTTGTATATTCAGTTATGGGTTCTATTTTACTTAAGTTATTATTTGAATCACTATTTAAATTTCCTGCATACCACCTTTTACGTCTGACAGTTTTTATAAGTGTTTTTTTTACTACTCTACCATTAATGTCAAATTGTTCATTTGTTATCGGAACTGTTTCGTCTTGGTAATATACATCACTTAATTTATTCATTAGGGCATGTAAAGACCTGGAAATATTTTGATCTGATTTCTTTAAATCTTTACAAATGTCTTTTTGTAACATGCCATTACTTCCTTCTTCGTATAATCTGTCATATATTTGTGTTTCTAATCTCGTTAGTTTTTCGTGACGAGCGGTGTCCTTATTTTTTACATTTTTTAAATGTCCAAAATAGAAATTCCATATTTTTTCTGCATTTAGTATATCTTTATGTTCTGCTGTTATTACTAAATTTTTATCTGATATTACCTTACTAACTCTATTCATATAATTTAGTAGCGCCGAACATGTAACCATATCAGAAATTATATTATGATCACGCAAATCCCAGGACTTTATTATTTTGTAATAGTCATTTGCTTCAAATGGTAACATTACATAACAATTTGGAAGTAGATTCCATATTTCTCTCATTATTCTAACGTCTTTGTCTGCATAAAATTCTATTAATCCTTTTTTCTTTCTTTCTGCCATAAAATTTGCTATATTTTTTCTATCTTCAATTGTCAAATGTTTACTATTTATTAGGAATCTATTATTATATGCCTCATCTATAGACGTATAATTATAATTTACCCAATAAACGATTTCAGGAGGAATATTAAATTCCTTTGCATCACCATTAACTATACTACCATGTTTTACGGTATCGTGAAAATTGGAAGTGGTTCTTTTTATTATAGCTTTTAATTCATCATCTACATCAATATCATCCATGAATAATACAGTACCACCCATAAATTCTTCTTTATAAAATAAATATTTTGGACTGACACTCATACTTATAACTGCATTATCTGGCATAAGAAATGATACAGTTTTCTGTACATGAGATTTCCCTATTCCAGAATCACCAACTGTATCTATATGTAATCCTAACGAATTTTTTATTTTAATAGTACATGCACTATAATAGGTAGCTTCTATATCTACATCATCACCCATATGAAATTTATGAGCACACTTAACTAAATGTTCTACAATCTTTCCTTCTTTTATTATTTTCCCAGCTTCCTTTCTAATTTCTTCGGATATGTTCTCAGGTTCAGATGTTTTACCATCAATTATTATTCCATTAAAATCCCATGTAAATTTTATATTTTTAGATTTGCAAGTTTGAATATGGTCATTAACAACATCTAGTATTTCTTCTTTGGTTCCTGATATATTTATTGCAACATTACATGAAGTACAACTCAATCCACCTACTACAATATTGGGTCGAGTTTTATCATCAACAAAAAAGACAAATCTTGGTTTATGTTCACTATTCTCATTATGTTCAATATGCTCATTTATTGCATCTATTATATTTTGAAAAGAACCTCTTATTTGTTTTTCGTATTCACATTCAGTACATTGTAATTTTCCTGTTTCTTGGTTCATAATTTTTCCTATCAGAGAATCGTATATATTTTTATAATGTAAATTATTTAAATCTAACTTTAAATTATCAAATATAATTTGAGTAAATCCCCTTATTTTCTGTTTTGATATTTTTTTATCATGTTTTGCATCTCCTTCTATAATCAGTAATCCGTCTTCATCTTTACTATATTCCAAACTCAAACCTTGTTTACGAATTGCTTCCAATACCATATCTGAAATTTTTGAAATATTAACGTCACTCTTCATAATTAAGTATTCTCCTTATTACTATTGTCATATTTAGTCTCCTAAAGTTTAATTAAGTTTTCGTATATGAAAAAAGTTTGTAGTTTACAGTTTGTTTGGTTACAGTTTACAGTTTGTTTGGTTACAGTTTACAGTTTGTTTGGTTACAGTTTACAGTTTGTTTGGTTACAGTTTACAGTTTGTTTGGTTACAGTTTATTCTATTCTGTTTCCAATATCGTTTCCTTTAAATCTTTCTCTTAATTCAATTTCCTCTTCTGGATATCTTCTATTTTTCAATGTCATTTGTTCAATCCACCACTGCATTGACTTATAGTATGTATACTGACAAGATGAAGCGAGATAACAATAATCTTTCCAATGTCTTATACCTCTAGAGTTTCCTTGAATTAATTCTTGCATGGCAATATCCTCAAGTATTTTGTCTGTTTTTACATATCCAAATCTTTTTTCTATTGCTCTGACATAACCATTTTTGACTGGATATGGAAATTTTGACCATATAAGAACACGACATTTATCATCGCTTAGATCAGCTCCTCTGTGCATTCTCTGAGATATTGTTACAAGATTTCCTAATTCACCACCTTGTTCTTCTTCACCACTAAAATCCCATTTATATTTATATCCATACCTTTTAAGGTAATCTTTTAATTCTTTAACATATTTCTTTCCTGGTGTTAATACTAGAGTATTTCCATATTTATTTAACTTAATTACTAAATATATAAGTTGTGCATTATAACTTCCATTATTTGCGGAAAAATAATCACTTGTTACTCGTTCTATCATCGCATATTTTTTTCCATTATTAGATATTTCATTTGCATATAAAAATCTTAAATCACCTACCTGCTCCATTCTTCCATTAATTACTTTATCATAATATAAACCATACAACTCTTTTTCAGTTTCTTCACCAAGTCTAGTGGCAGTTGCGCCTAATAAATAATTACATGATTTAGAAAAATATTTCTTTAGTATTAAATCTGGATATGGAATATTATAATACAATCTATCAAATTTTCCATTGTTATCTTTATTATTTTCTTTGTCTTCTTTACCTTCTATACTAATAGCATATTTTCCTTTAAATTCTTCAATAATATCACATTTATGTTTTATTTTTGCAATAGTTTCATTATAATCATCTTCATTGGCTATTTCATTAGTATTATTATCACTTTCAGTATTATTAATATTAGTATCGTACTTTCTAATTTCATCTATTAAGTTTTTAATTTTTAAAATTAGTACTTCATCTTCATCTATATCATACTTCTGCCTATCCATTTTTTCAATTAGCAGGTTAAAATAATCTAATATATTTTTTTTAATCTTTGATAATTGTAATATACTTTGTCTTTTTTTATCGTTTTCATTAAGTATTTCTCTCAGCATTTTAGAAGTTTCATCGTTTTTGATATTTTGTATTTGGTATAATTCATTTATAGTATTTTTATATTCTTGTTCTATATTTTGCATAAATTTATCGAATACTTTTTCGTTATATATGTTGTTAATATCCTTTCTACTTATAGTTATGGCAGAACTAAAATCTTGACAAAATAAGTCAAATTCATCAAATATTTCAACATCTACTAATGGTTTTCTGCCCATCATCGTTTCCAGTTTCCATTTAGCAGTATTCATAATAATTACATCACAATATTCAGGTAAATAATTGTAGAATTGCTTATAATACTCACAAACACTATCTTCGGAATCTCTTGTAAATATATGCATTTTGTTACCTGCAACATTTATGTATTCTTTAATATCATCGCAGTTATAAATTTGCATGATTTCATCCAATCTATCCTTATCAGACCAGTTTTCAATGACATGTGCTGGATATGGTGAACCAGTAAAATAGGGACATTCTGAACCAGTAATATATCTTGGTATTAAGTTTCCCCCTTTGTCATAATCTTTTCTTGTACATGGTAGTCCCTGCATATTACAAGTAGGTTCTTTTATAAATAATACTTCTCCTCTCTCTTGTCTTTCTTTCATATATCTACAAATAAAATTACCACGACCAAACGTAGTACCAACTTTTAATTTTTCACCTAAACTTTTAAGGATATAATTTCCATTTATTCCACAGTAATCATCTTGATACTGTTTCTGCAAACTCTTTGTTTGAACAATAATAATTCCTCTGCCTAATTCTTTAGCGACATGTAATACAATCACACTTTTACCACTGCCACATTTAGAATCGAGTAATTGTAATATTTGTGGAGGACTTCCTTCTATATAATTTACTTCTTTATCATATTCTTTTTTACCTATCTTTACTGTATTAAATCCCTTTAAAATGTCTTCAATACATTGTTTTTGATTTCCACCTATCCATGTATGAAAATCAAGTTTTTTATTGTTTTTATCATAAAAACTCCAATCCAAATTTCGTTTCATTTCTTTTTGCATAATTAACCTACTATCACGTATTATTAAATATCATTTACTTTCCATCTAATAAAAATCAATATACCTAACCACTTTGCAAAAACTAAAAAGTAAAAAACTATTTTACATTATATTTTTTTGCTATATTTATCAATACCTGTAGTTGTTTATCACTAATTCTTCCATTTTTAATGAACTGCTCAGATACTGAAAAAACGAATTTATTAGGACTATACTTTAAACATATTCTTAATATTTCTTTAATTTCTTTACCATTTCCATTGTCTACCTTTCCAAATATACCACTTCTTTTACAAAGGAACCAGTCCATTTGTCTTTCTTCATCTTCCTTTTTCCATTTCTTTATTTTTTCTGGATTATTCTTCTCGAATTCACTCATCTTTC
>JAIQGC010000128.1:5192-9647 GCA_020072805.1 Terriglobia bacterium
TCTAAGTGTTTCATCATCCAGAAAATCACTAAATCTATAATCTGATGGATACAATGGCTTTTTAGATATCCGATCTAATTCAGGTATATATTTGTTTTTTATTTCTATACTTCTATCTTCAACTATACTTCTATCTTCAACTATACTACCATCTTCAATACTTCCAGGTTTCATAATAATCCTGTCAAGTTCAGAAGTATCGCTGGAATATTCTATTTTTACCATGTTATCACGTTTCCATTCTAAATTTTCGTTTCCTTTTCGTTCCCGCTTTATTCAACTATTTTTCTTCGTCAACTTTTTTATCATCTTTCTTTTTTGGAGGTTCTTTACTCCAATATCCACGACCACTTGATCTTATTATATCACCTTCTTCAGAACGTATCCAATAACCATGTTCAGGGTCATATTCTGAGGTTATTACATCCTCTGGAATATCTACAGGCTTCGCAGGTTTTTTACTCTTATCTTTTGTCATAATTTAACAAACCTAACAATAATAACAACATCCTTTCATAGTAGACATAGGAACATGTTGTATGCAATTTAATTCATTTGATCTATTTAATTCATTTAATCTATTCAACCCAGCCTCTTTTTCAATTTCTTTCTGACGCAGGAAACTTTCCATAGATTTCATCTGTTTAAAGAGCCTATGCTTTTCTTTTGCATCTTTAAATGATCCATCCAAATTTTTAACTTTATAGTTTTTAACTACTTCCATATATCTCATTAACACACGATCATAATGATTTTTGAAGCCTTGCTTTTGAGCTTTTAAGTCTAGTAATTGATCTTTTGTTAATTTGCCATTTCTATATAAATACGACAGTTTTTTATAGCTGTAATTATATCCATCTAATATTAGATTATTATTAAAATCATTACCATTGTCATTTCCATTAAAATCTCTATTAAAATTATCAATTTTAGTATTAGTTTTTATATCAGATTTTCTGTCAATTTCAAGCTTATTTAAATCCACCATCAATTTCTTACGCACAGTATCCTGTGGCGAATGATATATTTTCGTTTCAGTTTTTTTCTGAATATTTTTCTGAATAACGTTTTTATTTGGATTTATTTTTAAATTTGGTAATCCTTTAAACATATTTTCACCTTCGTTTCCCTTTTTATGATAATATATTTTTTTTGTTTCCGCAACACGTATGAGACGGAAACGGCACATGGATAGTTAAAAGACTTCACTGGCATGCGCCCACCAGTGTTTGTAAACTATAGCTCCTAATGCGCTTAATCGCACACTAAAAGCATCTACGTTTATAAGCCTTTTAATCTGAAATTTGTTTAAACAGTTTACATGTAATATTGTAGCTTAAAGTATATAAAGTTTGCGCCTAAACTTATTTACTTTTCCGATACAACATGAATATCATCAGGACTACTAATTGATATCTTATTATATTTGTTTATTTTATTAATTATTTTTTTGTTATACTCCCGAATGATATTAACATCCTCTAAATTCATTTTTGACAAATCAATATCATCATATAACTTGTCAATTAAAGAATGCAACTTTGAAAATTCAATGACATACTTATCACCATATTTCTCTTTCTCAATTTCATCTTTTATCTGTTTTTCTTTCTCCTTTATTGCCTCACTTTTAGCTTCAACCTCTTTATTCATTACCTCCTCCTTTACAATATCCTTTGACTCTTTTGAAACGATAGTTGTCTCTTTTGAAGGACTTGAGGGTACAATTGGTTTCCATTGAAAGTGTGATTTTACCTCCTTCTTCTCCTCCTTACTTTCATTAGTATTTTTGACAGTGGCGGGGGCTGACGGAATTTTTTGTTGCGATACTTTTATATTTTCCGAGTTTCTTATTTGACTTACGTTATATCCTAACCATCCTGCATTGTCCCTAAGATACTTTCCAATATCCACCTTATCTTCTTCCAAAATATCTTTGACAACCCTCAAAGCTTTATCTTTAGGATCACCAACACTATCACATAACTCCATCCCTATATCATATAGAGATTTATGTTCTTTTAATCTTTCTCTAACTGACGACTTAAATTTCTTACAAATTGTCATTTTTACCTACCTTAACCAAAGCTTAATAATGCTTCAACACATAATAAAGGTTTGCCCTGCTTTTTACCAGTGCCTTAACCACACTTTTTTTAGCAGGGTACTTACCTTAAAATGCGGTAACGCAATAATGCAGCCCTGTAAAGCCCTGTAATGCGCTTTAAATTAAGGCTATGCATGCGTTTTGTAACCTGCGCCATACAGGTACACCAGTGGCGTGACGCATGTGGCTTAAAGTCTGCGGTGGCGGTATTTTTTGGTCATCCAAAGTCTTAAAACGATTTTCCTTTTTACAAGATAGTCACAAGAATGATATGGGTTATCATATACTTCACACTCTTCTCCAGATAAGCATTTAGGATATTTTTCTTTACAGATCATAGTTTATTATCTATCCTCGATTTCTGTGCAGGAAAATAACAAGTTCTAGTTCCATAAAATTCACTGAAATCATCCGTTATAATGATAATTTCCTTTTTAGCGGAATCTATTGCATCAATTAAAGCTTTTCTATATTCCTCCTTTGTATGGAATTCCGTACATTTTATTTTTCTATCTTCTTTCTTCTCTATCTTTCTTTTAAATATCCAGTCAAATATCATACTGCACCTAATTTCATCATCTTCGCAACCATCCACTTAAGCTGAATGCGTTCATTACTTCCCTCCGATATTCTGAAATCACATTCTCCAATACTGTCGAACAATTCAACTTTCATTTTATCAGGAATATTTAAATTCATAACTTCGTTAAACATTTGTTTTAATATATCTACACCCGATAGACCTTCCTGATAAAGCATTACATCTATGCTTTCGAATGCACTTTTATCTCCCATTAAACCTCTTTTAATAAAGTCTGTTATTAAATCTGGATGTAATAATCCAGATGATTTATATACCGATTCTAAGTTCACAACATTATTATCTAACATCATTAATGAAGCAGTTTCTAGTACATTAATCGCCTTTCTCATGTCACCTTCTGCTACATAACAAATAGCTTCTATAGCTGTATTGTCTACAGCTAAATTTTCACATGTACAAATGTAATTAAGCCTTTTTGTCATTTCATCATTAGCAATTCTACCAAATCTATATACAGAACATCTCGATTGAATAGGCTCGATAATTTTAGAAAGATAATTACAACTTATAATAAATTTACATCCAACTGAAAATCTTTCCATTGTTCTTCTAAGAGCATTCATTGCATCATGAGTTAGTGCATCCGCTTCGTCCAGAAACATTGTCTTATATGGTATCTTTCCTAACGACTGTGTTGATGCATATTCTTTTATTTCATTTCGTACAACATCTATGCCACGACTATCTGACGCATTTAATTCTTTAAAGTTACTATGCCAATCATTACCATATATATCTTTAGTTAATATTATTGCTGCCGTAGTTTTTCCGACACCTGGAGGACCAGAAAAAAGGAGATGTTGTATTGATCCCCTTTTTACATAACTTTTTAAACGATTAATTATAATATCCTGTCCAACGATTTCATCTAACGTCTTAGGTCGATACTTTTCCTGCCAAATTATATCTTCTAACATAATATTTCCTGCCTAATTACCTGCTTAATTATGCCTAATTTACCAGGCATCCATAAATTCATATTTACTTTTTTTTCTTTTTCTATTAGACATATTAAATATATTTCCTGTATCAAAACTACGACTCCCACAATTTGGACATTCTGTTACATAATCTTCTAGAGAATATCCACATATACTACATATTTTTATGGTCATATCTAATCATCTACAACTCCATCAACAAACTCTGTTTTTACTTCTTTATTTTCTGCTAAAGTATCTAATAGATCGACCCTTCTTAATATATAAATATCGCTTCCATCTTTATGTCTTCCTGTGCTCAAAAATATTCCTTTTTTAAACATTTCATATTTAATATTCTTTAATAGTGTTGTGGGGTCTTTCATTTCAAACTCCTTTCCCATTTCTCTTATTATGTCTTTAGTTCTTACTCTTATAGTTTCCCTTTGCACTAATTCATCCTTCAAGTGTGGAATTATATTTTTTAAAGCTATTTCATATTCTGCGTGCTTTTTCCTTTCTTTTCCTTTTTTTCCACCACCTCTTCCTTTGCCGTCTCTTACGTCTTTTGCATCTACCAACTTTAAGCCTTCTGTTATCATTTCCTGTCACCATATACTGCCATAAAACCTATTTGGAATAGCATTATATAATTTATAATAACTCATAACATTTGCATACTCCATTTTCCATCTTATAGTATATTCATAAGTCCCCATTTTATCCTTATTCACTAACAACTCATTTCCATCTGCATTCTTTTTCATTAATTTATTAAACATTATAGAATGAGGAATTTTCCAAAAATCAAGCAGGGACATATC
>JAIQGC010000035.1 GCA_020072805.1 Terriglobia bacterium
GCCTGCTTTGCAGAGATGGGAAATAACGTTATATGCGTGGATGATGACGTGCGTAAAATAGAAGGCCTGAATAAGGATGTGCTACCCTTTTATGAGCCGGGCCTGCAAGGTATGGTACAACAGAACGTAACCAGAGGCAGGCTGTCTTTCGCGGCTAGTATAGAGGAAAGTATTGGCGGATGCGAAATCATTTTCATTGCCGTGGGGACACCTTCTACAAACAACGGGAAATCCGACCTGAGATGGGTGCGCTCGGCGGCAAAGAATTTCGAAAGCGTGACGGTCGTGACCGATCCGGCGGATTACCAACGCGTGGCGGGGGAGTTGGAGGCGGCGCAGGAGACGACGGTGGCGACGCGGCTGGAGCTGGCGCGCAAGGTGTATGCGACGACTTCGCGCTACGACGGCATGATCACCATGGAACTGGAGCGGCTCTCCGCGGCGGCGGGGCACGTGGCGCTGGGAGAAAAGGCGGCGCTGCCGGAGCGGCTGCATCTGGCGCTGCGGCGGGAGATGCCGCTGCGCTACGGAGAAAATCCGCACCAGGCGGCGGCGCTGTACGTGCCAGCGGGGCGCGCGGCGGCGGGGCTGGCGGCGGCGAAGCAACTGCAGGGCAAGGAGCTTTCCTACAACAATTACGTGGATTTGGAGGCGGCGCGCAGCCTCGTGGCGGAATTCGCGCGGCCCGCGGCGGTGATTATCAAGCACAACAATCCGTGCGGGACGGCGGAGCAGGAAACGCTGCGGGAGGCGTATTTGAAGGCCTACGCCTGCGATTCGGTGTCGGCGTTTGGAGGAGTGCTGGCGTTCAACCGCGTGGTGGACGGGGAGACGGCCGAGGAAGTGGCCAAGCTTTTCGTGGAGTGCATCGCCGCGCCCGGATTTGATGAGCGCGCGCTGGCAGCATTCGGCACGAAGAAGAATCTGCGGCTGCTGGTGCTCCCCGCGGACGGGCTGGCGGCGGAACGCGCGCCGCAGTTGAAACAGATTTCCGGCGGGGTGCTGGTGCAGCAGCCCGATCTGGGAGAGCTGGAGGAAGGGGAACTGAAGGTGGTAAGCAAGCGCGCGCCGACGGCGGCGGAGATGGCCACGATGAAATTCGCCTGGAAAGTGGCCAAGCACGTGAAGTCCAACGCCATTGTGTTCGCGCGGGACGGGCAAACGCTGGGAGTGGGCGCGGGGCAGATGAGCCGCGTGGATTCGGTGAAGATCGCGGTGATGAAGGCGCAGACGCCGCTGGCGGGGACGGTGGTGGCTTCGGACGCGTTTTTTCCGTTCGCCGACGGAGTGGAAGAAGCGGCCCGGGCGGGAGCCACGGCGGTGATCCAGCCGGGCGGGTCGGTGAAGGACGAGGACGTGATCGCGGCGGCCGACCGGCTGGGGATGGCCATGGTGTTTACGGGGATGCGGCACTTCTTGCACTGAGGCGGAGCGGGCGGAGGCTAAATCCAGGTGCGCTACTTCAACGATGCGGGCGTCGAGGTGCCGGCGATAAACGCGGAGCAGATGCGCGAGCTGGTGCGCGTGGCCATCGGGGAGGTGGGGATCGAATGGCCGCAGATGATCGCGAGCGCGGGGCGCAGCGCGGCGCTGCTGGCGCTGGACTGCCTGGGCGAACACTGGCATGGGGCGAATGTAGTGGTGCTGGCGGGCGGGGGCGGCAACGCCGCGGCGGGAATTTGCGGCGCTCGGCATCTGGCCAACCGGGGCATCGCGGTGCGTCTGTGCCTGTCCGAACCGGAGCACCTCGAGGAGATGGCTGCGCGGCAGCGCAAGAGTTTTTCGTTCACGGCGGGGAAGGAAGTGGAGCCGGAAGGGCTGGAGAGTCCGCGGCCGGACCTGATCGTGGATGCGCTGATCGGATATGGATTGAGGGGAGCTCCGCAGGGACGCGCGGCGGAACTGATCCAGTGGGCCAACGGGTCGGGTGTGCCGATTCTTTCCCTGGACATGCCCTCGGGGGTGAATGCCACAACGGGGCATGCGCCGGGAGTCTTTATCCGGCCGCACTGGACCCTGCTGCTGGCGCTGCCCAAGACGGGGCTGACCAGAGAAAACTGCGGGGAGCTGTATCTGGCGGACCTGGGGATACCGCCGGCGGCGTTCCAGCGGGCAGGATTGAAGTATCAGAGTCCGTTTGGGGCGCTGTTTTTTATACGGTTGCTGGCGCGGGATGAGTAGAAGTTTTCTTGTTTTTATTTCTATTCGTTTTCTTATCCTAATGACAACTCAAATTCGCCGCAGGCAAGATCTGTCCCTTCCCACCGCCCCGGAAATCCTGTCAGTTCGACCGGAGGGACGGCGCTTTTTGCCGTCCCGGAGCGGAGAAATCTCTCTGCTACTTCGGATCTCAGATTAAGCAGTTGCGGAGGGATTGAGGAAGCCGCGGAGAAGCGTGGAGAGGGAGTCGCGGACCTGGCGGAAGGCGGCGAGTTTTTCGGCGGGGGTGCCGGGGACGGCGGCAGGATCGGGAAGGCTCCAGTGAATGCGCTGGGGAGCGCCGGGGAAGACGGGACAGGATTCGGCGGCGCTGTCGCAGACGGTGATGACGGTGTCGAAGCGCTGGCCGGAGAATTCCTCCACGGATTTGGAGCGCTGGGCGGAAATGTCCAGGCCGATTTCGCGCAGGGCTTCGACGGCGAGAGGGTTGAGGCCGGCGGGCCTGGTTCCGGCGCTGTGAACTTCGACGGCGGCGCCGGCCAGATGGCGGAGGAGCCCCTCGGCCATCTGGCTGCGCGCGGAATTGCCGGTGCAGAGGATGAGGACGCGGCGCGGGATGGTCTTCATGGATTTTGTGGAAGCCATTTTGCTGCGATCACTTGTGGTCATGATCCGCCGTTTCCTGCGGTCTGGAGCGGGCGCGGGCTTCGCGAAACTGGGCGTTTACCCGGCCTGCTGAAACGGCCATTACGATCGATTCGAGAACGCCCATTTCTTCTCTGGTGACCCCGATTTCTTTGGCGACGCCAAAGTAGTAGTCCATTCAGGGAATGCAGCCCAAGGCCATGGCGGAAGCCAGGTGAATCATCAGCGTGACCTTGGGGTCGAGGATGTCATTGTTGCGCACCGAATCGTAAAACGCCGAATAAGCCTGGGCTTGTTTTGCGGGAAGCATGTTGGATTCCTTTCTCGCCGCAGAATGGACCCCGCCGCAAAGCCGCGAGCGGCGCGCCACTGCTCAACCGCAGCAGGAAGAAGATTTTTGGGCGGCTGGCTGCGCAACGGCCGTGGCGGGTTTGACGGCGCGGACGAAGGCGCTGATGAATTTGCCGTCGATCTGCGGAGCGACGGCGTCAACGTCCATACCGGAGTGGGTGAGGAATTCGCGGGCTTCATCGAGGGTGTAGATGCGCGTGGGCTCGACGGTGATCGAGGAGAAGCCGGCGCGGGCCAGCTTTTCGCGGTATTCGTTTTCTTCAAGGGCTCCGGCGACGCAGCCGGCCCACAGTTCCATGTTGCGGCGGATATCGGCAGGGACTTCGCCGCGCACCACGACGTCCGAGACGGCGAAACGTCCGCCGGGTTTGAGCACGCGGAAGGCTTCGGCCAGGACGCGGTCTTTGTCGCCGGAGAGATTGATGACGCAATTGGAGATGATGACGTCCACGGAGTTATTGGGCAGAGGAATATTTTCGATGGCCCCCTTGAGGAATTCGACGTTGGTGGCGCCGGCCTTGCGCTGGTTTTCGCGGGCCAGGGAAAGCATCTCGTCAGTCATGTCCAGGCCGTAGGCTTTGCCCGTGGGGCCGACGCGGCGCGCGGAGAGCAGGACGTCAATACCGCCGCCGGAGCCGAGATCCAGAACGGTTTCGCCGGGGCTGAGCTGGGCGAGAGCGGTGGGGTTTCCGCAGCCGAGCGAAGCGGCCACGGCATCGGCGGGCAGGGAGCCCTTCTGCGATTCGTCGTAGAGATTGGTGGTGATGGGGTCGCAGGCGCTGAGTTCCGCGCCGCCGCCGCAGCAGGCAGCTTTGCCGCTGGTGACCTGGCGGGCGGCGGCCGCGTACTTCTGTTTCACGGCTTCCTGGATATTGACTGTGCTGTTCTCGGACATATGTTTCTCCTTTTTCAAATGCGCGTCCTTTCAGGAGGACGGGCGAAAAGCAATCTGGTTCAAGGGCACGATGGCCTCCGGAGCGACGGCCTGGTTGCGCGTGCAGCACTCGTCATAGAGGAATCCGAGCAGCTCGCGCAGCGCGGCGCTTTCGGCGGCGTACCAGAGAAACTGGCGGTCGCGGCGGACGGAGACCAGCCCCACCTGCTTGAGCTTTTCGAGGTGGTGAGAGAGCGTCGAGGCGGGGATGGCCAGCTCGTTCTGAATGTCTCCGGCGCACAACCCGGCGGGATGGGCGGAAAGAAGCAGGCGGACAATCTGCAGGCGTGGCTCGGCGCCGAGAGCGGCAAAGCGGTCGGCGCAGCGGGTGACCAGGAGTGGATGGGGCTTGCTCATATTTCGATAGTTGCGGAAATAAGGAAATATGTCAAGGGCTTTTTTTCGGAGCGTCCCAGGCGGGCTGGAAACCCTCCCCCGGTTCCCTTACACGGGCTGCGGAAACTTTCTCGACTTCATTTTTGACCGCGCTTCGGCTCGCATGGGATACTTTCATTTTGGAGCGTCCATGAACCTTTTTTCCAGGATTTCCATGCGCATAGACATCGAGAAGGGCCGGCGGGCGGGAGGGGCGGTGGCGGTTGTATTGCTTTGCTTCCTGGGGCTGAGCGTGGCGGCAAAGGCGCAGACGACGTCGGGAAAGGGCGCAGCGGCGCGCGTGCGGGAAGAGAAGGCGCCGAGCTCAGCGACCGGGACGGAGCGGTCGGAGGCATATTACAGCTTTGCCATGGGACATATCGCGGAGCTGCTCTTTGAATCCACGAACCGGGAGGAGTACGCCTCGCAGGCGCTGAATTATTACAAGCGGGCCTACGGGCTGGACCCAAAGTCCACGGTGATCGGCGAGCGGCTGGCGGAGATGTACTGGAAGACGCAGAGGATCAAGGAGGCGGTGCAGGAGTCCGCGGAGATATTGAAGCGCGATCCCAGCAGCCTGGCGGCGCGGCGCTTGCTGGCGCGGATTTATCTGCGCAGCCTGGGGGATTTGAACGCGGCCTCGGGGCAGACGGAGGCGCTGGAGCGCGCGGCGGAGCAGTATCGGGAAATTTTGCGGCTGGATCCCACGGATACGGAGTCGGGGCTGTGGCTGGTGCGGCTCTACCGTCTGCAGAACCAGAATGAGAAGGCGGAAGAGGTGCTGCGCGGGCTGCTGCGCAACGAAACGGGAGAGGAAGCGGTGGCGGAGCAGTTGTCGCAACTGCTGCTGGACGAAGGTAAGACCGGGGAGGCCGTGCAGTTGCTGGAGGGACTGACGCAGGACGGAACTTCGGCGGACCTGCTGGAACTTCTGGGAAATGCCTACACGCAGGCGGGAGACCTGGGCAAGGCCGAAGGGGCCTATCGCAAGGCGGCGGAGGCGGAGCCGGCGGACCGGGGCCGCGCGCGGGGGCTGGGGCAGACGCTGTTTTCGGAAGGAAAGTTCGCCGAAGCGCTGGAGGTTTACAAACGGCTGGCGGAAGCGGAGCCGGCGGATGCGGAAGTGCATCTGCGGCTGGCGCAGATTTACCGGGAATTGCACCAACTGGATAAAGCGGAGAACAGCCTGCTGAAGGCGCGGCAGTATGCCCCGAACAATCTGGAGGTGCAGTACAACGAAGCGCTGCTTTATGAAGCGCAGGGGCGCTTCGATGATGCTATTCGAGTGCTTTCGGGAGCGGTGGCGGGGCTGAAGGGAAGTGGCGGGAACGCGGAGGGACAACATACGCTGGCGGTTCTTTACCAGCAATTGGGAATGCTCTACCGCGAGGTGCAGAACTATTCCGCGGCAGTCTACAGTTTCGAGGAGATGAAACATTTTGGCGAGGAAGAGGACCGGCGGGCGCGGCTGCTGCTGATGGATACGTGGAGGATCGCGCGGAACATGCCGCGGGCGCTGGAAGAGGCGCGGGCGGCGGCCGAGAAGTATCCCAACGACGGCGCGGTGCGGGCCAGCCAGGCGCTGCTGCTGAGCGAAAACGGGCAAGTCGAGCAGGCGGCCAAGCTGCTGGAGAGCCACATGACCGGAACGGCGGCGGACCGGGAGAACTACATCAATCTGGCGCAAGTGCGCGAGCGGGCGCGGCAGTATAAACAGGCGGAAGAGTCGGCGCGCAAGGCCGAGTCGCTGGCGGGCGGGCCGGGGGAGAAGGAAGCGGCATGGTTTCTGCTGGGGGCCATCTACGAACGGCAAAAGATGTTTGGGCGCGCGGAGGAAGAGTTCAAGAAGGCGCTGGCGGTGAATCCGCGCAACGCGGCGGTATTGAATTATTACGGCTACATGCTGGGGGAACAGGGAGTGCGCCTTGAGGAAGCGCACGGGATGGTGCAGCGGGCGCTGGCCGAGGAGCCTTACAGCGGAGCCTATCTGGACAGCCTGGGCTGGATTTATTACAAGCAGAACAAGCTGGTGGAGGCCGAAGAGGCGTTGCACAAGGCGCTCGAGCGCGAAAGCCACGACCCGACGATCCACAGCCACCTGGGGGACGTCTATTTCCGCGGCGGGCACAAGGAGAAGGCCGTCGGGGAATGGGAAAAGGCGCTGGCGGAATGGCGCGCGGAGCTTCCCGCGGAGGTCGAAGGGGAAAAAGTCGCGGAGCTGGAAAAGAAGCTGAGCGACGCGCGGCGGCGCGTGGCGGCGCACAAGCCGGCCGCGCGGGAAGCGAAGCCGTAGAGCCGCCATGAGCACCTCCGCGCGAGAAGTCCGCATTGCGGCGTTTGCCAAGATCAATCTGCGGCTGGACGTATTGGGGAAGCGCGCCGACGGCTATCACGAGCTGCGCACGATTTTTCAGACGGTATCTCTGCACGATGATCTGCGGCTGCGGGCCGGCGGGAAGCGCGGCATTGCGCTGAACATTCGCGGCAACGAAGGGTTATCCCGGGAGCCGGTGGAGCGCAATCTGGTCTATCGCGCGGTGGCGGCCTTGCAGAAGGAGCTGAAGCTGCGCGGGGGCGTGGAGATCGAGCTGCACAAGAGGATTCCCTCGGGCGGAGGATTGGGCGGGGGATCGAGTGATGCGGCGGCGGCGCTGGTGGGCTATCTGCGGCTGACGGGGCGGAGGGTGCCGCTGGAGCGACTGGTGGAGTTGGGGGCGGGTCTGGGGGCGGACGTGCCCTTTTTCCTGCTGGGGGGAAGGGCCCTGGGAGTGGGCAAGGGCGACGAGATTTATCCGCTGCCGGAACTGCCGCGGAGGACGGTCGTGATCGTGGCGCCGCGGGACGTGCGCGTGCCCACGGTGGAAGCCTACAAGTGGGTAGGCGCGCCGGCATTGACAAAAACGGGGATACCGCCTAAACTTTGGAGGTTCTGTGCTCTCTCCTGGAGCGCGCAGGGAAGCGGCCTCGGCAATGATTTCGAGGGACCGGTGTTCCGGCGCTACCCCCGTCTTGAGAAGATCAAGAAGGGTTTGCTTCGAGACGGAGCCGCAGAAGCCTTGCTGGCGGGTAGCGGTTCGGCGGTGTTTGGAATATTTCCGAGCCCAGCAAAGGCGCGCCGAGCCGTTTGCGGATTTCCGAATGACCAGACCTTCGTCTGCGAAACTCTCTCCCGGGAGAGGTATCTGCGCCTGATGAAACGGCCTGTTTAGACCGCAACGGTTCCCGAGTGTCCTCCCGCCTGTAGAACAGCGAATACCCGAAGGCCCTTTGGAGCGAATACGCCGTGAATGACGAGCGATTCAAGATTTTTTCAGGGACCGCGAACCTGCCGCTGGCGGAAAACATCTGCCAGAATTTCGGGATGCCGCTGGGCAAGTCGGCGCTGGGAAAATTCAGCGACGGCGAGATTTATTTTCAGATTCTGGAAAACGTGCGCGGGGCGGACGTTTTCGTGGTGCAGCCGTGCACCTATCCGGTGGATTACCACCTGATGGAGCTGCTGCTGATGATTGACGCGTTCAAGCGGGCCTCGGCGTGGCGCATTACCGCGGTGATTCCGTATTACTGCTACGCGCGACAGGACCGCAAGGACAAGCCGCGGGTGCCGATCTCCGCCAAGCTGGTGGCGGATTTGCTGGAGACGGCGGGAGCCAGCCGGGCGCTGACGCTGGACCTGCATGCGCCGCAGATTCAGGGTTATTTCAACGTGCCGGTGGACCATTTGTACGCTTCGCCGGTGCTCGTGGAGCATTTCCGGCAGCAGAAGCTGGAGAATCTGACGGTGGTATCGCCGGACGCGGGCGGAGTCGAGCGGGCGCGATTTTTCGCCAAGAAGCTGGATGCGCCGCTGGCCATCGTGGACAAGCGGCGGGTGGACGTGGACGTGAGCGAAGTGATGCACCTGATCGGAGACGTGCGCGGGCGCACCACGCTGATCGTGGACGACATCATTGATACGGCGGGAACGCTGGTGAAGACGGCGGAAGCGCTGAAGAAGGAAGGGGCCACCAAGGTGTACGCGGCATGCACCCATGCGGTGTTGTCGGGCCCGGCGGTGGAGCGCATCGCCAAGTCGGAGATTACCGAAATTGTGGCCACGGATTCGGTGCCGCTGACCAAGAACGGCAGCGAACTGAAGAAGATCAGGATTTTGAGCGTGGCCAATTTGCTGGCGCGCGGGATTCGCTCGATTCACGAGGAGACCTCGATCAGCGAGCTGTTCATGTAGAGTTTTCCGCCGTCCCGGAAGCCGGGGCGGCAGGTGAAGGAAGGACGAAGAAAGTATGGCACAAATTATTGTTGAAGGATCCCCCCGGACGGCGCGGGGCAGAAACGAAGCGAAACGGCTGCGGGTGACCGGCCAGATTCCGGCCGTGATGTACGGCGGGAAGGGCGAAGCGGTCAGCCTGGCGGTGAACACGAAACAGGTGGGAGCGATCCTGCGCTCGGAGTCCGGGCACAACACCTTGTTCAAGGTGAACTTCGGCGGCAAGAGCGAGCCGGCCATCGTCAAGGCCTGGCAGGTGGACCCGGTCAGCGGGAACCTGCTGCATGTGGACTTGCTGCGGGTGGCCATGGACGTGCGCATGAAGGTTCGCGTGCCGGTGCACACGTTTGGCGAGCCGGTGGGCGTGAAGACGCAGGGCGGAGTATTCGAGCTGGTGACGCGCGAAGTGGAAATCGAGTGCTTGCCGGCGGAGATCCCCACCGAGTTCAAGGTGGACGTGAGCGGCCTGATGCTGGGCCAGCAGTTCCGCGCGTCGGAGCTGCCCATTGACCCGGCCAAGATGAAGCTGCTGACCGAACCGGAGCGCGTCCTGGCGCACGTTGTGGCCCTGCGCGTCGAGGAAGAGAAGCCCGCGGAAGCGGCGGCGGCGGAAGCGGTCGCGCCGGCGGAGCCGGAAGTCATCAAGAAGGGCAAGAAGGAAGTGGAAGGCGAAGAAGGCGCAGAGGCCAAGCCGGAGAAGAAGAAGTAACGCACGGGAGCGTGGCGTCCGATGCGGCTCATTGTGGGGCTGGGAAATCCAGGCATCGAGTATCAGTGGACGCCGCACAACCTGGGATTCCTGGCGGTGGATGAACTGGCCAGCCGCTGGGGAATCCGGGTGGAGCGTCCGGAAGGCAAGGCGCTCACCGGGCGGGGAACGTTCGGCGGGGAAGAAATCGTGCTGGGCAAGCCGCAGACGATGATGAATCTGAGCGGATTTTCGGTGCGGGACCTGCTGGCGAAGTACGAACTGGAAGCGAAGGGACTGGTCCTGATCTATGACGATGTGGCGCTGCCCTGGGGCACGCTGCGCATCCGGGAGCGGGGCAGCGCCGGAGGACACAACGGCGTGAAGTCGGTGATCGGCACGCTGGGCACGGAGGAGTTCTGCCGGGTGCGCCTGGGAGTGAGGCCGGATCACCCGGTGGGCGACCTGGCCGAATATGTGCTGCGGCCGATGAAGAAAGCGGCGCTGGAAGAGGCCGCCGGAGAAATCGGCGAAGCCGGGGATGCGGTCGAGCGGGTTTTGCGGGAAGGCGTGGCCGCGGCGATGAATCAGTACAACCGCCGCAACGCGCTGCCGGGGGAAGAACCGGCGTAAGGGATTCGAGAAGAGATTCCCGGGGCCGCGCCGAAGAAATCGGCGCAAGCGCCCGGAGAAGGAAACAGAGGGAACCATGGAAGAACGTCTGTATGACCTGATCTTCATCTGCCGCCCGGCGACGCCGGAAGAGGACGTGAAGAAGCTGGTGACCGCCGTCGAACAGGTGTGCGCGGAAAAGGGCGGGAAAATCGAAAAGACCGAGCTGTGGGGAACGAAGAAGCTGGCCTACCGCGTGGCCAAGCACCGCGAAGGCATTTTCGTATATTCGCAGATCCGCACCAATCACGGTGAGCTGATTCTGGAGCTGGAACGGCGGCTGGGCGTGCAGGACGCGGTGATCAAGTACATGACCATCCGCCTGGACGAGGATATGAAGAGGCAGAAGAAGTTCGGCAAGAAGCGCGAGAAGCGCGCGGCGCGGCGTCCGCGCCGCAACGTGGCGCCCGCGGCGGCTGCACCGGCAGCGCCGGCGGCGGCCGGGGAACAGTCCGCGGTTGGCTGAGCCGGAGCGCGGAGCGGAAACGGGTAAGAGGAATTTGGCCGCACAGGCCAGAGATTCGCAACAGGAGAAAGGCAGGATCGTATGTCCGAGGAACAGAAACCAGCAGCTCCGGCCGAGCAAGCGGCGCCAGCGGCAGCACCGGCGCCAGCAGCGGCGGCTTCACCCGCGCCCACGGGCGCGCCGAGTCATGGCGGACCGAGTCACGGCGGGGGGCCGCGCCGCGAAGGCGGGCCACGCCGCGAAGGCGGACCCGGCGGACCGGGCGGGCCGGGAGGGCCGCGGCGCGGAGGCAAGCGCCAGTTCTTCCGCAAGAAGAAGGTGTGCAAATTCTGCACCGAGAAGATGGACTACATCGACTACAAGAAGGCCGAGATTCTCGCTCCCTTCGTGCAGGAGCGGGGCAAGATCATGCCGCGGCGTCTGACCGGAACGTGCTCGCGGCACCAGCGCTGGCTGGGCGTGGCCATCAAGCGGGCGCGCAACATCGCCTTGCTGCCCTTTGCCGGGCACACGCCGGGCGCGGGTTCTTCCGCGCCACATCGCTTCAGCGAACGCGGGGACCGCGGCGATCGCGGAGATCGTGGTGACCGGGGAGACCGCTAGCGCGGCGAGTTTGCGCGCAACTTAAGGGCGCCCAGGCTGGCCTCGATCTAATCGGGGCGGGCGCGAAGATGGAGAGAGGAAATTTATGCAGATTATTTTACAGGAAGATATCGAGAAGCTGGGCCACCGCGGCGACGTGGTGGAAGTGAAGGCCGGCTACGCGCGCAATTACCTGCTGCCGCAGAAGCTGGCCATCGAGGCCACCAAGGGCAATATCAACGCCATCGAGCGCATTCGCGCGTCCATGGCCAAGAAGACGGCCACCGAGCAGGCCGCCGCGGAAAAGCAGGCGGAACTGCTCAACGGCGTCACCCTGAACTTCACCCGCAAGACCGGGGAAAACGACCAGATGTTCGGCTCGGTGACCTCCGGCGACGTGGCCGAAGGCCTGGCCGCGTTGAAGTTTTCCGTGGACAAGCGGCAGGTGCAGCTGGCCGAACCTATCAAGGCCCTGGGCGAATATCCGGTGAGCATCAAGGTGTTCCGCGACGTGGTTGCCAGCATCAAGGTGATTGTCGCCAAGGAAGAGTAGTTTCCGCGGCTTCTTGCCGGAGAGTTCTTGCGCCGCTGCGCGTGCCGACTTTGTGCAGCGGCGTTTTCTTTTCTGTCAAGCGCACCGCCGCCTGTTTTCCACTGTTTGAAACTTTTGCACATTCCGGATGATTGACCCGCGCGCGATTTCCCCGCACAATCCCCCCTCGTCCTGCCCCGGTGGCTGGGAAATTATTTGGATCTTGAAGTACTTGTCCCGCGGGCGGGATCTGTGCTATTTATAGCGAAGGAAAAGCGAACATATGCCGGCTGACAGCTCCATCGAACGTCCCCTCCCGCAGAGCCTCGACGCCGAGCGCTCCATCCTCGGCGCCATCCTGCTGGACAACAATGCCCTGAACTCCGCTCTCGAAAATATCCGCGTCGAGGATTTTTTTCTCGATCAGCACCGCCGCGTTTTCCAGCGCATGATGGACCTGGGGGAGAGTCAGCAGGGCATTGACCTGATTACCCTGACGGAGGAACTGCACCGCCGCGGCGAGCTGGAATCCTCCGGCGGCGCGGCGTATCTGGCGTCGCTGGCGGACGGGCAGCCCAAGGTCGCCAATATCGAGCATTACGCGCGGATTGTGAAGGAAAAGGCGCTGCTGCGCAACCTGATCCACGCTTCGCATGGAATCCAGCAGCGGGCCTTCGACGGGGAAGATCTCGCGGACGCGATTCTGGATAACGCGGAGTCGTCCATTCTGGCGCTGGCTGAGGACCGCATTCGCGCGGGCCTGGTGCCCATGAAGGAGATCGTCCAGCAGAATTTCGACCGCCTGGAAAAGATTTTTCGGGAAGGGAAGAGCATCACCGGGGTGCCCACGGGCTACAGCGAGCTGGACAAGCTGACCAGCGGCTTGCAGCCTTCGGAGCTGCTGATTCTGGCGGCGCGGCCCTCGCAGGGGAAAACGGCGCTGGCGCTGAACCTGGCGGAAAATATTTCGGTGCGGGCGGGGCTGCCGGTGGCCATCTTCAGCCTGGAAATGTCCAAGGAGTCGCTGCTGCAGCGCCTAGTGGCCAGCGTGGCCCAGGTGGACGCGCACAAATTCCGCACGGGGCATCTGGGCAAGGACGACTGGAGAAGAATGACCGGGGCGCTGGGCGAGATCGCTTCGGCGCCGCTGTGGATCGACGATGCGGGTTCGATCAGCGTGCTGGAGATCGGGGCCAAGGCGCGGCGGCTGAAGCGGGACAAGGGACTTTCCCTGCTGATCGTGGACTACCTGCAACTGATCACTGCGCGGGGACGCTTTGGCAACCGCAACGAAGAAGTATCCAGTATTTCACGAAGCCTGAAGGCGCTGGCCAAGGAGCTGCAAATCCCCGTGCTGGTGCTGAGCCAGTTGACGCGCGCTCCCGAGCGCGAAGAGCGCGGGCCGCAGCTCTCCGACCTGCGCGAATCGGGCGCCATCGAACAGGACGCGGACGTGGTCATGTTCATCTACCGGCCGCATTTTTTCAAACTGGACTCTCCGCCCGAGGAGCGCGATCAGGCCGAAGTGCTCATCGCCAAGCAGCGCAACGGCCCCACCGACAAGGTCAAATTCGTTTTCCGCAGCCGCCTGACGCGCTTTGAAGAGGCCGCGCCTGATGCGTTCTCGCAGTTCGCGCAGGACCAGGCCTAGGCGACGCGCGTCCGCTTTTTGCCCAAACCATTCGCTCCTTTGCCACCGCCGGCGCTGTTGCCTGAAACGGAGCAGCCGCGCGGGAATTCGCCCGGGACGCCTGCAATGTCGTAAACTCATTGCTTGCAGGCAAGCCGGGGGAGCATGGCCACGAAAAAACAGTCATCACAGGTGAAATGGAGCGGGCGGCCCGTGTGGGCCGAGGTGTCCCTGGGGGCGCTGTGCGCGAATTTCCGGGCCATTCGCGCCCACGTGAATCCGCCGGGAGAAAAGCGCAAAAAGCCCCGCCAGGTGCTGGCCATCGTGAAGGGCAACGCCTACGGGCATGGCGGGCCGGCGGTGGCCCGGGCGCTCGAAAAGGCCGGCGCGAAATGGTTCGGGGTGACCTGCGCGGCCGAAGGGATGGAAATGCGCCGGGCGGGCTTGCGCGGCAATATTCTGGTGCTGACCAGTTTCACGCCCGGAGAAGAAAAGCAGATTCTCGAAGCCAAGCTGATTCCCGTGGTGATTCGCATCGAGCAACTGGAGCAACTGGAGCGGGCCGCGGCGCGCCGCGCGAAGAACGTGCGCCGGGCTGCAGTTCCTTTTCACTTGAAGATTGATTCGGGGATGAACCGCCTGGGAATTGCGCCCGGCGAAGTGACCGCTTTCGCGCAGCAACTGGCGCGCTGCCCGCATCTGCGCCTGGACGGGGTCTTTACCCATTTCGCGTCTTCGGGCGTTTTCGATGATTCTCCCGTGGGGCGGCAGACCCGCGCGCAGGAAGAGGAATTTTACGCGGCCATGGAGCGCCTGCGCGGGATGGGAGTGGACCCCGGAATCGTGCACATGGCCAACAGCGGCGCCATTACGGCGCGGCCGGAGACCTGGGCGGACATGGTGCGCCCCGGGGCGCTGCTCTACGGCTACCATCCGGGGTACGCTCCGGCGGAGCGCCGCGCGGAGATGGAAGCGCGCCTGCCTCTGCGCCCGGTGATGAGCCTTCGTTCGCGCATCATCAGCCTGCGGGAGGTTCCCGCGGGCGCCGGGGTCGGTTACGATTCGTCGTACCTCACCAAGCGTCCTTCGCGCATCGCGGTGATTTCCGCCGGCTACGGAGACGGGCTGCATCGCTCGCTGGGAAATCGCGGGAAGGCGCTGGTGCGGGGCTGCTTCGCGCCCATTGCCGGGATTGTTTCGATGGACGTGTCCATGGTGGACGTCACCGACGTGCCCGGGGCGGCGCTGGGAGATGTGGTTACGATCTACGGCACGGATGGTGAACAGAAGCACCCCGCCAATCTGGTGGCGCGCAGCATTGGAACAGTAACTTCGGACCTACTGTGCGCGGTGAGTCATCGAGTGCCGCGAATTTATCTCGCCTAGAGTCAATCACAGACTCAATTGACAGAAAAAGAATAAACGACCTGCGTGTCTGGTAATTCAACATTTGTTGAAATGTTCTCTTGACGGCGTGAGCGCCAGATAATATAAGTCAGAAAGTAACAGCGCAAGATATAGGAATACTAGGACTGCACGTCGGAAATGTAAATAGACGTGCAAGTTACTAGAGTTTGCATGATTATGGGCGTTTTGGCACAAGGGCGCGGAGCTCGGTTTTGACGGAGTTCCGAATCTTTTACTTTATGGAAAACATTGCCTGAAATTCGGGTATCCGGGGTGGGGCATGGGTGACGTGGAAGAGACGAAAATACAACCTCAGAGGTCTTTTACCATTTTTCGGGCTTCCCTGCTGATGCGCCTGTGTTTTATGGCTGGGGGGATACTGCTCTGCGTGGGGCTTGCTCCGCTGGGAAACCGGCTGCGGAGTGATCTGGCGTTGGGCGTGGCCATTACGGCGGTGGTTCTCCTGGCCGAAGCGGGCCTGGAGCGCAGCGGAGTTCGCGCGCGGATCAGCACGTTTGCAGGGGCGCTGGGCGGGCTGCTGGCGGCCTTGCTGTTTGCGCTGATCGTGACGCGGGCCGGAGGGAGCGAGCCGCTCAAATCGTTCCTGTCCTACATGGGGCTGTATGTTTTCGGCTACCTGGGGGTGGCCATGGGGCTGCGCGTCGGGCAGCAGTTCAAAGGAGGGGCGTTCGAGAACGAGCGCAGGGCCGAAGCGGCGGGTGGCGACGGGGCGGCCCAGGGAAAGCTGCTGGATACCAGCG
Source organism: Terriglobia bacterium (assembly GCA_020072805.1). Lineage (GTDB taxonomy): Bacteria > Acidobacteriota > Terriglobia > Acidiferrales > UBA7541 > Acidiferrum. The sequence continues at coordinate 15,471 of JAIQGC010000035.1, forward strand.
TGCTCATCGACGGGCGGATCGCGGAGATCTGCGAAGCGCAATTTTTGGAAGGGGTGCTGATCGTGCCGCAGTTTGTGCTGCGCGAGCTGCAGATGGTGGCCGATTCGAGCGACGCGCTGAAGCGCCAGCGGGGGCGCCGCGGGCTGGAAGTCCTGCAGCGGATGCAGAAGATGGCCGGGGTGGAAGTGCGCGTGGTCGAGGAGGATGCGCCGGGCGCCAGGGACGTGGACCAGAAGCTGCTGGAAGTGGCCAGCCGCCTGAAGGCCAAGCTGGTGACCAATGATTTCAACCTGAACAAAGTGGCCGCGGTGCGCGGCATTGCCGTGCTCAACGTGAACCATCTGGCCAGTGCCCTGAAACCGGTCGTGCTGCCGGGAGAGCCCATGCACGTCTTCATTCTGCGGGAAGGCAAGGAGCAAAACCAGGGAGTGGCCTATCTGGACGACGGCACGATGGTGGTGGTGGATGGGGCGCGGCGGTTCATCAACAAGGCCGTGGACATCAACGTCACTTCGGTGCATCAGACGCCGGTGGGAAAAATGATTTTTGGGCGGCTGGATGAGCGCGGAGAAGCTGCCTTGCCGCTCTCGCGGGGCGCGGCGGCCGCTACGGGCCCCGGAGTGCTCCCCAGCCCAAGCCCCAACGCTGGGGGCGGGACCTCCCATTTTCCCGATGGACCCACGGGCGGGCCTGCGGCGAAGCGCCCGACCTTTTCCGACCCGGACTCCGAAACCCGCTAAGAAGGCCTGAGCAAGGGAGGGCGCGACCCGGCCGGGGTAGCGCCCTGATCACTTCCGATTCGCGCCTCGCTCCCGATTTGATGTAAACTCTTTTCTCCCAGAGGCTTGGGGGTCCTATGAAACGTATTGCCGCCATTTTGCCCGCTGCCGGTCTCGGCACCCGTATGGGCGCCGATAAGCCGAAGCAGTTCCTGGAACTGGAGGGAGTGCCCATTGTGGTGCACACGCTCCGACGCATCGCCTCATGCCCGGCGATCACGGATATCTACGTGGCCACGCGGGGCGACGAAGTGGCCTGGCTCGAGGAGCAGATCCAGGGCGAGAAATTTCCGCAGAAGGTGCGGGTGGTGCGCGGGGGAGACACGCGGCAGGATTCCGTGGGGCAGGCGCTGCGCGAGGTACCCGCGGACACGGAGCTGATACTGGTGCATGACGCGGTGCGGCCGTTCGTCACGCGCGAGCAGATCGAACGCGTGATCGAAGAGGCCCGGCGCTGCCAGGCGGCCATCCTGGGCATTCCGGCGATGGACACGATCAAGGAAGTGAAGCGGGCCAGCCTGCCGGAGGATGTGGCGCTGATTACCGCGACGGTCCCGCGCGAGCTTGTGGTGCTGGCGCAGACCCCGCAAGTGTTCCAAGCGGCGCTCTTCCGCGAAGCCTTCGCCCGCGGCACGATGTACACGTGGTGCAGGGCTCCGAGCGCAACATCAAGATCACCCGCCCCGCGGACATGGACCTGGCGCGCTTCTACCTGGAACTGGAGCGGCGCGGAGCATGAGCGTGCGCTGCGGCATCGGCTACGATTTGCACCGCCTGGCGGAAGGGCGCCCGCTGGTGATCGGCGGCCTCGTGGTGCCTTTTGAAAAAGGCCCGGTGGGCCATTCCGACGGAGACGTGCTGGCGCATGCCATCTGCGACGCGCTGATGGGAGCGGCGGGCGCGGGCGACATCGGCACGCATTTTCCGGACAGCGACCCCAGGTGGAAGGGCGCGGCCAGCCTGCAATTTCTGGAGCACGCGCGGAAGCTGCTGGATGAGCGCAAACTCGCGATCGAACACATTGACGCGGTGGTGATCCTGGAGCGGCCCAAGCTGGGGCCGCATTTTCCGAAAATGCGCGAGCTGCTGGCGCGGGCGCTGGGCGTGCCCGCCGAGCGCGTGCACCTGAAGGCCAAGACCAACGAAGGCGTGGACGCGGTGGGGCGTGGCGAGGCCATTGCCGCCCACGCGGTCGCCACGCTCTCCTCCCGCTGAACGAGAACCTCGCCATGCCACCTGAAGAGACCTCCGAGGCTCACGACGCCCCGCGCAACAATCCCTTTACCGCCGCCGACGTGGCCGCGATTCTGCTCGAACACGGCTGGCGGGCCGAGGAATGTTCGGAAGCGCAGCAGGCCTGGTGCGAGAGGGCGGCGGCGATGCTGGGGAGGCATCCGGCGGAGCGCGCAGGGCTGGCCGAACTGCTGGGGCTGATTTTTCACTACGACGCGCGCGAACTGCTGAGCCAGGTGGAAAATCATGCGGTGCTGGCGCACTACGGGGCGCGCGAGGTGATCCGCGAGCTGGCGTTGTTGCTGCTCGATGGGCAATCTCTTGATTCGGACCGGCTTAAAACGGTGATTACCGCGCTGAAAGAAGGTTTACAGTTGCGCGGCCGCGATCTGTTTTATCCGCTGCGTCTGGCGCTGGCCGGGCGGATTGGCGATGGCGAGCTGGACCGGGTGATCCTGCTGCTCGATAGCGGAGCCGCGGCGGGATTTGCGGGCACAATCAAGCGGGCATCCGAGCGCATCCTGGAATTCTGCGCGGCGCTGGACTGAAGCCCGCGCGCCGGGGATGCGGATGCGCCCGGCTTTCAACTCTCCACGGTCGGCGGTAGACTGGTACCTCCATGGACAAACTCACAGGAATTAATGCGGTGCGCGAGGCCCTCGAAGCCGGGCGGGCCATTGACCGGATCGTGATCGCCAAGGGGCGGCAGGATACGCGCGTGGAAAAAATCGTGCAACTGGCGCGCGAGCGGGATGTTCCGGTGCGCTTTGAAGACCGCGGGCAGCTGGACCGCCTGGCTTCGACGCAGGACCACCACGGCGTGGTGGCGCTGGTGGCTGCGCGGGCCACCGTGACGTTCGAGGACGTGATGGCCAAGGCCGCCGCGGACACCGCGCGCAAGGGGCTGCTGGTGCTTCTCGATGGCGTCGAGGACCCCCACAATCTGGGGGCGATCATCCGCACCACGCTGGCCACCGGCGCGCACGGCGTGGTGGTGCCGGAGCGGCGTGCGGCGGGGCTGACGGACACGGTGGCGCGGGCTTCGGCGGGCGCGCTCGAGCACCTGTCGGTCGCGCGGGTGAAAAATCTGGTGCGCGCGATGGAAGAGATGAAAGAGGCGGGGTACTGGCTGGTGGGACTCGACGAGCACGCGGAGAAGAGCTACACCGAGGCCGACTATACTTCGCCGGTGGGCATTGTGCTGGGGGGCGAAGGCAAGGGGCTGCACGAACTGACGCGCAAGCGCTGCGACTTCCTGGTTTCCTTGCCGACCACCGGGCCGATCCGCTCGCTAAATGTTTCCGTGGCCGCGGGCGTGGTGCTTTTTGAAGCGCTGCGGCAGCGGCGGGGCAAGGCAAATTCGTAGCAAAAGCGAAAGCGCTCAACAAAAAAGTGCAAACGCCCGATGGCGTTTGCGCTTTTTCCTTTCAACTTTTAACTGTCAACTTTCAACTCTCTCCCACAACCAAAACGCACTTCCTACTTGTCATACTGAATCATCGTAAAAATATCGAGCCCGTCGAGTTTCTTCCTGCCGCTCAGGAAAGTCAGTTCGACGGCGAAGGCCGCTCCATCCACCACGCCACCCAGCTTGCGGATAAGCTGCACGGCGGCCGCGGCGGTGCCGCCAGTGGCCAGCAGGTCGTCGCAGAGCAGGACTTTCTGGCCCTTCTGCACGGCGTCTTCGTGAATTTCCAGCGTGTCCGTGCCGTACTCGAGGGCGTAGGAGACGCTGGCGGTCTTGGCGGGCAGCTTCTTGGGCTTGCGCACGGGGACGAAGCCGGCGCCCAGGCGGTAGGCCAGCGCGGGAGCGAAGATAAAGCCGCGGGCTTCGATGCCGGCGACCAGATCAATGTGGTGATCCTTGTAGTGGTCGCACAGGCGGTCAATCAGGGCGTGAAAACCCTTCTTGTCCTTGAGCAGGGTGGTCACGTCGTAGAAGAGAATTCCCGGTTTGGGATAGTCAGGGATTTCCCGGATCAGCTTTTTCAGCTCATTCATGCAGTGCTCTCCTCAGGAGTTCGTGAGAATTGAGAACGTTTTATCGTACCGCATTTCCGGGCTGGCGTGCTCCTCGATCACGGTGGTGACCTGAGATCCCAGCGGGCCCTTCTTGAGGGCCGCGGAAAAGGCCGCCAGTTGCTCGGGAGCGCCCACGGCGTAGGCCTCGACGCGGCCATCCTCGAGATTGCGGACATAGCCGGCCAGTTCCAGCTTTTGCGCGGCCCGCTGCGCGTAGTAGCGATAGCCCACGCCCTGCACGATTCCGGAAATGAAGTAGCGCCGCGGTTGTCTGGATGTGGACACAATTATCTTTGCCTGCCTCGCATCCGAGTTTAACAGATGCGCGTGGGCGGGCGCGCGAGCCGGAGGCGCAAAGGTTCACGGGTGGCCGCGAAAGGGTAGTACACTGAGCGGAAACGCGGAGGGTTCGGGCCGCATCTAAGATTTTGATGAAAATACACGACCAGAAGACTTTCTTTTTCACCGGCGTTCGCGCGGCGCTCGGGCTTGCTCTTTTTTCCGGCTTTTTGAGCGGCGCGGTTCCTCTGCGCGCGCAAGACTCCCGCCCCGGTCCCATGGCTCCCCCTCCCGCGGACAAGGCCGTCCGCCGCGTGGGCAATGCGGTGGACCCGGACGTTCCCCTGCCGGCGGCCCCCGAGGAGATCATCCGGAAGTTCACGGAGAAGGAAGAGCGTTACGTCGAGGCGCGCACCCATTTCTGGTATCGCAAGACGCTGCGCCTGCAGGAGTTCGGCGGCGACGGCAAGCCCGCGGGGCAGATCGAGATCACCACGGAGCCGGCCATCACCGCGGACGGAAAAGCCTACAGCAGGATCGTGGGGCAGCCGGTTTCCACGCTGAAAAGCCTGCGGCTCGAGCCGGAAGACCTGGAATCGCTGGCGCTGATCATGGCCTATCCGGTGACCGCCAGCCTGCGCGCGAAATACGATCTGCGCTACGCCGGCAAGGAGCAGCTCGACGAAATCAGCTGCTACGTTTTTCAGGTGCATCCGAAAGCGGTCGAACGCGGGCGGCCGTATTTCGATGGAATCCTGTGGGTGGACGATAAATATCTGGAAGTGGTGAAGACCTACGGGAAGTGGGTGACGGACCTGGGGCCGGTGCATTCGCCGACGCTGCCCTTCACCATGTTTGAAACGTACCGCGAAAATGTGGAAGGGAAGTACTGGTTTCCGAACTACGCCAGCTCCGACGATACCCTGCATTTTAAGTCCGGTGACATGCCCGTCCGCCTGACCATCAAGTGGACCGCCTACAAGCGCATCTCACCCCCCGCTCCGGAGAAGCCCGCGGCTCCGCCCGCGGCGCCCGCCAAACCCAAGCCGTGATGCTCTAACCGGTTGCGGAACACTAAGACAAAGCGGTCATCCTGAGGCCCCGATGTTTTTTATCGGAGCCGAAGGATCTCAACTGTAAGTTTCAGTGAAACGAGAAGTTGAGATTCTTCACCCATCCTCATCGGATGGGTTCAGAATGACAAGTTTCTTTTGTTTGGCAGCTTGTCAGGCGAACTCGCGCAGGGCTTGCGGCAGGCGCGCGAGATTTTCCAACAGGAGGTCCGGCCGCGCGGCGCGCAGGCGCATTTCGGTGGGAAAAGGTCCCAGCACGCCGATGGCGCGGACGCCGGCGCGGCGGGCCATTTGCAGGTCTTCGGGCGAATCGCCCACGTAAACACAGAAACTGGGATCGAGGCGCATCCTGCGCAGAGCGAGCTGCAGCGGGGCGGGATGCGGCTTGCGCTGTGGCGTGTCCCCGCCGCAGACCCGCGCGCCAAAGAGGGTGGTGAGGCGGAACTCGCGCAGTTGCCGCGTGACGCGCGAGCGGTCGCCGCTGGTCACGAGGCCGAGCCGGTGCCGGCGGCCCAGCGCGGCAAGGACGCGGCGCACTCCGGTGATGAGCCGGGGCTTGTGGTGGGCGTAGTGCTCGCGCCAGGTGCGGTCGGCTTCGTCCCAATGCCTGCGCGGCAGCCCCGCGGCGCGATAGACGCTGTACCAGTCCGGCGAATAGTGCTCGGTCAATTCGGCAATGCCCCAGTCAATCCCCATCTTCCGGAACAGCGCCAGGTAAGCCTGCGAATCGGCGTGGTAGGAGTCCAGCAGCGTCCCGTCCCAATCGAAGAGCACGGCGCGAATTTCGTTTCTTCCGTTTTTCTCCATCGCTTACAAGAGTAGCAGAGATTTTGGCTTGCGGGGCGCTTGCGGCCGCGGGCCGGGCAAGCTCGGCCCCTACAAGAAAAAAAGGGGGCGCTGTGGCGCCCCCTTTTTGGAAAATTCCCCTTGCGGGGGAGAGTTAGAACGTGAGCCGCAGAGCGAACTGCGCCTGCCGCGGATCGCCCACGCCCACGCGCAGAAAGCCGTTGAAGTCGAACAGGGCCGGCGTGGTCAGCGGGTTCACGTTGTTCTTGTTGTTGAAGGTGTTGAACATCTCAAAGACCGGAATGAGCTGCATGCGCTCGTTGATGTGGAAGGGCCGTTCGATGCGCCAGTCCATGGAGAAGAAGGCATTGTCCTTGCGCAGAGTGTTGCGGCCCAGGTCCACGCCGTTCTGCACGCGGGTTTCGGGAGTGATGGGTTGTGCCGAATGGCCCTGCATGCGGATGTTGCCGGTGAAGCCCTTGGGCAGTTCGAAGTAGGTGTAGAAGTTGACGCGGTGGCGCTGATCGCGGTCCGAAAGTCCGTAATCCTTGGACAGGTCGAAGCGGTTGAAAGTGCGGTCGGTGAAGGGGTCGCGCTCGTTGGAGTCGTCGTCCATGTCCTTCGAGACGGTGTAGTTGGCCTCCATCTGCCACTTCTGGCTGAAGCGCTTGCGGACTCCGAAGGTGACCCCGCGATAGAGCGATTTGCCGGCGCTGGAGGTGATGAAGACATCACCGAGGTACGGGCCATAGAGGCCCGGGCCGGTGTAGATGACGGTATCTCCGTTGACGGGCATCACGGTCGGACCAGAGCCGTTGTTGGCGTTGTAGAAGCGGGTCATGTGCACGCCCTTGGAAAGGGTGAAGTCGGCATAGACGGCGACGTTGTGGCCGAGGTCCTGCTCATAACCCACATTGGTCGTGTAAATGCGCGGGTTCTCGTAGTCCTTGCTGAAGGCGCGGATTCCGGTAAAGCAGGGGAATGGATTGGAGATGCACGAAGAGATCCCCGGAACCACGGGGAAGGGATTGGGCCAGACGGGCCCGCCGCCGAAGGCGGATACGGTGTAGATGGTGCTCTGTTGTACCCCGTTGGTGGTGATGGAACCCACCTGGCTCAGCATGTTCTGGCGGCCGTAGTATACGCCCCAACTGGCGCGCAGGACCGACTTGTGGCGATTGGCGACATCCCAGGCAAGGCCCAGGCGCGGCTGGAGTTCTTTCTTCGGGCTGTGCTCGGTGCCGTCGGTGGGGAATCCGGGGGTGCTCAGGAACATGGCGTAAGCCGTCTGTGATGGAGGGACCACAGTGTTCGGGAATATCTGGGCTTCCCAGCGCAGGCCGTAGTTCAAGGTCAAACCGGGCCGGACCTGCCAGCTGTCCTGGGCGAAGAGGCCATAGTCTTCGTTCTTGATGCGCGAAGCGCCCGGAGCAGGAACATTGGGAAGTCCGGTGGGAACACCGTCCTGCAAGAAAAAGATCAGCGGTCCTCCCGTGAAGGCAGAAGCGTCAGGACAGAGACCTGCCACGACCAGCGAGATGTCCGTATAGGCCCCGCTCGCGCACTCCGCCGCCGTTGGACCGAAGCCCGCACCGAGGGCCGCGGGGGAGGCATAGTGCAGGAAGCTCACAGGGCTGTCGAAGATGTAGCGGCCGGTGAAGAACCCGCGGAAGACCTGGTCATTGAGGGTGTGCAGCCATTCGCCGCCCACCTTGAATGTATGCTTGCCGTGGACGACGGATATGCTGTCGCGAATCTGCGTGCGCCAGATGGTTTCGTCCACGTTGGGATTGAGGAAGAACGGCGAGCCGAAGCGGAAGGTCGGCCCAAAGCCCATGGCCGTATCCGCGGGGATGTTGGAAGGCACCGCGGAGCGCGGGCGGATTTCGCGGGTGTAGCTGAAGTGGGCGACATTGATCATGGTCGGAGAGATGGTCGTGGACAAGTCCCCGTTCAACGTATGGACTTTGGACGGACCCTCGATTCCATTGGCGGAATTGCCGTAGGTGCCCACGTCGAAGGTCTGATTGGTGTTCTTGGAATAGTCAAAGTTATAGGAGACAAAGAGCTGGGTTTTTTGCGACATATTCCAGTCGATGCGCCCAAGCAGGGCGGAGTTGCGCACCGGATGCTCGACGGGCAGTCCGTCATTCTGCCCCACGGAACTCTGCAGGAAATTGAGCAGGGCCAAGCGCTGGCATTCGGGGAAGGCTCCGATCTGCGCATCGGTGATGTTGGAATTGAAGACCGGGTTCGAAACCGGGCAGGGCGTCGCATCAATGGGCGCGCTGAGGTTGTCGCGGGTCAGAGTTTCGCGGACGTGCTCAAAGGCGCCGGCGAACCACATTTTGTCCTTCCTGATGGGGCCGCGCAGCGTGCCGCCGAGCTGCTCACGGTGGAATCCGTTGAGGGGCTTGCCATCGGACGTATTGGAGGTGAGTGCCTTGAGCCGCTGGAAATAGAAGGCGCTGCCGTGCACTTCGTTGGTTCCGGACTTGGTGATGACGTTGACCACGCCCCCGGCCGTGCGCCCGTATTCGGCGTTGGCGCCGGAAGCCACCACCTGGAACTCCTTGACCGCGTCCAGGGTGATATCAATGGCCGCGCGCTGCCCGCCCATCTGCTCGCCGAAGAAACCATTGTTGTAATCGCCGCCATCCAGGCTGATGTTGTTAAAGACGCCGCGCTGACCGTTGAAGTTGATTTCGTCACCGTCGGGTCCCTGCACCACGCTGACACCGGGGGTGAGGGTGAGCAGGTCTTCAAACTTGCGTCCAAGCACGGGGGTCTGTGAGATGGAAAGCTCGTTGAGCGTGGACGAGGATTCGGTCTTGGTGAGTTCCACCAGGGGCACTTCGGACACCACCACGCGCTCGGAAACCGCGGAGATTTTCAGAGAGATGGACAGGCTGATCTGCTGCCCGACGGTCAGGTTGATGTTCTGCTGCTCGACGATGGAAAAGCCCTGCTTGGTCACGGTGAGGGTGTAGCGGCCCGGGGGCAGGTTTAAAAATGCGAAATGGCCGTCGGAGGAAGTCTTTTCCGAGCGAGTCACGTTGGTATCCAGATTGCGAATCTCCGCGCTGGCGTCGGGAATGCTGCCGCCTTTTTCGTCGGTGACGTCGCCCTGCACGGTTCCGGTGGTGATTAACGACTGGCTCCAGCTGTTTGTGGCACACAACAACGCAAATGACAGCACAAAAAAAGCACACAGAATTTTTCTCATTTTTTCCCCTCTCGATTTCCCCTACCCCTGGGGCGGCGGAAGTGAGGTGCCCAAGTTACCCGGGTTACTTCCGCAGCATTAGCTGGGTGAGTTTAGGTCAGGTAATAAGAAAAGAGCAAGATTAAAGCTGTGGAAAAAATGAGGATTTAGGAAGAAAGGGTCCCGTGGCAAGCCGGTCAGCGCGGCGCGCCCATCCACGGCAGGCCGTCATCGCGGCCGAATTCGACATCGGAAAACTTGGCGGCCACGCCAAACCACCCGGGTATGGGGGAAGGCTCGACTCTGCGCACCAAGGCCTGGGAAACGACGGTGACGTTGCCGAGTCCCATGGGGCGGCTGACCAGGACGATTTCCAGTTCGATCATGGCGCCCACGGCGATATCGCGCGGGGAGAGGAAAAAGACGCCCGTGGAGCTGATGTCCCGTGTGACCAGGGACACCGGAAAATCTTCCTGGCGGCCATCCACGCTCTTCAGGCGCAGAGGCAGCTTCAGGGAAGCGCGGGGATATTCGCGCTGCTCGGGGAAGACGCCGACGGCGTGCGTGGGCACGCGGACAAAGCGCCGCGGCCCGCTCTGCGGCATCAGCGGGCGCACTTTCAGTTGCGGCTGCCAGCCGGTCATGGCCGGCGCGAGTCCCTGCTTTTTCTCTTCCGCGGCTTCAGCGACCGGCGGAGGCAGCTTCAATGGATTTAGCTTTTTAACGACGCTCATTGCAGTCCCAAAGACGCCCACAGCCCGCATCCAAATCCCACGGCAAAAACCAGAGGAGCGGGTGGCTAAGATGACATCCGCAAGGGTTATCGTCAATCGGGGGAAAACAGGCGAAGTGCCCTAAATTCAAATACTTGGTCCTAGTACCGGAACGAATGGCCGGTACCTTTGTTCCTTCATCCAATATGGCGCTGGACAGCCGTGCGGGGAATGCCTAACTTCTATGCCAGGCAAAAAAATTCATGTCCAACACAGCGTCCACGACGGCTTCCCCGCCGGCTAAATCCGCGCCAGTGCATGGAGGCGACAGTTCCGCCGGGGTGCTGGTGGCCTTCGCGGCGATTTATCTGGTGTGGGGCTCGACGTATTTCTTCATCCGCATCGGGCTCGAATCTTTCCCTCCGCTGATTCTCGCCGGGCTGCGCCATCTGCTCACGGGGTTGATCCTCTATCCGATTCTGCGCTGGAAGACGGGGATTCGCCCCTCCGCCGAGCACTGGAAGGCAGCGGCCATCACCGGATGCCTGCTGCTGTTCGTGGGCAACGGCGGGGTATGCTGGGCGGAGCAGACGGCGCCTTCGGGGATTACCGCGCTGCTGGTGGCCACGGTGTCGCTCTGGCTGGTACTGATCGAATGGCTGCGGCCGGGAGGCACGCGGCCGCGAATGCAGGTCAGCGCGGGGCTGCTGCTGGGATTTGCGGGGCTGGTGCTGCTGATTGGTCCGGCGCATCTGGCGGGAGCGGAGCGCGTGCCGCTGGCGGGTGCGGGCGTGCTGATTTTCGCCTCGTTCTGCTGGGCGCTGGGCTCGGTGTACTCGAAGCACAGCGCGCATCCCGTCTCGCCTCTGCTGGGAGTGGCTATGCAGAGCTTTGCCGGAGGAGTGGCCCTGTGCCTCGGCGGCTTCTTCCTGGGGGAATGGAGGACGCTGCATGCGGCCACGATCACGCCGCGCGCGCTGGTGGCGCTTGGCTATATCATCGTTTTCGGGTCGGGCATCGGCTTTACCGCTTATCTTTACCTGCTGAAGAAGACCTCGGCGTCGCGCGTGGGCACCTACGCCTTCGTCAATCCCGTGGTGGCCCTCTTTCTGGGATGGAGCTTCGCCGGCGAAGTGGTGACCCTGCGCACGTGGCTCGCCGCGGGAATCATCCTCACCGCGGTTATCCTGGTGATCAGCGCCACCGGAAGGGTTCCCGGCCATCAGGAGGACGCCATCCCCACGCCGGGCGAAGCCTGATTTTTTTGCATTTTACTTTTTTACTTTGGCGCACGTTTGCGGATAGATTTCTCGCGGCGCATGCGCTACTTTGACCCTGCCCATGAAACAGAGTGCTTCCAATCCATCCGCCAGCCGCTCCACGGAACAATTGTGGCACGCGGTGCTGCGCCGCGACGCACGCTGGGACGGCCGCTTCGTTCTGGCGGTTTTGAGCACGGGCATTTACTGCCGCCCCTCCTGCCCCGCGCGGAGACCGCTGCGCCGCAACGTGAGATTTTTCACGCGGCCGGAGGAAGCCGAACGCGCCGGCTTCCGTTCCTGCCTGCGCTGCCGTCCCAAGGAGGTCCACGGCGCGGCCGCACTGGTGGAGCGAGCGGCGCGCCATCTGGCCCGGCACGCGGGCGGGGACGAGGAAAAACTTTCCGAACTGGCCGCGGCCCTGGGCACGAGCGCGGGTGCGCTGCGCCGGGCCTTCCGCAGCGCCACGGGGCTGGCGCCGCGCGAATTTGCCGCGGCGGCGCGCGTGGCGCACTTCAAGAAAGAATTGCGCGCGGGGAAAAGCGTGACCGAGGCGCTCTATGCGTGCGGCTACGGTTCGCCGAGCCGCGTCTATGAACGCAGCAACGCGCATCTGGGAATGACGCCGGCGGCCTACCGCCGCGGAGGAGCAACAATGAAAATACGTTATGCGATTGCCGATTCGACTCTCGGAAAAGTGCTCATCGGCTCGACCGAGCGGGGAATCTCCGCCGTCTATCTGGGCGCAGAGGAAAAGAAGCTGCGCGGAGAGCTGCGCAAGGAATACCCGCGCGCGGAGATCTTTCCCGGAAACGATACCTTTTCAAAGTGGGTGCGGGAGATTGTCGAACGCATCGCCGGCCGCCCGCCGCGCCTGGATCTGCCGCTGGACGTGCAGGCCACGGCGTTTCAGCGGCGCGTGTGGCAGGAATTGCAGAAGATTCCCTTCGGCGCGACGCGCACCTATACGCAGATTGCGCGGCAACTGGGTAAGCCCAGGGCGGTGCGCGCGGTGGCGCGGGCCTGCGCCACCAACCCGGTTTCCATCGTGGTGCCCTGCCACCGGGTGATCCGCGCGGACGGGAGCCTGGCCGGATACCGGTGGGGCCTCGAACGCAAGCAGAAATTACTGGCGAGGGAAAAAGAAGCGGGCTGAATCTCGCGGGCGGGCGAGAGGAAAAAAATCAGCCGCGGGGCTTGATCAGGGTCACGTCTTTGGGCCAGTTGGGCTTGAAGCGGGATTCGTGGATTTTCAGGTTCAGGGCGATATTCTTGTAGTGAAAGATGAAAAAGTCGCCGGAGCCGGTTTCGAAGAATTTTTGCTGCACGGGAATCCAGGAAGCCTGGTCAATCCACATCTGAATCTTGGAAATCTGCGCGCGGACTTTATCGGACTTGGGCGTGAGCTCGATCAGGACGATTTTGCGGTTGTCCAGCGTTTCCTCGCCCAGCACGGTCAGCAGATAGCCCTTTTTCAGGTCTTCGCCGCGGGTTCCGAATCCCAGGCGAACATACTGGTCCACCAGCGAGCGGTTTTTCCCCAGATCGTATTCCTCAACGCGCTTGATCTTGGGCGTGTAGACGAACAGAGAGTCGCCGTTGCGCAATATGGTGCGCGGGTCCGGCTGCAGAATCTCGATGCGCATTTTGTCGTCCTTGCGCACCAGGATGTGCCCGGTCTCGAGAGAGGTGTCCTTCACCACGTCGGTGTATTTGCTGTGTTCCAGGTCGGCGGTGAGCGTGCGGAACTCCCCCGCGGCGCGGTCCATCTGCTTGAGGACGGCGTCCACCGTCCAGCGCGGCTGGTCCTGCGCGGCGCGCGCCGGGAGCGAACCGCCTGGCAAAGCGGCCAGCAGCGGCAAAATCAGGAAAAGAGTCCGTCGGTCAAGTTTCAAGAGGTTCCTTTGCATCTTTCCGCCCCAGGACGGCGGATGCGCCGGTGGGCATGCTAACACAGTATAAATCACCCTTAATAGAAGATGCGCGGGAGTTCCAGGGCGTTACCCCGGATGGCGCCCTGCGCGCAAAGAGGGAAGGCGCGAAGCTAGGGTTGAATCTGCACCTCGTAGCTGTTGACCGTGCCCTGGTCGTCGAGCACCGGCTTGATGCTCAGAATCTTGAAGCCCTTGCCGCTCAATTCCGGCACGGTGCGCTGCAGGGCCTTGTGCAGATCGTTGGCCAGTTCAGGGCGCATCGGCGGGGCGATCACCCGGGCATCCACGCGGTAGGTGCGGCGGCCGCCGTCCTCGGAGACCAGAACAACCTGTGCGCCGGAGGAGGGCAGGCCGGCCGAGGGCTGATCCTGAAACCATCCGCGGGGCGTGGCCAGCACGAAGATAAGAATGGCCACGACGGCCAAGTCGTACTGCCAGGCGCCGCGGTCGTAGGACCAGAACAGCATGTGCTTGACGATGTTGGCCAGGGCGCGCATTTCAATCCGTGGGCACTCCGTCGACGATCACCCCATCGCGCATGTGCACGATGCGATCGAAGTATGCGGCGGCTTCCGGATTGTGGGTGATCATGACGATGGTCTGGCCCATGTCCTTGTTCAACTGGCGGAGCATGGCCAGGACGATTTCGGAATTCTTAGTGTCGAGATTGCCCGTGGGCTCGTCCGCCAGCAGGATTTTCGGCTCGTTGATGATGGCCCGGGCGATGGCCACGCGCTGCTGTTCGCCGCCGGAAAGCTCCGAAGGCTTGTGCTTGAGTCGGCCTTCGAGGCCGAGCATCTTGGTGACCACGTCGAAACGGTGCGGGTCGAAGCCGTCCCCGTGCAGATGCTGCGCGATGGCAATATTGCCCTCGGCACTGAGCGTGGGAAGAAGATTAAAGCGCTGGAAGACGAAGCCGATTTTGTGCCGGCGCAGTTTAGTGCGCTCCGCGTCGCTCATGGTCGAAAGGTCGTTGCCGTCCACCAGCACGCGCCCGCGGCTGGCCTGCGCCAGTCCGCCGATAAGATAAAGCAGCGAGGACTTTCCGCAGCCCGATGGCCCCATGATGGCCAGAGATTCGCCGGGCAGAACCGCGAGGTTCACCCCGCGCAGCGCCGGAACATCCACCTTGCCGGCGTGGTAGAGTTTCCAGAGATTCTCGGTCTTCAGGATGGGTTCCAAGCTCATGGGTCCTGGGATTCTCTCCGTCTCGGGAAGAGTTTGTATTGTATCCGTGAATTGCATCCCTGCCTAGTCTCCTGCCCGAGTTCCGCTTCGTGGCCTCTTAATCATACAAAAGCGCATCCACCGGGTCCTTGCGGCTGGCCATCCACGCCGGATAACTGGCGCCGAACAGCGCCCCCACCAGGGCGATAGCGGCGGCCTTGAGCAGCCACCCGGCGGTAATCAGAATCGAGAGCGTAGGAAAGGCCGCCAGGAAAGCCGCGCGCAGGCCGTAGCTCAGCCCCACGCCCAACACGATCCCCGCGCAGCACAGCATGGCCGATTCGGCCAGCAAAGCGCGAATGATGAAGCCCTTGTCCGCGCCCAGCGATTTGAGCACGCCAATGTCGCGGGTGCGCTCGATCACCGTCGTGTACATGGAAAGAAAAATGACCAGAAGGCCGATGGCCACTGCCAGCGCGATCATGGCGTTGATGAAGCCCTCCAGGCCGGGGATATTGGTCGAGGTCATCAGGGAGAGAAAATCCTTGAGCGGGCGGATGGTATAGCCGGGGAGGATGTGGCGAATCTGCTCGGTGACGTCGCCCGTGTGCTCGGGGCGGGTGCACTTCACCAGAAAAATGGAAGCCTTGTCGCGCGCCCCCACCAGGTCCTGCAATGTGGCCAGGGGAACGAACAGGCGCGCGCCCTTGCCGTGTTCGACGATGCCCACCACGTTCCATTCGTGTTCCAGGATGCGGAACTTGTCCCCCAGCTTGATGTGTTTGGCTTTGGCCGCCCAATCGTCCACCAGCAGATCGTCGGGGCCCTGCATGTCGCGCCCTTCCAGGAAAACGAAGCCGCTCGAGACCGCGCGGAAACTGTCGCGGTCAATGCCGTAGAGAACGTCCACGCCGCCGGAGGAGCTGAACTGCAGCAGCGCGGGGGAGACCGATTGCACGTATTTCATCTCGCGCAGCTTGTCCGCGATTTTGATGGGCATGGGCGAGCCGCTGAAGCCCAGGAAAATGGAGGCCGCGGGAGGCTGCAGCATGATGTCCGCGCCGATGCCCTCGATGCGCTTGGCCGTTTCCGTGAGCAGCCCGCTGGTCAGCCCCACGATGAGCACTACCAGGGCCACTTCGACGGCCACCGCGGTCATGCCGATGAGCGTGCGCAGCGGGCGGTGCAGCAGGTTGCGGTAGACCAGATGGCCCATCATGGCTTTTTCTCTTCTTGATTCGCGCCCACGCGCACCAGTTCCGTTCCCGGCGGCTGCGGTAGTTCAAAGCGCTCCGCGGGGATTTCCGTGTTCACCGCCAGTTTGCTGATGTGCAGGTCAATCTGGTAATCATCGTGCGGGCGCGCGATCTGAATTCTTCGGGGGAAGGCCGCGGGAAGCTCGCCCGCCGCGCTGCCCGCGGATTGTTCGAGAGGCTGCCAGTCCGAAACACGCACGTCGGAAACCAGCGTTCCCCCCGGGCCGTAGGTGACCAGGCGCGAAGCCTGCAGCGTGGCGCGATCGTACCAGATCTTGCGCGCAATTTCCGGAGTATCCGCTCCGTGCAGCACGGTCAGAATGTAATATCTTCCGCTCTCGTCGTTAAACTCTTCCAGCAGCACGTGGTCCTTGGGGTCCATCTCTGGCCACAGCAGCGCGTCCAGCAGATGCTGCGGGCGGAGATTCTCGATGGGTTTTTTGCTGGAACGTTCCAGGGCGATCGCCCCCACCAGAAACTTCTGTTTCGAGGGGATGTGCACGCGAAAAGTTTCCGCGTTGCTGGCCATGTCGAAGATGGTCGTGCCGATCACCGGCGCCTGCCCCACCATGCGCACCAGCGCGGGGCGCCGGGCCAGTAGAAACGCCTTCACCTGATGATATTCCTCGATGACCCCGCTATATTGCGAACCGGTGGTGGGTTGCAAATCCACCGTGGCGTTTACCGTGCCCACTTTGCGGACCATCTCCTGGTACGACGCGATCAACTCCTCGCGCGTGGCGTTCCGCACCACCGGCTTGGTTCCGGGAGCCACCACCGTGGTGGTTTTGATGGCGGTGCTGCAGCCGCCGGAAAAAAGCGGCACTGTCGCCAGAATCATGCACGGAAAGACCCGCAATCTCATGTGTTTTCGCACTCGCATAGGCCAATCTGCAATTTTACAGCCACTTGGCCGCCCGTCAAACCGCCAATCGCCGTTTTCTCTCCCCCGATTGCCTGGTCCCGCTCCTACTTCGGCCGGACCACCTCGACCTGAAACGCGTCCACCGCGGGCTTCACCCGGCGGATGATTTCCGCCGGCCACAGGTTCTCGCTCAGCACGGTCATCCAGCCGTCATCCAGTTCGCAGACGGCGCAGAAGGTGTAACGCCCATAAGCCTGCTGGTAAGCGTCAAGCCCCTTGCCCGACAGCTCGTTTTCCAGCGGCGTATCTCCCTCGCGGGCCGCGCCCCCGGCGCGCATCCCGAAAGTTTCCCCGGCAAATCGGCCCAGCAGCGCCTCCAGTTGCTCGGGAAGCGGCTGCGGAATCACCAGGCAGCGGACCGAAGGCTCGTGGAAGGAGATGCCCCTGGCCTGGCAGAATTCCCGCACGCGCTCGAGGTGGCTGAAGAAATCCAGCGTGAAAAAATCAGCACCGGCCAGGGCCGGAAAGAGCGCCGCCCAGATGCCCGTGGCCAGTTCACCGCGCAGCGGCTCGCGGCTTTCCCGCTCGATCAGCTCGATTCCCGCCGCGCGCGTCGCTTCGCTGAGATCGAGCGCCCCGATTTCCATGACATAAGCGCCCGTGGCCATGGCCGCTACTCCTCGATGACGCCGGGTTTGCCGCCGAACTGCTCCTGGTACTCCGGCGATTCCTTGCGGACCTCCAGCCAGTTGAAAAATGCCTCGGGGGTTTCCAGCCAGATGCGGAACCACGCGGCAATCTCCTGCTTCTCCCTGCGCTTGGCGGCTTCCACTTTCGGATTGCGCGAAATCATTTCAGCGCGGCGCTTGCCCAGGCGCGCGATTTCCAGCACGCGCGCCACCGCCGCGCGCTCGCCCTTGGCCCGGAATTTGCGGGCTAGTTCATCCAGGCGGGTGAGGGAAACTTCCGCGTCCTCCAGCGTCTTGAAATGCAGCAAGTCCTCGAACTCTTCCTCGTACTGCAGTTCGGCCTCCACCTGCTGCGCCAGCGCGAGCTTGTAGCCCGCCTCTTTCAGCACCCCGGAAATATAATCGCCGCTGGTTTTGCCCGCTTCGCCGTAGTCGGCCAGCAATTTCCGGCGCAGCTGCTCGATCTCCGCGGGTGTGAATCGCGGCGCGCCCAGGGCCTGGGCCGCGCCGAGAATCAGCGCCTTCTTGCTCTTCCCCGTGGGCTTGGTTTTCATGACGTTGCGCGCCTCTTGTGCGCGCGGGACGTGGATTTGCTCTTCTGTTTGTTTCCCGCGGCGTGCCGGGAATTCTTGTGCGGCGCCGGGGCCGCGGCAGCGGGCGGCGGCGGTTCGGGTTCGTCCGGCAGACCCTTGAGCAGCCGGTGGTAGCGTCGCACATTCCAGTTGTGCTCCGCCAGGGTGTTCGAGAAAAAATGGCCGCCCTTGGTGTTGGCCACGAAATAGAGGTACGAGGAAGTGGCGGGCTCCAGCGCCGCCCGCAGCGCGGCTTCGCCGGGATTGCCGATTGGTCCCGGAGGAAGCCCGCGGTAGCGGTAGGTGTTGTAGGGGGAATCAATGCGCAGGTCGTCCAGCGTCAGCGTGCCCTGGTAGCTGTCCACGCGCTCCAGCGCGTAGATGACCGTGGGGTCGCATTGCAAGAGCATGCGTTTCTTCAGGCGGTTTTCATACACCCCGGCCACCACCGGGCGCTCCTCCGCTTGCGGCGTTTCCCGCTCGACCAGCGAAGCCAGCGTCACAACAGCCAGTAGCTTCTGCTTCGGCGGGTCTTTCGCGGCGGCTTCCGCGCCCGAATTCGCGCGCTTCGCCGCCCAATCGCTTTGGATGCGCGTCCATTCTTCCTTGAATTTGCCGGTCATCGCGCCGGTCACCGCCTCCGCGCCGGGATTGCGCGGAAAGCGATACGTGGCCGGGAAGAGAAATCCCTCGAGCGTCTGCGCCTCCGGGGCCAGTTCATGAATGGAGGCGGGATCTTCGGCGGCTTTCAGAAAATCCGCGGCGGAGACCATGCGGGCGGCTTCCAGTTCGCGGGCGATTTCGAAAATCGTGGTTCCTTCGCGCACCGTGAACTGCTTTTCGAAAATTTTCCCGTTGGCGATGGTCCAGAAAACGTCCCGGCCGCTGGCCGCCTGCTCGAAGAAATATTCTCCCGCCTGCAGCGAGCGTTTGGGGTGCCTCCGGCAATAGAGCCGGAAAACCAGCCCGCTGCGCACCACTCCTTCCTGCTGCAGCAGTCGCCCCACCGTGCGGCAGGACGCTCCGTGCGGCACGACGATGAAGACGCCCTCGGAGGGAAAATTGCGGTAGGGCACGGCAATCGTTACCCACAGCCACAGCGCCGCGGCCGCTCCCGCCAGGGCCATGATGACAAAAAATAGCGCGGCGCGGCGCATCTCAGGCCTTCTCCGTCGCGGTTGCGTTTGTGGTTGCGGTTTGTTCGAGGTATTCGCGCAAAATCAATGCCGCGGCCAGAGCGTCCACGGAATCTTTCCCTTCCTGCTTCCTATTTTTCCCGCCGGACTGCGCCGCTTCCCAGCTGGTCAGGCGCTCGTCCACCATCTCCACCGGCAAACCAATCTGCTTGCGAATGCGTTCGGCGAAGCGCCCCGCTTCCTCGGCCATCTCTCCCGGCGTCCCATCCAGACGCAAAGGCAGCCCCACCACGATCTGGCGCACGCCGTGTTCGCGAATGATTTCGCGCAGCCGGCGCATGTCTTCGTTGCGATTCTTGCGCGCGATCAGCCCCAGCGGGCGGGCAATGCGCGCGTCCGCGTCGGCCAAGGCCAATCCGATGCGCGCGCGACCGTAATCAAGCGCCAGAATGCGCCGGAGCGAAGGGTTCGCTGGCGCGGCGCGTTTCGAGGAAACTTTTTGCGGTGCATGAGGCGCTGGCGGCATCTCTTCCAGTATAGCGTGAAGCGGAAGCGGCAAGCGGGGGAGCCACGCCGCGTGCGCATGCAGTCAATCGCGGGATGGCCGCCCGGGCCGCGGGGGCCGTTTCCTTCGCCAGGGTTGCTTTGTCCCTTCGCGCTGTGGTATTGGCTTTCCAGGTAGGTGCCCTATGCGTGGTGTTCTGGCATTCCTGGTCCTGGGGGCCGGTTTTCTACCGGTTTCTTCCGCGCAAGAAGTCCCCTGCCTCCGCCGCTCTCTGTCCGTGACGGCCGTGGACGCTTCGCGAAAGCCGATACTGGGATTGACGGCGGCGGACTTTGAGGGCAAGTTCCACGGCCAGCCGGTCAAGATTCTTTCCGTCGCGCCGGACTCTCGCCCGCGCCGCATTGTGATACTTCTCGATTCGAGCGCGAGCATGCGCGGCGAGCATGGAAATTATGAATGGCAGATGGCACGCGCAATGGCCGAGCACATCGCCCTCGAGGGCTTGCCCAACACCCAGGTGGCCCTCCTTCTCTTTTCCAACAACGTTACCGAACAGGTTGATTTCACGCAGGGAAGAAAAGCCGTTGCCGAGCGCCTGGAACAGATTGGCATGCAACGGGACTTCGTCAAAACCAGCGTGCGCGGGCAGACCGCCCTGCTGGATTCCATTCTCTCCGCGCTGCACCTTTTGGAAACACCTACTTCCGCCGACCTCATTTATGCCATCACCGACGGCGAGGACAATCGGAGTCACGCGAAAATAAAGGATGTGGAAAGAGCCTTGGAGGTTGCAGGAGTCCGCTTCTATGCGTCGCTGTTCAGCACTGGGTTCGCGGGACCCGGCGTGCGCGTCTCGCGCCTGCCGGGAATAACCAGTCCGGAAGAGATTGCGGAGATTGCCAGGGCCACCGGCGGAGGAACACTGGGTCTGATTGGAATGACTCCCAGCGGATATGTAAATTATCAGCTGAGCGACGAACAAAAGCGCGAGTTCTCCGATGCGCTGCAGCGCTTGTATCTGGCGATGATTCAGAACTACCGCGTCGAAGTGCAGCTGCCCGAGCCGGTGAAAAAATGGCCGGACTGGACGCTGCGCCTTTCCAACGAGAAGCGCAAGCGGTTCAAGGATGCGCAGGTCGGCTACCCTTTGATACTTGCGCCGTGCGCCGCGCCCGTGGCCCAAGACTGACGGCGATTACGGTTTGCGCCCGCGCGCGCCGCTTTGCCAGGCTTCCCAATAGCCGCGCGTTTTCATCTGCGGGGTGAAGCCGGACTCTTCGAA
The DNA here is from genome assembly GCA_020072805.1 of Terriglobia bacterium. Classification (GTDB taxonomy): domain Bacteria; phylum Acidobacteriota; class Terriglobia; order Acidiferrales; family UBA7541; genus Acidiferrum. The sequence goes on from JAIQGC010000035.1 coordinate 36,226, forward strand.
CGTGGCGGAAATTTCCGCGTGGGAGAGACGCTTGCCGATGGGCGTCGCCCGGTCGGCAATGCCCCAGGCCGCCACGGCGGCAAGGGCCGTGTTGAGCTTCAATTCGCGCAGGTCCACTTTGTCGAAAGTGTCCGAGGCGGCGTGGTAGTTTACAAGATAGTTGGCCACTTCCTGATTGGCCACCAGCGTGGGCACTCCCTCCAGCATGAAATCGAAATGGTCCGTGCCCCACTGCATGTCGTAGGTGTCCTGTGTCGCTCCCCAGGAGTCCAGCGGCTTGAGCGCCTCGCGCACTCCGGGTTCGATGTCGCGGCGTCCGCCGAGGGAGAAGCCGGTGGTGCGGCCGGAGCCGGCGTCGTAAACAATCACACCGCGAATCTTATCCATCTCCGCGCTGTGCGCCTTCACGTATGCCGCCGAGCCGACCACGTCCTGCTCCTCCCCGCCAAAAAGAATAAAACGAATCGTTCGCCGCGGCACCAGCCCCGAAGCCTTGATGGCCCGCGCCGCTTCGATCACCAGCGCCGCGTTGCACCCGTTATCCAGCGCCCCCGTCCCCAGCTCCCACGAATCCAGATGCGCCGCCAGGATCACCACCTCCTCCGGCTTCTCCCGCCCGCGAATCTCCCCAATTACGTTCTCCTGCTCAACCGGCCCGCCCACATGGTTGTTTATCGAAAGACGCACGCGCAGATTGCCGTTAGCTGACAGCCGCGCCAACCGCAGCGCGTCCTCGCGCGCCACGATCGCCCCGGGAATTCGTTCCAGCCGCCCGTCAATTTCGTTGTTGTGCCGGTAGAGCAGCATGCGCTCCCGCGCCGCCGTCCACAAAATCGCCGCCGCCCCGCCCTTGATCGCCCGGCTGATGATCTCCGGCGGGCGCGTGTACTCCTCGAAGAGGTCGTCCCAGGTGGCTCCAATTCTGCTGTTCACCAGCAGAATCGCGTCCTTCACCGCTCCCGCCCGCGCGAAATCCGCTTCACTTCCTTCGCCAATGTAAATCAGCCGCGCTTCGATGCCGCCCGCTAGCCCCGATCCGCTCGGGGCGGGAGTTGGCGGGGACATCCCCAGCGATACCAGATGCACCGGAAAGCCCGCCGCCCCTCCAATAATTTCTAGCCGCGTTTCGCCTTCGCTCCAGACGTTGGGCAGCGTGAACTTCTCCGTATGCACGTCCACCCCGGCCGCGCGGAAGGCCGCCTTGCCCCACTCCACCGCCTTCGCCATCTGCGGCGACCCGCTCACCCGCCCGCCAATCTCGTCCGTCAGCCGCCGCAAATTTTCCTCCAGCGGCGATGGCCCCAGCACCACGGGCAGAATTTTCGCCGCCGCCTGCTCGCACGCGGAAACCTCCGTGATCGAGCATCCGGCCGCGCTGGGTGGCAGCTTGGGAAAGATCGAGCCGGGCGGCGGCGGAGGAAGCTGCGCGGAAAGGGAAGAGGTAATGAAGCTAAGAAGTAAGGAGGTAAAGAGAGTTGAGCGCAGCCGCATGGGGAAAACACCTCGGTGGTGAAAAATGACCAGCCGGACGCGCGGCTGGAGCTTGAGCGGGGGATTATAGCGCAGGGGGAGATGTCCTGCGTGGAGAAGAATGACAGAGGAAAGTGAGAGACCGGCCTGCCCTTGCAGCAGGCGAGTGGCTTTTCCTCAATGAGTCGTCAGAAACGGGGTTCTTCTGCATGTCATCCCGACCGCAGCGGAGGGATCTCTCTTCGGCATGTTGCACAGCGCGAACAAAGTCAAAACCCGCTCGCTTTGGCTGTAGCAAAACACCCAAACCTCAGCCCCATTTTCCCGAAGCGTCATCCGTCAGTTTCCGCTATATTCCCAGCAGGGGGCGTGGACGATGCCAATCACGATCGTACGGCTTGGTTCTCCAAGAAAAACAAAAGAAGGTCTGCGTCTGGGCACGGTTCGCAGGCCGCCCAGAGGCGTTCCCAAGTCCGAATTTGCCAAACGGGATTTTTACGATGTTTGGTTTCCCAATCTTTCCCCCAGCCCGGCGCTCATGAAGCAAGGCCAGGCGGCCCACGACGACCGCTCGTGGTCTGTCTTTGAACGCAAATTTCGCTCCGAAATGAACGCCCCGGACGCCGGAAAAATCCTTGATCTCCTGGCCGCTCTCTCCCATCAGACCGATTTTTCGCTGGGATGCTACTGCGAAGACGAGCGCCGCTGCCACCGCTCGGTCCTGCGCCAGTTGCTCGCCGAGCGCGGCGCCAGTTTCGCCAGGGCCTGATGCCCCGGCAGGAAGTCTGGAAATCGTTCCCTCTCACAGCAGGCCGGGTGCCCCAGGCGTCGTTTTTACGCCTGGGGCTATTGCCGTTCCAGCGGATACCCTGGCTATCCCCCGGCAGACAAGCCACTTATCAGTATCTACTTGACAAACAGTACTTATAATGCTATAAATTTCCGTGAATCGCGGCCCTCGCCCCTGCAAACTCCCTTCATTCCCTCGTTATCTCTTTCCCTCATTACTTCCTCCTCCCGCATCAATGTCAAAACACGCCACTTTAACCCCCTGCATTTGCCATTCATACAAAAAGTCCCCCGCTAACCCCCTTTATTTGCCACTCATACGAAAACAACCGGGGTGGGGGTCATCTCTTCCCAATTCGGGAATCGCGCGGGCGCGGATTCAGGATTAAGTTTTTTCGCGACAGGTCAGACGTCCTGTGGCACGGCGAAGTCTGCCGAACTGTGCCCCTTAATTTCGCTGGCAGGAGATTCTCCGCGGATGTCTCGGCCGGTGGGCAGCCAGGTGCACACCTGGGAGTTGTCCACCCAGATGGTGGTGCAATCGCCGGGAGCGAAAAATTCCGCGAAGACCATCTCTTCGTCCGCTCCCGCGGAAAGATAATGCCGCTCGCGATCGGGGTAGTAGACCACGTCTCCTTCGCGCACGGGAAAAGGCTGCTCGCTGGCGTAGGCCGTGCCGCGTCCGCGCAGGATGTACATGAAGTGTTCGGCGCCTTCGTGATGATGGTTGGCGGCGGTGGTTCCCGGCGGGTAGATGATCATTTCGCCCTTAATGGCTTTGGTGCCGAAGAGCTTGGGGGTGACCAGATAGATGCGCTTGCGCGCGTCATGCTGCGAAGAGAGCACGGGCTCGCGCGTCCAATCCACCACGCGGAATTGCGGCGGATTTTTCTCGAGCGCGGGATCGAAGCGCGCGGCATTGGGCACTTCGGCGTAAAGCAGCCGCGCGCCGCCGGCGCTGGAAAGTTTTCCCTGAAATCCCGGCGGAAGAAAAACGACATGCGCTTCGGAAAGTTTTTCCTGGCCGGCGGCGTGAGCAATGACGGCTTCGCCGGAGAGCATCTGAAACCAGGCGAGGCTTTTTACGGGCACGGCGAAATCGAAAGAGGTGTTCGCGGCGAAGCTCAGGCGGTCGAGCAGAATGTTGGTTCCGGGAACGCGTTCCTGCGTGAGCAGGCGCTGGCGCTCGACGCCGCGGGCGAGCGGTTCGGCGGGCACTGTGCTGGCGTTAAACGAGACGGCCATGTGGAACCTCCCGAAGAGACTGGCAGCAGAAAACGGTGGCGCGACCCGTTTGCAAAAAAGCAATCATTGCGGGCACGACACCTTCAAATTATCGCAAGTTCGCGCCCAGGGCAATCCGTAGGGGCACGGCATGCCGTGCCCCTACGCGAGCATCGCGAATCACGGCTGCGGGGGACGCGGAAGGCCTGTCTTGCCCAAGGATTTCAGCATCGTGCCAACCGTGGATTGGGCGATGCCGGAGCCCTGGTGGCAATAGAAATAGTCGGGCGTTTCCAGCCGCTTGCCGCCCTCGCCCAGCGGCTTGCCGTTGGTGCGGAACAGATAAACGCACGTGCTGGCTGCATCGTCGTCGCCGAGTCCGGCGGACGAGAATTCATCGCTGGGGGCGCCGCTGGGCAGCTTCCTCCCGGCGCCCGGCCCCAGATCGCTCGACTGCGGCTTGCCGGAGTGGCCGGCATAGTCCTGTATGCGATTGGGATCGCCGGAGGAGGAGATGGCCACGCCGCCGGAAATGATCCCGACCGCAAAGACGTAGGTGGCTTTGGCGGAATCGACGCACACGCCGGAAAGTCTTTTGGGAGCGTTTTTGGCGAACCATTTTTCCAGGTCCTGCCACTGTCTGGCGGGCAAAGCGTGCGCGGCATAGGGCGCGGGATGGCTTTGCGGTGCGTCTTTTTTGGATTTGTCCTTGCCCTGCGCTCCGGCGCTCCACTTCTTATCGAGTTCCTCCCACTGGCGCGCCAGTTCCTGCGCGCTGGGGCGATCTTTCCAGGCGGTGACACTGGAGGGCAGATCCCAATTTTGCAATTCCTTGATGCTGGAGTCGGCAAAGGGATTGCGATTGGCGGGGGCGATGGGAGTGGCGAGGAGATTCACCACGGCGGGATCGAGCGGCTGCAGGGCGAGATGGAACTCGCAGCCGTCAGGGGCCGGGGCGGAAGTTTGGGCGTGGGAGGGAAGAGTGCAGGACAAACTCAGCGTAGCAAGTGCGGAGAAAAATGCGGTGAAGCCGCGCATGGAAGGCCTCCTGCTTCGATGGGAAGCGTTGACGGCGCATTATACATCGTTCCGCGGGGTCAAGCGGGTTCGCGGTTGCGGGGGCTGAGGCGGGGGTCGCGGAGGCAGTCGGCAACGCGGGCGAGCTGGGCCATTTCGGCGACGTCGTGGACGCGGACGACGTGCGCGCCGCCGAGGATGGCGGCGGTGAGCGTGGCGGCGGTGCCCCAGAGGCGCGCTTCGGGCGGGGCGTAGGAAGGATCGGTTGCGCCGCGAGGGAGGCCGGAGAAGGCGGGGGCCAGCGTGGCGCCGAGGAATCGTTTGCGGGAAGTGCCCACGAGGAGAGGAAAACCGAGGCGGGTGAGTTCGGGGAGGCGGGCGAGGAGTTCGTAGTTCTGGCGAAAACTTTTGCCGAAGCCGATGCCGGGGTCGAGGATGAGCTGGCTCTTGGGAACGCCGGCGCGGAGGGCGCGGGCGACGGCGGCGCGCAGGCCGGCGGTGACTTCCTTCATGATGCCGCGGGCGAATGGTTTTGCCTGCATGGTGAGCGGTTCGCCGCGCATGTGCATGAGGATGAGCGGAACGCGGTGGCGGATGGAAAGTTCGGCGATGCGCGGGTCGTGGCGCAGCGCGGAAATGTCGTTGATAAGTTCGGCGCCGGCGGCGATGGCGGCTGCGGCGACGGAGGATTTGCGGGTGTCGATGGAGATGGGAATTTGCAGGCGGCCGCGCAGGCCTTCGAGGACGGGAAGGATGCGGCGGAGCTCTTCCTCGTCGGGAGTGCCGCGGGAGCCGGGGCGGGTGGATTCGCCGCCGAGGTCGAGAATGTCCGCGCCGTGGAGTTGCAGGGAGAGGGCGTGTTCGATGGCGCGGGCGGGGTCGGCGAATTTTCCCTTATCGGAGAAGCTGTCCGGGGTGACGTTGAGGACGCCCATGATGAGCGTGCGCGGGCCGAGCAGGAGCGTGCGGGTGGGGAGTTTGAGGCGGAATGTTTTGTGGGCGGGCATGGTGATGAGGGGAGTTTAGCGCGGAACGGTGCGGGGATTAAAACCCATGCGGAATTAATCGAGGTCGAAGTCGCGGATGGGTTTGGTGACGGGCTTGTCCTTGGCTTTTTTCATGGCTTCTTCGAATTTCTTGGCGAGGATGTCTTCCTTGTTGGATTCCTGGAACCAGGAATCGGCGAACTTGTCTTCGCGCTGGCGGGTCTGTTCGGAGAGGATTTTCTGGGCGTTCGAAAGATCCACGTCGGGGCCTTTTTGCGCGGGCTCTTCGTGCGAGAGGACGATGCCGAGGACAGGGTCCACGGTGAGCTTGGCCTGGCAGCAGGGGCAGGCGATCAGAATCGGTTTTTCGGAATGCTTCGCCATGAACGGAGTTTACACGTTTTGGGGAGGAGAAGTGAAGGGGGACGGAAAGAGGTAATGAAGTAAGGAGGTAACGAAGTAAGGAAAAAGAAAAACGGCCCGCCCGATTCGAACGGGGCGGGCCGGAAGAGGGAATATAAAGTGGCTCAGGCTTTGGCCGGGTTATCGCCGCGGGTGAAGCCGGGAGCGGGGCGCAGTTCGGGCCGGACGAGTTTGGGATCGGCGGCGGGCGCCGGGGGAGCGGCCGGAGGAGGCGGCTGGGGCTTTTCCGGAAGCGGCTTGCCTTCGAGGAGCAGCTTGATCTCGGTGGCGTCGAGGACTTCGCGTTCGAGCAGGGCCTGGGCGAGGCGCTCGAGGGTTTCGCGATTGGACGAGAGTATCTGGCGGGCTGCTTCGTAGCCGTCGTTGACGATGCGGCGGACTTCCTTGTCAATCTGCACGGCGGTATCTTCGGAGAAATCACGGTGCTGGGCGATTTCGCGGCCGAGGAAGATGGCTTCTTCCTTTTTGCCGAAGGCCAGAGGGCCGAGGGCGCTCATGCCCCATTCGCAGACCATGTTGCGGGCCATTTCCGTGGCGCGTTCGATGTCGTTGCCGGCGCCGGTGGTGATGTGGCCGAGGAAGATTTCCTCGGCGCAGCGGCCGCCCATGAGCACGGCGAGGATGGCTTCGAGATGTCCGCGCGTGTAGGTGTGCTTATCGGCTTCGGGAAGCTGCATGGTGAGGCCGAGGGCCATGCCGCGGGGGATGATGGTGACCTTGTGAACGGGGTCGGCGCCGGGTGTCATGGCGGCGACGAGGGCGTGGCCGGCTTCGTGATAGGCGGTGTTCTTCTTTTCCTCGTCGGAGAGGACCATGGACTTGCGTTCGACGCCCATGAGGACTTTGTCCTTGGCCATTTCGAAATCGGCCATGAGGACGAGTTTGCGGTTCTGGCGCGCGGCCCACAGGGCGGCTTCGTTGACCAGGCTGGCAAGATCGGCGCCGGAAAAGCCGGGAGTGCCGCGGGCGATGATGGAAAGTTCCACGTCATCGGAGAGGGGAACCTTGCGGGTGTGCACGCGAAGAATTTCCTCGCGGCCCTTGACGTCGGGGCGGGCGACGACGACGCGGCGGTCGAAGCGGCCGGGACGGAGCAGGGCGGGGTCGAGAACGTCGGGACGGTTGGTGGCGGCGATGAGGATGACGCCTTCGTTGGATTCGAAACCGTCCATTTCGACGAGCAGGGCGTTCAGGGTTTGCTCGCGCTCATCGTGACCGCCGCCGAGTCCGGCGCCGCGGTGGCGGCCGACGGCGTCGATTTCGTCGATGAAGATGATGCAGGGGGCGTTCTTCTTGCCCTGTTCGAAAAGGTCGCGGACGCGGCTGGCGCCCACGCCGACGAACATTTCCACGAAGTCCGAGCCGGAAATGGAGAAGAAGGGAACGTTGGCTTCGCCGGCGATGGCGCGGGCCAGCAGGGTTTTGCCGGTGCCCGGAGGGCCGACGAGGAGAACGCCCTTGGGGATGCGCCCGCCGAGTTTCTGGAACTTTTGCGGGTCTTTCAGGAATTCGATGATTTCCTGAAGCTCTTCCTTGGCTTCGTCGGTGCCGGCCACGTCCTTGAATGTGACTTTCTTCTGCTGGGCGGAGAGCAGGCGGGCGCGGGACTTGCCGAAGCTGAGGGCTTTATTGCCGCCGGCCTGCATCTGGCGCATGAGGAAGATGAAGAGGGCGACCATGAGGAGG
>JAIQGC010000036.1 GCA_020072805.1 Terriglobia bacterium
GAAGCGAGTAACCACATAGAGGTCCTGATCGGACCATTCGTAGCGCGGCATTTTGCTCTTGGGGAGAAATTCCTGGGGATTGCGCAGCCAGGCGGCCAGCCAATCGGGATTGACTTTGCTGCCGACCTTGGTGAGTTCGGGCCCGATGTCTCCGCCAATGAGTTTGGTTTCGCCGGCGCGGGTCGCGGCCAACGGATGGCAGGTGGTGCAAAACATCTGGCGGAAGCGTGCTTCGCCCTGATCGGCGAGATCCGGGCTGTTTTGCAGGGCCGCGACAACTTTGGGATCGAAAACGTAGGGTTCCACCGGCTTGCCGCGCAGGGAGCTCAGGTAGGCGACCAGGCTGCGAAGTTCGTCTTCGCTGAGGCGGAACCGGGGCATGCGCGGCTCCATCTGGTAGCCGCTGACGACGGTATTGCCGGAATCATCGAGGAGCGTGCGCGGCTCTTTCAGCCACTTGTAGAGCCATTCGGGGCTAACTTTGCCGGCAATGTCGGTGAGGTCCGGGCCGAGCATGGCCGGGCGGTCGATGCCATCCATGCGGTGGCAGCCGACGCAACGGAATTCGCTGAGCAGAAGGCGTCCACGGTTGAGCTGGGGAGCGTCCGGAAGATCGGCACGATGGCAGAGACCGCAGGAAGCCTGAAGATAACGGGCGGGAAGAAGAGTCTGCGCCGGGGCGAGTGCAGGCTGGTGGGCCTGGTCTTTTTGCGCGGCGTCGCCCTGACCGCGGTGACAAACGGTACAGCCCCAGTCCTTCCCGTGATGCGGGACGAGCGGGTCCACGCGGCCGGGTTGCTGAAACGAAAGCTGCGCGGAACTAGGCGGTGGGACTTGGGGATGACACGTCACACAGCGTTCGGCGGCGTTTAACTGCGGCGTCCAAAGCTGGCTGGCCGGCGCGGAGTTTTCCTGAGCGAATGCAGCCTGGGCGGACAGCAGGAGCGCGGCGCAGCACAGGGGAGCGGAAAGGAACAAGGAGAGGCGGCGGAAGCGCGGCGAGGAAGAAAGCTGGGAAGACTTTAGAATCGGCGGGATTTTGCGCGTGGTCTCCATCCGGTTTCCTCTCATCGGTCGCCTGCCTGGAGCATCCTTGCCGGTCAGTGAGGCTGTTTGTCCCGGTCCGAGCGGCGCATGCGCCAGAGAATCAGGTAGCCAAAGGCGTAGATGAACACGAGCCACATGAAGCCATAAAACATGACGAAGGGAAGCCCGATGGCGGCGGTGGCGTAGGGAGCGATAAGCACGCCGGCGGTGGGCAGCGCGGGAGCCGGGCGCGCGCCAAAATCCACGGGGATCTCCGCTCGGGCGCCGCCGAAGGAGTCATCGCCGCCATAGGCCACCAGCAAGGGATATTTGCCGTAGCGATGGTCGCGAACAATGAGTTCGGCTTTTCCTTCTTCGTTGGTGGGGCGGCTGCCGTATTGCACCAGGCCAAAGGAGGTGCGCAGGGAAAAGCTGACGGGTTGCATAGCTACCGGAGCGCCGCTCGCGTCCTTTAAGGTGGCTTTCAGGGAGATGACGGAAGGCGGCGTTTCGTTTTCGGCATTTTTGGAGCCGAAGGAGAGATGACCGAAGAGTTGCGAAAGGCCGTTCTGCACGCGCCCGGCCGTGAAGGAATCCGGCGGGCCATCTTCCGCGGAGGAAGCGGAAAGTTTGTCCGAAGGGAGAGCTTGCCATTCGAGAGAAAGCGCGGTGGGCGCGGGTTTGCGGGGCTTGGGGGATTCGCCCGCATGGGCCGTGCCAGCGGCGAGAGAGAGCGTGAGCAGAATGACGGAGATGGAGGAGATGGAACCCCAGTTAGAAGAAGGGGACGCGGCGGGTGCTGCTTCCGTCATCGCCGGTTCGGGTTCGCGAGTCTCCCAGATGGAGACCATGGGGAAGAGCTTGGAGAAGAGGCCATAGATCAGCAGAAAAATAGCGATGGCGGCCGCAGTGACGGACCATTCCACCCAGGTGGGGCGATAGTGCGTCCATTCCCAGGGAATTCTCTGCCCGGGAAGGAAGGGGCTGGAGAGCGTGGGAACGACGATGAGATAGCGCTTGGCCCAGGCGCCGATAATGGCCAGGAAGGAAGCCAGGGCGACGCCGGGGATGGTAAGAGATTTGTGGCTGCGCAGGCCCAGCACGGCGATGAGCAGCAGCAGGGGAAGGAAAACGCCGATGGCCTGCACGGTCCAGAACATGGGGGCGTAATCGCCGAAGAAGAGCCGGGTGAGATATTCCTTTTCGATGCCCTCAAATTTGTAGCCCATGGTCAGGTATTCGTTGATGTTGAAATATAGATACAGCATGGCGAAGGAGAGCAGGAGCAGGCCGAGATTGCGGAAATGCACGGGTTCGAGATAGTCCTGCAAGCGAAGGACGCGGCGCAGGACGAACATGGAGAAGATCACCGCGGCCGCGCCGGAATAGATGGCGCCGACAACAAAATAAGGGCCGAAGATGCTGCTGTTCCATCCGGGGCGCAGGGTCATGGCAAAAATCCAGGAGACGACGGTGTGCACGGAGATGGCCAGAGGAATGATGACCACGGCCATGATGGAGATGGCGCGCTCGAGCAGGGTCCACTGCGTCGCGCTGCCGGTCCAGCCCAGGGAAAGTTTTTTGTAGAGGCGGCGGCGCCACGCGCCCAGAGAGGACTGCTCGGCGAGCAAGGCGAAATCGGGAATCATGGGGAGATAGAGATAGAGGATGCAGCCGGTGAGATAGGTGGAGACGGATAGGACGTCCCAGAGAATGGGCGATTGAATGCGGCCGTAGCGGAAGAGGTTGAGCATGCGGTCGGGGCGGCCGAGGTCGATGATGACCATGGGCGCGCCGATGCACAGGGCGAAGACGGTGATGGCCTCGGCGAGGCGGGTGATGGGGCGCCGCCATTCGGTTTCGGTGACGCGGAGGATGGCGGAAATCAGCGTGCCGGCATGGCTGATGCCGATGAAGAAGACGAAGTTGGTGATATACAGACCCCAGGAAACTTCATCGCGCATGCCGGTGACGATGAGGCCGTGGCGAAGCTGGTGCACGTAGGCGTAGAGGCCCCAGAGCACGATGGCCAGCAGGAAAGCGATCCACTGGTAAAACCGGGGCGAAGCGACGTTGAGGGTGCTGAGCAGGTGTGCTTCTCGTTTGGAAATCACGAATGCATCTCCAGTGCCTTCTTTTCATCGGGCGTGGGATATTTCCGGCTGGCCGGAGGAAGGTAATAGACGCGCGGCTCGGTGCCCAGCTCTTCAAGGAGGCGGAAGGCGGCGCCGCGCTTGGCGATTTTGGTAAAGGGAATGGTTTCGCCCTTGGAGTTGGTGACCCCGTCTTCCATTTCGTCGCCGAAATAGACGGCGCCCATTTTGCAGCCCTGGGCGCAGGCGGGGAGTTTTCCTTCGCGCAGCATGTGCGGGCAGAAGATGCATTTTTCGACGACGCCCTTGCGGTGCGGGTAGTTGTATTCCATGGAATAGGGCTGGGAAAGCTCCGCGGCGGTGTGCGGCGGCTCGCCCCAATTGAAGGCGCGCGCGGAATAGGGGCATTGCGCGATGCAGTTGCGGCAGCCGATGCAGCGCTCCTGGTCCATCATGACGATGCCGTCGGTGCGCTTGAAGGTGGCGCCGACGGGACAGCCGCGCACGCAGGGGGGGTTATCGCACTGCATGCAGGGGCGGGCCAGGAAGTAGCGGCCCGCGGCGGGATTGTCCACGACTTCGAACACCTTGACCCATTCCTGCATGGGCGGAACAAAGTGCATGGCGCCGCAGGCGCGCGTGCAATCCCGGCAGCCGTCGCATTTGGCCAGGTCAATCACCATGACCCATTTCTGATTGGTGGGAGCCACCGAACGCGCCGGAAGCACTTCGCGGAAGACCGTGGCGGAGATGCCCTTCACGACGGCCCAGGAAGCGACGATGGCGCCGGTTCCGCGAGCCAGGAATTGGAAAAAACTTCTACGCGGAAGCGTCATGGATTGTCCTCACTGGGTAACCACCAGATTCATTCGCATGTCATCGTGCCCGTCGCCGCATTTCACAGTGCACTCGATCAGGTATTCTCCGGGGTCGGCGGGCGCCACCAGGGTGAAGTCCTGCACGCCCTCTTTCAGGCGCAGGTCCCAGCCCTGGTCTTTCAGTTCCTTGATCGTGAAACTGTGGACGGTTCCGTCCTTGTCCCACTCACCGGCCTTGTGCGCCGTGATATGCAGACGCAGAACCTCCCCGGCCTTTACGGTGATGACCGGCTTGGCCTGCCCGGGGATCTTGAAACGGTTGTCCTTGTCCGCGGTTACGTTGATGATCTTCGGCGCGCCGCGAGCCACCCGAGGGGTCTGGCCCAGAAGCAAGAACCCGCCGAGCACCACGCTGCCTGCCAGGAAGTACCGGGAGAAACGCATTGTCTCACCTCCACAAGAACGAGTTCATCCGTGCGCCGCGCAATTCAACTTCAGATCGCTTTGATTCTGGGTAAATTCGTCGAAAGAAAATTGGCCGGAGTGCACCCGTTGAAATGTCGGCGCTGGATCTCTGACCAAAGCTACAAGATAGGTGAGTATCACGATCGCGTATTCCCCTGCTCCTTCAAGAGCATGAAGAGAAACAATCAAGAAATTCTGGGTATCTACTCTGAATTTAGATAAAGCAGTTGGACTACCATCTCTCAGAAATAGATCGAGGTTGGATTTAAATCCTTAATTATCATGCAATCGCAAGCTTGAACTCTGCGTTGAAAGCCAATTCTAAGAAATTCCCGAGAACCGGTTATATGCGCTAAATTTCGCTAATATGTGGCTTTTGACTCAAATACATAAATCCCTCAAGACCTACCGCTATTCACGATTAACTTATTAATTTTAAATCGTTTATGTGGATTGTGCGGACCACAGCCAGTTCATTGCCAAAATCCGAGGGGACTCCTGAATGCGCGAAATTTCGCTACATTATGGGCTAAGTCAGGCATAGGACTTAGCCGCCGATTTTTAGGAAGGCACTTAATCGAGCAAGGAAGGCGTCATGTCCCCCGATGTTCCCAATTTCGTCTGTGACTCGGAGGAGACACAAAAGGTCAACTAATCAAATTCTTAGCGATTATTAAAAATCAGTGGTGAGCCGGGCAGGACTCGAACCTGCAACCCGCTGATTAAGAGTCAGCTGCTCTACCATTGAGCTACCGGCCCACTGAAGAAATGCGCTGAAAAAATTTTACACGGGATTACCCGTTTTGTCGAATCGCCCCGCCCGGCCCGCGGCGCCGCCCGCGGCTACTTCTTCTCCCGCAGCTTGACCACCAGCTCACGCGCCACTTCCCTGGCCCGCGCCAGATCGCCCGGCTCAAAGGAGATCGCTGCCACGCGCGGGTGCCCGCCGCCGCCGAACTTCTCCGCGAACGACGCCAGATTGACGCTCAGGTCGCCGGGATTCCACGGATTCGAGCCCAGCGAAACCTTCGAGCGCACCGCCGACTTGCTCACGCTGATCGAATACGTGCACTCCGGATGCAACAGGTAGGGAATAAACTTGTTGTAGCCTTCCAGGTCCAGGTCGCTTACGTCAAAAAACATCACGCCGTCGCGCGCCTCGATGCGCTCGCGCAGCACCTCGATGGATTTCCTATGCCGCTCCAGCAGCGGCCCCAGGTGCTTGGCCACCATCGGCAGCTTGACCACTTCCGCCAGCGACCGGTAAGCCACCTCCGGAATAATCCGCGCGGGAAGTCCCTCCTCCGGCGCGGCTTCGATTACCAGCGCCAGTTGTGTGGCCGGCTCGGTCATGCCCACGGCAAATTCCGGCGTGGGATACTGCGCGCCGTCAATGATGTCGCCCCAATAAATCAGCTCGGCCAGCGGCTGCGTGTCGTATCCAAATTTCTCCCGCGCCACCGTGGCGATCAGCTTGGTGCAGGACTTGTACTCCGGCTCGTAATAAAAATGCGCGCCGGCGGGCCGCTGCCGGTACTGCTCGGCGTCGGCAGGCGTCAGGAAGGCGCTCTGGTGATGGTCGAACCACCAGGTCACCCGCGGTGAATTCGAAAACTTGAAATCCACGATGACGTTTTCGTCCCCGTCGAAGAGGTCGTCTTCCCAGGGCTTGGCCGCGCGGTGGGTCATCCCCGAAAAATGGAATTCCGCCTGGGCATCGATTTTTTCGCGGTAAAAACGGTGGAAAAGCGCCGCCGAGGCCATGCCGTCAAAGCAGCGATCGTGAAAACAGAGACGAACCCTTGTCATAACGGAGCGGAAACGCCTTTCTCTCCCCCGGACTGCCCGGGGGACTCACGCAAAGTCCTCCAATTTCTCGCTTGGGGGCGGGAAAGTCAAGCGGAAACAGGGAGAGGCAGTGAATTCCATTTCCGGCAGCCCTGCTATGCAGGAGTCAAAAAAGTTGTCCATTTCGTAGTACAACAATTGTGAGACGAAATTCCATCTTTACCCTCAAGAGAGTTAGAATGTGTCTAATTATGGCTATCAGACGCGGTCGATATCTCTACCGATTGATTACAGTCATTGGTGGCCTGATTGTCTTTTCCGCAGTCTTACGCTGCGAAGAACCTATTCGGGTCACAGCCTGTGAACTCAAGCGGACACCCGCAGCTTTTAACCACAAGTTGATTGAGGTGACCGGATTCGTGTCTCATGGATTTGAGGACTTCGGACTATTCGACCCGAGTTGTCCTTCGTGGCCTTATGTCTGGGTGGAGTACGGGGGCATACATAAATCCGGCACAATGTACTGCTGTGGGGTCTCAGCGGAAAGGACTCGCCCTGAAGAGCTTGTTGTCGAAGGTATAGAAGTTCCACTGACAACAGACGAGATTTTCGATGCTTTTGACAAGCTTATCCAGACGAATCCGGATACTTTGGTCCGCGCCACTTTCGTTGGGCGTTTTTTCGCGGGAAAGGAAATTCGACACCCCAAAGGCGAAATGGGGTGGGGCGGTTACGGGCACATGGGATGCTGCAGTCTGTTCGTGATCCAAAAAGTCCTCTCAGTAGCTCCTCATGAGCGCAAAGATTTGGATTATGGTGCCTCTCCAGACCAACCAAATATCGGCAAGACCGGCTGCGGTTACCGAGACCTGCTCCGGGCAGATCAATATCCAGATTGGATTGAGGCCCAGCACACAGCAGACCATCAACAAAACGATTGGGTTTTCGATGACCCGAAGCAAGTTGCTACAGCCGCATTGAGCCATTTAGCAAAGATAGATGAGAAGACGGCTGCGAGAGTGAGAAAGTCCCGGCAGTTGCAGGGGCGAATAATCTATGATTTGAAGACAAACGGAGGGAAAGTGACTTACATGATTGTAGTCAGCCGGCCGTATCTTCTGTCCTTTTACGCAGAGGACCCTAAGAAAATAGCCTGGGTTGTAATCGCCGCATACAAATCCTCATGCGACGAAAAACTCCTCAGCGAGTAACTATTTGCAGTGCTGGATCAAGTCGGTCTAAGTGCGGCGCGAAAACTTGTCAGCCTAACGGCTGATAAGGGTCCATCCCTCCTCCAACCCCCACATCTGTTATCCTTAGTTGTGACCATTCCGCAGGAGAACACCGCTTAATTTGGCTCCCCTCATTCATGCTCAGGGAATCTCGAAACGCTTTGGCAGCGCCCCGCTTTTCCAGGACATCACCTTCAGCGTCTCCGAGGGCGGCCGCATCGGCCTGATCGGCCCCAACGGCTCCGGGAAATCCACGCTGCTGGCGATTCTGCACGGGCGGGTCAAGCCCGACTCCGGCGACGTCGCCGTGCGCAAGCGCACGCGCCTGGCCAGCGTCGCGCAGGATTCCGAGTTCCCTGCCGATGCTACCGTCCGCTCGGTGATCGAAAGCGCGCTAGACAGCGCCGGCGTGCACGAATCCGATCACGCCGGGCGCATGGCCGAAATCATGGGCCGCGCCGGCCTCGACGACCTCGACGCTCCCGCCGCCAAGCTCTCCGGAGGCTGGCGCAAGCGCCTGGCTATCGCCGCAGCGCTCGTGCAGCATCCCGATATTCTGCTCCTCGACGAGCCCACCAATCATCTCGATCTCGCCGGCATCGAATGGCTCGAAGGCGTCCTCGCGCGCGCGCCCTTCGCCTGCGTGGTGGTCAGCCACGACCGCTATTTCCTCGAAAACGTGGCCACCGAAGTGGTCGAACTCGACCGCGTCTATGAGGACGGCCTGCTGCGCGTCGAGGGCAACTACAGCCATTTCCTCGAAGCCAAGGAAGCCTACCTGCATTCGCAGCGCAAGCACCAGCAGGCGCTCGAAAATCGCGTGCACACGGAAATCGAATGGCTGCGCCGCGGCCCCAAGGCCCGCACCACCAAATCCAAATCGCGCATCGGCAAGGCCCACGAGATGATCGGCGACCTGGCCCAGCTCAACGAGCGCACCCGCGCCGTTTCCGCGCAGATCGATTTTTCCGCTTCCGGCCGCAAGACCCGCCAGCTCGTCGAACTCGCGGACGTCAGCTACTCCATCGGCGAGCGCACGCTTTTTAAAGACATCGATTTCAGCGTCACCAACGGCATGCGCGTCGGCCTCGTCGGCCCCAACGGCAGCGGCAAGACCACGCTCCTGCGCCTGCTGCGCGGGGAGATGCCGCCCACCTCCGGCACAATCCGCCGCGCCGAGCCTCTGCGCATCGTCTATTTCGACCAGAGCCGCCAGCTCGATCCCAATGTTTCTCTCCGCCGCGCTCTCGCTCCGGACAGTGACTCCGTCATCTATCAGGACCGCGTGATTCACGTGGCCGCCTGGGCCGACCGCTTTCTCTTTGCCGCCGAGGACCTGGAAACGCCCGTGGGCCGTCTTTCCGGCGGCGAGCGCGCCCGCGTGCTCATCGCTCAGCTCATGCTGCAACCCGCCGACCTGCTCCTGCTCGACGAGCCCACCAACGACCTGGACATTCCCACGCTGGAAATTCTCGAAGAGTCGCTGCTTGAATATCCCGGCGCGCTGGTCCTGGTCACGCACGACCGCTTCATGCTCGACCGCGTTTCCACCATTGTTCTGGGACTCGATGGCGAGGGCGGCGCCGAGCGCTTCGCCGATTACCGGCAATGGGAAGAGTGGCAGGATTCGCCGAAGAAAAAGACAACGTCAAAACAGTCCGCTGCGGCCCGCCCCGCGACTGCGGCGGCTCCAGCGGCTCCGGCTTCCGCTCCCGCCGCGAAGAGCAAACTCTCCTACAACGAAGCCCGCGAACTCGCCGGCATCGAACAGCGCATCGCCGAGGCCGAGCAACTTCTCCGCGCCAAACACGCCTCCATCGAAGACCCCGCCATCGCCAGCGACGCTCCGCGCCTGCACGCCGCCTGCCTGGAACTCGAAGAGGCCCAGCGCACGGTAGATACGCTCTACGCCCGCTGGGCCGAACTCGGACAGAAGCAGGCCTGAGCGCCCGCCCCGTTACTTCCCCGCTTCCCCGGGCTTCTCCGCCGCGGGCGCGATGGGCGGTATATTGTTCTTCTTGATGGCCTCGTTCAGAGCCGCCAGATTTTTCGCCTGGATTTCCTTCCAGGCGTCCAGCTGCTTCTCCAGCCTTCCGCTCAGTTCCTCGAACACTTCATACTCCGGCGCCGTCGGCGCCGCGTCCGCGCCTTCCACCGTCCCCTTCAGCGACATCAACTGGTCCGCCGTCTGAATCGGATAATTCAGCGGGTCCTGACTGCTCTTGGATTTCGGCTGGATGATTTTCTCCTCCACGGCGTTCATCTTCTTCACCACTTCCCCCGCCGCTTCCAGCACCGCCTTGGCCGACTCATCCGCCGCCAGCCGCTTCTGCAGTGCTTCGATCTGCCCGCGCACGCTGCGCATCTGGTTCACCGCCGCGTGCCCGGCGCTCGCTCGCTCGGCGATTCGCCGCGCTAGCTCCGCCTGCTTTTCGAAATCCGCCTGCGTCGCCGCCACCCGCGGGTCCTTCACGATCTCCACCGCCGCTGTGTACGTTTTCCCCGCCGCGGTCAGCTTCACCTGATAC
This sequence comes from Terriglobia bacterium, assembly GCA_020072805.1. Taxonomy (GTDB): domain Bacteria; phylum Acidobacteriota; class Terriglobia; order Acidiferrales; family UBA7541; genus Acidiferrum. The sequence goes on from JAIQGC010000036.1 coordinate 9,951, forward strand.
GTTCCCGGCGCCGCCAGCGCTCCCGCCGGACGCCCGCCCCAGCTCACCGCTCCCGGCACCTTCACCGGCGCTTCTCCCTGCATGTCCCACACAAAGCGGTTCAGCCCGGCTTCCGCGGGCAGTTTTTCCCCGCCGCCTCGTCCGGAGAATTCGCCTTCTTCGCCTCCGGCTTCCGCTTCGCCTTCGCCGGATTTCTTGCTGGAATATTTCCGCACGCTCCTTCCCTGCGCGTCCAGAATCTCCAGCGTCACCGCTTCCTTGTCTTTCGGCGCGGCCTTCAGCCAGTAATCAATCATCGCTCCGCTCGGCGGATTTTCTCCCGCCGGCATCCCGCCGGGAATCACGAATCCCGGCCCGCGGAAGCGCACCGCAGCCGCTGGCGCGAAAAGATGCGCCTCTTCTTTGACCGTCTCCGCCGTGGTCTCCCGCAGCGCCGTGATGTTGTCCAGTATCCAGAACGAGCGCCCGTGCGTCGCCGCCACCAGGTCGTTCTCCTGCACCATCAGATCATGCACCGGCACGGCGGGAAGGTTCAGCCGCAGCGCTTGCCAGTGCGCCCCGTCGTCGCTCGAATAAAATACGCCCGTCTCCGTCCCGGCAAAGAGCAGTCCCTTGCGCTTGGGATCTTCGCGCACCGCGTGCACGTAGGCCGTCTCCGGCAATCCCGTGGTCAGCTTCGTCCAGGTCTTGCCGTAGTCCGCCGTCTTGAAAATGTACGGGCGATAGTCGTCCAGCTTGTGGCGGTCCACCGCCACGTAGGCCGTTCCCGCCGCGTGCGGCGAAGCATCGATCAAGCTGATCATGCTCCATTCGCCAAACTCCTTCGCCGTCACGTTCGTCCAGTGCTGCCCCGCATCGCGCGTGATGTGCACCAGCCCGTCGTCGGTTCCCGCCCACAGCACGCCCTTTTCCACCGGCGATTCCGCCAGCGCGAAAACCGTGTCGTAATATTCCACGCTGGTGTTGTCCTGCGTCAGCGGCCCGCCCGAGGACTGCTGCTTGCTCTTGTCGTTCCGCGTCAGGTCGCCGCTCACCGCCGTCCAGCTCATCCCGTTATCCTTCGTCAGGAACACCGCTTCCCCGCCGTGATAGAGCAGGCTCGGATCGTGTTTCGAAATCAGGATCGGCGCCGTCCACTGAAAACGGTGCTTCAACTCCGCCGCTCCCGCGCCCATGGCGACGAACTCGCTTGCCGTACTCTGTACGATGTTCTTGTCGAAGCGCGTGATCATTCCGCCGTACGACCCCGCATAGATAATCGCGGGATTGCGCGGATCGGCCACCACGTAGCCCGATTCCCCCCCGCCCACGTCGTACCAGTCCGTATTGTCAATCACTCCGCCGTCGCTGCGGCTGGCGATGGACACCGTCGAATTGTCCTGCTGCGCCCCCAGGACGCGGTAGGGAAACGAATTGTCCGTCGAAACATGATAGAACTGCGCGGTCGGCTGGTTCGCCTGCGTCGTCCACGTCTTCCCGCCGTCGTGCGTCACCGTGGCCCCGCCGTCGTTGGCATTGATCAGCCAGTCCGTGTTCGTCGGATCGATCCACAGCCCGTGGTGATCTCCGTGCGGCGCGCGCACCGCGGCAAAATTCTTTCCTCCGTCAACCGAGCGGAACATCGTCGCGTTCAGCACGTACACCGTCTCCACGTTCCTGGGATCGGCGAAAATGTGATGGTAGTACCACGCCCGCTGCGTGAAGCGGTGGTCCCCGTTGATGAGGTTCCAGCTTTCTCCTCCGTCGTCGCTCCGGTAGATTCCGCCCTTTTCCGCTTCGATGATCGCGTACACCCGCTGGCTGTTCCCGCCGGAGACCGTCACTCCGATCTTCCCCAGCACGCCCCCCGGCAGCCCGTGGCCTTCGAGCCGCGTCCAGGTCGATCCGCCGTCGCTCGACTTATACAGTCCGCTGCCCGGCCCGCCGCTGGTCAATCCCCACGGCGAACGCTGCGCTTCCCACATCGCGGCAAAAAGAATCCGCGGGTTCGCCGGGTCCATCGCCAGGTCAATCGCGCCGGTCTTGCTGTCCTTATAGAGCACCTTCTGCCAGTTCTTTCCGCCGTCCGTCGAGCGGTACACCCCGCGCGTCTCATTCGGTCCATAGGCATGCCCCAGCGCCGCCACGTACACCACGTCCGCATTCTTGGGGTCCACCACGATGCGCGCGATATGCTGCGAATCATCGAGCCCGATCCGCGCCCACGTCTTCCCCGCGTCCACCGACTTGTACATCCCGTCGCCAAACGAAATATTTCCCCGAATGCAGGATTCGCCCGTTCCCACGTAAATCACGTTGGCATCCGAAGGCGCCACCGTGATCGCCCCCACCGACATGATTCCCGTCTTGTCCGTCAGCGGCGTCCACGCCAATCCCCCGCTGGTCGTCTTCCAAACTCCCCCAGCCACCGCGCCGAAATAATACGTGTTCGCATCGCCCGCCACTCCCGCCACAGCCAGCGCCCGCCCGCCGCGGAACGGCCCGATCTGCCGCCACTTCATCGCCTTCAGCGCGACTTCCTCACCCGCCTGTGCCGCGGGCGCCGCTGCCTCGGCCTGTTTCGCTGGCTCCGCCGGCTTGCTCTGCTTGGGCTTTTTCGTCTGCGCCGCCAGCCCCGCGCTCCACGCCGCCGCGCACAGCATCACCAGCGCCCAATAAATCGCCATCCGCTTCGCAGTCCGCACCATGATTGCTCTCCCTCTCCAAACTTTCCTGGAACCCGCATTATCTTCCGCCCAACCACCACCAGCCAAAAACCGGAAGAGAATGCCGCATTGTAACCGATAAGCCTGCACAAGAGACGTGACCCTCTCCCCCAGCGTTTCAACATTGACCTCTCGCCCGGGGTGCCGCACCCTTTGCGCTCTTCGCAAAGGGTGCGGGTTTTCTCTTTCTCTTCCTCTTCCTCTTTCTCTTTCTTGCACCCTCCGCTAAATCGCCCGCCCCGCCGCCGCTCCCGACGCCCACGCCCACTGAAAGTTGTAGCCCCCCAACTGCCCCGTCACGTCCACCACCTCCCCGATAAAATACAGCCCCGGCACTTCCCGGCACTCCATCGTCTTGCTCGATAGCTCGTCCGTATCCACTCCCCCCGCGGTCACTTCCGCCTTCTCGTAGCCCTCCGTCCCGCTGGGCGCCAGCACCCATCCGTGCGCCTGCTCTTCCATCTCCGCCAAATCCTCGTTGCTCAACCCGCGCGGCTTGTGCGCTGCAAACCACGTCTCCGCCAGCCGCTTCGGCAAGACTTCTTCCAGCGCCCGCCGCGCCGCCGCCAGGTTGCGCACCTTCCCCTCGCGCAGCGCCGCGGTCACCTCCTTCCCCGGCGCCAGGTCAATCCGCAGCTTCCTACCCTTCTTCCAGTACGAGGAAATCTGCAAAATCGCCGGCCCGCTCAATCCGCGGTGCGTGATCAGCATCTTCTCCCGAAACACCGGCGCCGCTTCCTCCGCACCCTCCACGCTCGCCACCACCTCCGCCGACACTCCCGCCAACTCGCAATACCTCCCGCGTTCCTTCCCGGCGAGCGTCAGCGGCACCAGCCCCGGCCGCGTCGGAATAATTTTCAATCCGAACTCCCGTGCGATCTCATACCCCAGTGCCGTCGCTCCCATCTTGGGAATGGAAAGCCCGCCCGTGGCCACCACCAGCGCCGGCGCCTCGAACTCCGCCGCTTCCGTGCGCACGATAAATCCGTCCGCCCGGCGCACCTCGCGAATCCGGCTCTTCAAGAAAATCTCCACGCCGCCCGCGCGGCATTCCTCCTCCAGCATCTCCAGAATTTCCCGCGCCGACCCGTCGCAGAAAAGCTGCCCCAGCGTCTTTTCGTGATAGGCGATGCCGTGCTTTTCCACCAGCGCGATGAAATCCGCCGGCGTATACCGCGCCAGCGCCGACTTGGCAAAGTGCGGGTTCGCCGAAATGAAATTCTCCGCCCCGCAATGCAAATTCGTGAAGTTGCAGCGGCCCCCGCCCGAAATCAGAATCTTCTTCCCCGCCTGCTCCGCGTGATCCAGCACGGCCACCCGCCGCCCGCGCCGCCCCGCCTCCGCCGCGCACAGCAGCCCCGCCGCACCCGCCCCCAGCACCAGCGCGTCGAATTTTCGCTTCAATCCCACACTGCCACCCCATCCCCGCCGTACTCACACCTCATTCCGGCGGGCAGACCATGCATCATAAAGCAGGAATTCGCGTGCCGCACTTGCTATCGGCGCGGATTAAGGACGGACATAGCCGGGGCTGGCGGGTGGAACGTAATCCTGTCCGTATTTATTTTTGTGGGACAGCGTGAACTGGGGATTCTCGGCGAGTTCGATCGGGTCCAGCGTGTGGGCGGTCTCCGAAATCGTCACAACCCGCTCCAACTTTTTCAGCTCTTCCACGCTGCTCCGCTCATACCACACGTGCAAGCGGTAGCTTCCCGCCACCACATCGCGCAGCGTCACCCGCCCGGAGCGTTCGGAAACGGCAAAGTATGGCGTGGGGACCGCCACGACAATCGCGCTCATCTCCGGGTGAATATTGCAAAACAAGAAGCTCACACCCGCGCGATCAAAATGCACGGTATGGCTGGTCCCTGCTTCGTAGAGACCCAGGTCAAAGCGCTTGCCGTTGAACAGCGAAAAGACATTGTGAAAAAAAGGATCCTTGTTGGGAAACTGCACCTCGGCGCCGGTCTGCACAACCAGAAGATGCGGCTCGAAACTCTTGTTTTGCTGGGTCAGGCGCAGCGCTTGTCCTGTGCGCGGCGCGCCCGGCGGAACTTCCGCGGACGGCTCCAGCGGCGTAAGCCAGACCACCACGTTCGAGGCATCGGCCAGGCGTTCACCTCCGTCCTTCTCCCCGCCCGCTTTGTGCTTCACGATGGACACTTCCCCGCTGACGGCCAGGCGCTGTGCGGCCGCCGCGCCTGCCCCGGCGCAGAAACAGATCCCTCCAAGGCATATCCCCTTCCGGAAGATCCGTGTCCACTGTGCTGTGCGCATCAGAATGTGTACCCCAGAACCACGTTCAGGTGGTTCGCCGTATTGAATTCGCCGTAACTCTCCGTGGTGCGCAGGTGGCGGTACTCCACAGAAAAAAGCACATCGGAGCGCGGCTGATAAATAAAATTCGCCAGGGTCGCTTGGTTCCGCGCCAGCACGGACTCGTAGAAAATCGGCAGGGAAGAAAACAGGCGGATCTGGCTCGCAAAGGGATTGTCCTGCCCGTAGGCGGCGTTGATTTCGAATTTGGCCCGGGGCTTGAATTTCAGCTGCACCCAACCGCCCATCGAGTTCAGCCCCTGCACCATCGTCGCCGGGTCCGCGAGCAGCCCGCTCACGAGCACCGTCTGGCCGATGGCTCCGCCCAGGCCTCCCACGGCGCGGCCGCGGTAAAACTCCCCGCTGAGGTCGAAGAATTTTCCAAGCGGCAGCAGCGCGTCCGCGGTTCCCGTCCAGGCATCCACGCTGCGTCCCCATCCCCAATCCTGGCGGGCATAATAACCGCCCACGCCAGCGCTCACGCTCCGCCCGAAAAACGGACGGCTCCAGGCCACCCGCGCGGCGTAAGCCGGCTGGTCGGACTTCTCGCCGTTCGTAGGCGCGCGGAAATATTCGTTCGCGGGCAGTTCCCCTGAAATCGAATCCAGAATGCCGCCTTGCAGCAGCAAGCTGCTGGAGCCCGGCAACCCAACGCGATGCTCGATGCGCACCTGCGGCGTCCAGCTCCACAAGGCCCCGGCATAGGAAAACGCGGGAGCGGCGAGAGAAGCGATGGACGAAGGCGCCAGCGGCGCGAAAAACAGGTGATCCTGCCCCGCCACCAGGGACGTATGGGCCCAATCCAGGCGAATCGTGCCGGTGCGCAGTCTCATCAGCCCCGTCGAGTTTCCGTAAGGCACTCCGGGAAAGCCCGCCGCAAAATCGAATTTCAAATCGGCGCTGCTGCGCGCCCCGGCGATGTCCGGCCCAAATACCTGCAACCCAATCTGCGACTGCCGCAGAGAGCCTCCGAAAGCTCCTTTCGAATCGAGTGCCTGCGGGGCAACTGCGAACTGGGGAAAATCCTGATTGTCCACCGCGCCGCGATTGCCATAGAGATTCAGCAGCACGATCCCGGAAAGCCGCAGCCGGTACTTCGACCCGCTTTCCACCTTGGTCTGAACCTGATCGTTGATCTTGCCGTCGGCCAGCTCCTGATTCTCTTCCAGCCGGTCGAGGCGTTCCGGGACGCTCAACCCCTGCCCGGGCGCGGGACCACCGGCCGCTCCCGGGGTCACCGGAAAGACTGCCTCCTGCGGCGGCGCGGGCGGCGCTTGCTGCCCCCGGACCAGCTCCAGCTCCCGCCGCAGCGCCAGCACTTCCTCCCGCAATCCCTGATCTTCACTGCGCAGTTCGCTCATCTGCCCGTGCAAGGCCTGGACCTGCGCCTGCACTTCGTGCAGCGTTTCCACAAGCAACTTCAGTTCTGTTGCCGCGGACGCGGCCGTGGCGGCCTGCGCCGGCGCCTCCTGCGCCCGCGCGGAAGCCGCGCTCAGCAGCAACAATCCTCCGGCGACGCACATCCGCATACGGCTTCTCCTGCTGCCCTTGCTTCGCATCCAGGCCTCCTCTCTCCGCATATTTGCAGCCCGCTGAAACCCTCATCCCCCCGCCAGAACCGCGCTCACTTTCTCCACCAGCGTTTTCCGCGAAAACGGTTTTTGCAGCGGGCGAGCCTGCGCCGACTCCCCCTCCGGCTGCCCCGTGGAATACTCGGAATAGCCGGACATGAACACCACCTTCGTACCCGGACGGAGCGCCTTCAATTGCCCGGCCAGTTCCAGCCCGCCCATGCGCGGCATGACCATGTCGCTCACCAGCAGGTGAATGGTTCCTTCGTGCCGCGCGGCAACCTCCATCGCTTCCACCCCGTCCTTCGCTTCCAGAACGCAATACCCGTTTTCCCTCAGAAAGTCGGCGGCCAGCTCACGAACCCCCGTTTCGTCTTCCACCACCAGCACGGTTTCATTCCCCCGCGGAATCTCCGCCGCCCTGCTTTCTTCCCCCGTCGTTGCCTCTTCTCCTGCGGACACGGGCAAATAGATTTCAAATGTCGCTCCCTCTCCCGGAGCGCTTTCCACGCGGATAAAACCGCCGCTCTGCTGCACCACGCCATAGACTGTCGCCAGGCCCAGCCCGGTTCCCTTGCCCACATCCTTGGTGGTGAAGAACGGCTCGAAGATGTGCGCTTTGGTTTCCGCGTCCATGCCATGGCCCTGGTCCGCCACGGAGAGCAGCACGTACCGCCCCGGCGAAAGCGGCGGGCGCTTGTTCGCCTCCGCTTCGTCCAGGGTGACGGTTCGCGTGCCCACCACGATCCGGCCTCCCCCGGGCATGGCATCGCGCGCGTTCACCGCCAGATTCAGCACCACCACTTCGATCTGCCCCGGATCGGCGTACACCGTGGCCGCCTCCGGGCCCGGCTGGAAAACAAATTCGATGTGCTCCCCGATCAATCGCGGCAGCATCTTGCCCATGTCCGCGACCACCGCATTCAAATCCAGGATGCGCGGCTGCAGCATCTGCTTCCGGCTGAAGCTCAGCAGTTGCCTGGTCAGCGTCACCGCCCTCCCCGCGGCCTTCTGCATCTGCTCCACGCTGCGCCGGCTGCGGGCGTCGCTGCCCACGCGGTCGGCCAGAATATCCCCGTTGCCCACGATGATGGTCAGCAGATTATTGAAGTCATGGGCCACTCCTCCGGCCAGCCGGCCCACCGCCTCCATCTTCTCGCCCTGCCGGATGCGCTCTTCCAGTTGCCTCTGCTCACCCAGCGTCTTCTTCAGGTTGCTGCGCATGCGGTCGAAGGCTCCGGTCACTTCCGCCACTTCGTCCCCTCCCCCGCTCTCCAGCGGATAGTTGAAGTCACCGTGCTGTAGCGCGCGAACTCCCACGACCAGATTCGCCAGCGGCCGGGTGAACGTGTCCGAAATCCAGAAGGCCAGAAGGCTTCCGGCCAGCACCGTCACAATTCCCAGCCCCAGCAGGAGACGGTTCAGCTCGCGGAGAAATCCCGCGGCCTTATCGAGCGACCGTAAAACGCTCAGCGAGACAGGCTCGCCGTCATCGGAAAACAGGCGCATGCTGGTCACCAGATAGCGCTCGCTTCCCAGGGCCACCTCCTGCGGCTCCAGCTGCTGGACTCCCACGCCTCCGCCCATCTGCCGCGTCCACTCCGCCTGCTGCACGGGTTGCAGCGTGCTGGCCACCAGCGTCCCTCCATAGCGGAACGCCACTTCGCTGGCCGCCAGATTGCCGAAGTCCCGCGCGGCCCGCCCATCGATTTCATGTCCCACGGCCAGATAGCCGATGGCCGAGTTTTCCGAGGCCGCGCCCAGATAGATGGGCTGAATCCACACTTCGAAAAGATGCCCGCCGCTGTACCACCAATTGCGCGCCTCCGCTCGGCGCAGCGAATGTTGCAGCAATTCCTGCGCGGTGCCTCGCGCCATCGCCCCGTCGCTCGCCTGCAAGGCCGCCACCCGGCCCATGCGGTCGCCCAGCACCAGCAAATCGCTGCCGCTCGTGCGCCAGATGCCGGCGGAGGCGTCCTGAATCGTGGCGGCGTCCCGCGTGGTCATCAAGGCCCGCACGATGGGCAGATCCGCCAGCAATTCCGCGGACCGCGTCAGCGCCAATTCCCGCTGCCGTTCGAAACTTTGGTAGGTATTGATCGAGTATTGCAGGTCGTCCCGGAGCGTCTGGCGCAACTGTATCTCCACGCTGTAGCGCACGATCCACAGCGCCGCGCTGCTCAGCCCGGCGGAGATCGCCACCAGCGAAAGGAGAAATTTTGTGCGCAGCCGAATCTTTCTCAAGGCGTCTTCCCTCGACCGCAAACTGGACCTTGACCGGCGAGCCTCTCCCCACGGAAAGGCAGGCAACTACATGCCCAGCGCCTGCGGATTCATCCTTCTCCGCGGCGCACCCCAAAATACAAAACGCCCCCCGCAGCGTTCTTCCCCCGGGGGGACAACTTCGACTATAGAGCGGGCGCTCCGCCGCAACAATTTTTCCGAACGATAACTGTTCCTGTGAGTTACTTACCGATGCGCGCCATTCCGCGCGGTCGGCGCCCCGGAAACAGGATTGCCGGCGCTGCTTTTCTTTTTCTTTCCCCGCCGCTCCCCATCCCCGACCTCTTCCGCTACAATCACTCCGCACCCAGGAGCGCCCCTGCGCATGACCAACCCCGCCGACTCTTCCTCCCCCGCTGCCCAATCCCCGCGTGGCATCTTCAGCCTCTCCTGGCTCGCCCAAGCCTCCGCCCCCGAGCGCCAGTCCCTCGTCGCCGGCGGCCTCGGCTGGATGCTCGACGCCATGGACGTCATGCTCTACTCCCTCGTCCTCACCTACCTCATCCGCAATTTCGGCATGGACACCGCCACCGCCGGTTTCCTCAACTCCCTCACCCTCGCTGCCTCGGCTATCGGCGGCTTCCTCTTCGGCGTCGTCGCCGACCGCATCGGCCGCACCCGCTCCCTCATGCTCTCCATCCTCGTCTATTCCCTCGCCAGCGCCGCCTGCGGCCTCTCCCACAACGTCACCCAGCTCGCCTCCTTCCGCTTCCTCCTCGGCCTAGGCATGGGTGGAGAATGGACCACCGCCGCCGCGCTCATCGCCGAAACCTGGCGCCCCGCGCATCGCGGCAAAGCCCTCGGCCTTATGCAGTCGGCCTACGCCATCGGCGAAGCCATCGCCGCCCTCGTCGTCCTCTTCGTTCTCCCCCATTTCGGCTGGCGCGCCGTATTTTTCGTCGGTGTTCTCCCCGCTCTCCTCGTTCTGTGGATTCGCCGCCGCGTCCCCGAGCCGGAACTCTGGCTCCAGCGCAGCCGCTCCTCCGCATCGCAATCACAATCGCCATCCTCCCAGCCACCCTCCTCCCCCTGGAAACTTCTGCGCGGCCCCGTCCTGCGCAACGGCCTCCTGGCCACGGCCATGAACGCCTGCGGCATGTTCGGCTATTGGGGCCTCTTCACCTGGATTCCCGCCTACCTTTCGCTCCCCGTCGAACAGGGCGGCCGCGGCCTCAGCCTCGTCAAGACCACCTCCTTTTTCCTTCTGCTCACTTTTGGCAAATGGCTCGGCTACGCCCTCTTCGGCTTCTTCGCCGACGCCATCGGCAGAAAAAAACCCTACTTCCTCTATCTGCTCACCGCCGCCGCCCTCGTTCCCCTCTACGCCTCCGTCCACCGCCCCCTCTGGCTGCTGCTCCTGGGCCCGCTGGTGGCCTTCTTCGGCACCGGCTTCTTTTCCGGCTACGCCGCCATCGCCAGCGAAATTTTTCCCGGAGAAATCCGCGCCGCCGCCATGGGCTTGAGCTACAACATCGGCCGCGGCCTCTCCGCCGCGGCTCCCTTTGCCGTCGGCGCCCTCGCCAAACACTACGGGCTCGGCCCCGCCTTCTTCTTGCAGGCCGCCGCCTTCTTCCTCGCCGCCCTGCTCACGCTCGCGCTCCCCGAAACACGCGGCAAGCAATTGGATTGATGGAATTGGAAAACAGGAAGGAAAAACCAGTGAAAAAAATGCCTGCCACGTCAAGAAATAACTAAGGTTCAAAATACGCTGTCATCCTGAGCGCAGCGATTGGAGATTCCGACCGGGTCGGAAAGGATCTCAACCGTAACTGTTGGCAACACGCCCCATTTCGCTTCTACTTCGCGCTAATCGTAAACTCCAGCAACTCCTCTTTCGCTTGCCCCAGCGCCTCGCGCAACTCCGCATCGTCGCGGTAACTCCTTCGCGGAATCCGCCGCGCCTTGATGCCCATCTCCAGCGCCTCCCGCCGGAACGGATACGGCGCAATTGTCACCTTATTCTCTCCGCTGGGCCGCAACTGCCATTGCGCGTCCTGCTGGTCATCGAGCGGCGCCGGAGCCAGCGTCCCGGCCGCGGGCGGCGCCATGCAGAAATACAGCGAAAGCCGGTCCACCATCTGCAATCTCTTATAGTTGGCCCACAGCGCGCGCTCCTCCGCCTCGCCGAATCCCTTCCCCGCGCCCAATTGCCCGCGCAGATGCTGCTGCTGATCCTCCATCCGCTCGCGAAAGCCCTTCACAATCGCTTCCATCTCCGGCGAGTACCGCTCCAGCTTCAGCCCCGGGTCGGTCCCGTAGCGCTGCGAATAAATTCCCGTGCAGTGCATGCTCACCAGCAACCCCGCGTACCAATCCAGTTTCAGCACATTCTTGATCCCCTGCTGGTAGAACGACAGGTGCTCCGCGATCGCCACGGCCGTGAATTGCCACGGCTCGCGCGTTGCCGGATCGATCCGCGGACTCTCATCCCATTCCCGCCACCCGTTGTCGTGCTCCGCCGCAGCCAGCCGGAACGATTCGAACGGCTCCGGCCGCGCAAACGTCTCGTTGCCCCATTCTGTCGCGAACTCCCCGGACAGCGCCGCATGATCGGTCTGCCGGATCAGCAGAAAACAATCTTCGCGGCTCTGCACGATCATCGCTGGATTCCTTTCCCGGGGTTTCGCGGCTTTACCGCCCGCACAGGTCTCTTTCCCCTCTTATACCTTATTCCCCTCTCCATCACACCAGCCTCGCAAGGGACTGGTTCATTCCCCGCCACTCCCGGTATAGTGTTGATGTGCAGGTCCCCTCCGCGCGGGAGTGGCGGAACTGGCAGACGCACCAGCCTTAGGAGCTGGCGGCCGCAAGGCCATAGGGGTTCAAATCCCTTCTCCCGCACCATATCTTTTTTTTCATAAACCGGGGCTTTCCCCTTTTCTCCCGCCCCGTTTTGCGATATGACTGCTTGTCAATAACCGCCGTCTTCCCGGCGCGCAATGATTCCAATTCAAGGATACGGTCATGGGCCAAAGCGTGCGTGAAATCCTGAGTCTCTACAATCCCTCAACCTCCCTGGAGCGCGCCTGGACCATCCCCGCTCCCTGGTATTTCGACGAGCGCATCGCCGCTCTCGAACGCGACGCCGTCTTCGCCGGCGCCTGGCAGGTCGCCGGCCGCGCCGATCAGGTCCGCGTGCCGGGCCAATTCTTCACCGCCGATGTCGCCGGCGAACCCCTCGTCGTCGCCCGCGGCGAGGACGGCGTCCTCCGCGCCTTCTTCAACGTCTGCCGCCATCACGCCGCCGCCGTCGTTCCCGAAGCCCGCGGCTGCGCCAAGAATTTCCGCTGCCCCTATCACGGCTGGACCTATGGCACCGACGGCGCCCTCAAGGGCATGGTCGAATTCGAGGGCGTCCGCGATTTCGACCGCGCCCAGAACGGCCTCATCCCCGTTCGCCTGGATGTCTGGGAAAATTTCATCTTCGTCAATCTCGATGGCCGCGCCGCCCCCCTCGCCGAATTCCTCGGCCAGGCCGCCCCGCTCACCGCTCCCCTCGAACTCTCCCAATCTCTCCGCTTCTTCGACCGCCGCGTCTACACCCTCAACTGCAACTGGAAGGTCTATATCGACAACTACCTCGACGGCGGCTATCACGTCCCCCACGCCCATAAGGATCTCAGCAGCGTCATCGACTATCCCAACTACACCATCGAAAACTACGAACGCTGCTGCCTGCAATCCAGCCCCCTCGCCTCGGATAACTCCTCCGACGCCGCCACGGCCGCCACCCGCCAGGGCCGCGCCTTCTACCTCTGGATCTATCCCAATTTCATGATCAACTCCTACGCCGGCGTCATGGACACCAACCTCGTCCTCCCCCTCGGCGTCAACAAATGCGCCGTCATCTTCGACTACTATTTCTCCGACCTCTCCCCCGCCACCGAAGCCCGCAATCGCCAGAGCATCGCCGTCAGCGAAAAAGTTCAGGACGAGGACATGGCCATCTGCGATTCCGTCCAGCGCGGCCTGGCCTCCCGCGCCTATCTCGCCGGACGCCTCTCCGTCCGCCGCGAAGCCGGCGAATACCTCTTCCACCACCTCCTCCACGCCGACCTCACCGCCGCCCTGGCCCGCTCCCCGGTACCCTGACACACCCCGGCCATGACGCACCGGACACCAGGGCACAACCCGGCCCGCCCTGACAGACTCCACAAAAAACAAGCGCTGTCATCCTGAGTCCCGGTGCCTTTTACCGGGACGATCGAAGATTCCGACTCCTGTCGAAAAGGATCTCAACTTCAATGTGTGGGGAAAATTTAAACCCGCAGACCACCCGGACTTCTTCTTAGCCCGAATCCCGAATCTACCCAGCGACCGGTGCTCTTCCCACGAGTCACCAATCACGAGTCACAAGTCACTGCTTCTAGTCGAAAATCACCGTCTTCTTCCCATGCAGAATAATGCGGCTCTCGGCGTGCCATCCCACCGCCTTCGACAGCACCACCTTCTCCAGGTCCCGCCCCTTGGCCACCAGATCCTCCAGCTCGTCCCGGTGCGAAATCCGCGCCACTCCCTGCTCGATGATCGGCCCGTCGTCCAGCACTTCCGTCACGTAATGCGCCGTGGCCCCGATCAGCTTCACGCCCCGCTCGAACGCCTGATGGTGCGGCTTGGCCCCGATGAACGCCGGCAAAAACGAATGGTGAATATTGATGATGCGGTTCGGATAATGCCGGATGAATTCCGCCGAAAGCACCTGCATGTACCGCGCCAGCACCACCAGCTCCACGCCATTCTCGCGCAGCAGCTCCAGTTGCCGCCGCTCCGCCTCCGCCTTGTTCTCCTTGCTCACCGCGATCACGTGATAGGGTATCCCGTAGAAATCCGCATGCCGCTTCGCATCCGTATGATTGCTCAGGATCAGCGGAATCTCGCAGCGCAGCTCCCCGCTGTGCCACCGGTAGAGCAGATCCACCAGGCAATGGTCGTATTTCGAAACCAGCAGCGCCACCCGCGGCTTGTGCGCCGATTGCGCCAGGTCCCATTTCGCCCGCAACCTCTCCGCAATCGGCCCAAACTCCCGCGGAAAATCCTTCAGCTCCATCCGGAACCCTGCAAGGTCCCATTCGATCCGCGCCAGAAACAATCCCTCTTCCTTGTCCACGTGCTGCTCGTAATGCAGAATATTGCCGTCATGCTTATAAATAAATTCCGCCAGGGCCGCGTTCAGCCCCTTCTGGTCCGGGCACTGCAACAACAAAATCGCGCTGTTTTTCATCCGACTACTCCTTCCAGGTCCCCCAATTATACATTAAGTTGCGTTGTCAACCATCGCCTCCACCCGTCTCATGTTGGTGGGACAGGAGTTAGGCCTGTTCCTGACTACCCCTCTTGCCTTGCTTTGACTTACGTTGCGGCTGGAGTGCCTGCAAAGTTCATTCGCGAATGCTGACTGTAGGGCGATTTCATATGTCCGGTAAGTACGTTAATCAGGACTTTAGAAATATGAGGGGAGCAGCGCAGATAGCCCTAAAAACACAAGAAAGGCAATCACCAAGAACAGAACACTTCCAACCAGGCCCCATCCGATCGCGTTCCAACCGTTGGAGGGCATGGCATTTGGGTGAGTGGCTTGCCATTCGCTGAATTCCTTCTCCATTAGGACAGGGAAAATCAATAAGAATGCGACATGTGCACCGAATGCTACGAACCGTGACAGGAACTCGGGAATGAGCAACAGAACCCCAACCTCCGCTGCCGTCACGCCTAGTGCGAGGAGCATAACCTTCTTGGCGATTTGTTCGTGGCCCATACGGCGCAGGCTAACGGCCACGACCAGTGCACCTGCGACAGGACCAAAGAAGAAAGCGATGTGCCCCGCAGCTTTCGGTCGCCACGGTGGTGCTGTAGCCATCTGGGAAAGCAGTGGCGCCGGAACTATCTGGGGCGCGACATTATCAGTTTGCCCGCGAGTCCCAATTCTGCGCAGATTCTCTTCTTCGCGAAAAGAGCTTATCTTTTCCGCGCTAATTCCACGCATTCCTAATTCCCTTGTGAGAAAGGCTTGGGCCTCGGAAGTCAATTGGTCTGATTCCATCGCCAATCGCAAGAGTTCTTCGTACGTTTTGGCTTGATATACCCCGGCGAGATCCCCACTCCGCATGGCGCGAATGATATTTAGCCCAAGCGATAAAAGCAAGTGCTCTCAGTGTCATAGCCGGGCGATGATTCGCTTGCCTCGTTCTCAACTCCCGGTAAGTCGGGTTACTGGACAAGCGGAATCACCGCGGGGGCCTCGCGTCGCCAAGATACCCGCATGAGCTTTGCACCATCGTAGCCGCGGTTTACATGAAAAAGCGCAGTCTTCATCGGTCCCCATCTCCCCTCCTCCCGCCGTTGACTGCCCCTCACACCCTGCCCTATACTTTATCTTGCGTTGCTTCCTCGCCGTCTGGCCTTCCTGGCACTTCCCGTTGCCCATGAAGCTGTGAGAGTGCGAACAAGCGGACGCGCCATTTTCCCTGGCAGCAACAGCGACTGCGGCCCCCGGCCAGCCCGGACCCAGCAGCCCGCCTGAACCGAAATTCGAGCAAGAAAGCGACAGAGGACCAACGATGAGCGAAGCAACCTGCCGGCGCGAACTGGATCTGGAAATTGCCGCCGAAGTTGTGGCCAAGGCCACCGACAAAATTGCCAAGGAAATGGCCCGCGTCGCCCGCGTCCCCGGCTTCCGTCCCGGTAAAGCCCCCCTCTCGCTCATCCGCCGCCGCTTCGCCGACGAGATCAAGGGCGAAGTCCTGCAATCGCTCGTCCCCGAGCACGTCGAAAAAGCAGTCACCGAGCAGAACCTCACCCCCGTCTCCCAGCCTCAAGTCGACAAGCTGGACTACGCTGACGGCGGCCCGCTCAAGTTCCGCGCCATCTTCGAAGTTCTTCCCGAAATCAAGCTCGCCGAATACAAGGGCCTCGAAATCCAAATTGAAGAGACCCCGCTAACCGACGACAACGTCGCCAAGGCTCTCGAAGAGATGCGCGAGCGCGCCTCTTCTTTCGCTCCCCTCGAAGGCCGCGCCTCCGCAAAAGGCGATTTCGTCGAAATGAAGCTCCACGGCACCCCCTCCGAGGGCGGCGATCCCATCGAAGCCGATCGCGTCCTCTGCCATCTCGGCGCCGAGGAAACCCTCGAAGCCTTCAACGAAAATCTCCTGGGCGTCAAAGCCGGCGATCACAAGGAATTTTCCGTCGTCTATCCCGCCGACTATCCCGACGCCAAGCTTTCCGGCAAAACTTTTCAGTACGCCGTGGACGTGCTCGGCCTCAAAACCAAGACGCTCCCCGAACTCAACGACGAATTCGCCAAGGACGTGAGCGACCTGTCCACCCTCGAAGAGCTTCGCGCCGATATCCGCAAGCGCATGGAGCACTCCATCGAGCACCGCAGCAAGGAACTGGTCCGCGAGAAGCTCTTGGCCGCCCTCGTCAAGCTGCATGACTTCCCCGTGCCCCAGGCCCTCGTCGAACACCAGATGGACGTGCGCATCGAACGCGTCCTGCGCTCGCTCGCCCAGCAGGGCGTGGACCCCCGCGCCGTCAATATGGACTGGGCCGGCCTGCGCAGCCGCCAGCAGGAGAAGGCCAGCGACGACGTCAAGGCCGAACTCATCGTCGACCGCATCGCCACCGAGGAAAAAATCGATGTCTCCGAAGCCGACGTCGACGCCGAACTCGAACACCTCGCTTCCCACAGTGGCGATTCCGCAACCGACCTCCGCGCTCGATTGACAAAGCAGGGGTCGCTCGATAGGATGAAAGCCAAGCTGCGAAGCGACAAGACTCTCGACTGGCTCGCGCAGAATTCCCGGATTCAAACGGTCGCCGCGGCGGAAGCGAAGTAAGGAACAGAGCGAATCCGGGTCCTTCGGACGGAATTTCCCAAACCATGAAAAACAACAACGATCCTTCCTATAACGGCACGACGCTGATTCCCATGGTGGTCGAACAGACCAGCCGTGGCGAACGCGCCTACGACATCTATTCCCGCCTCCTCAAAGAGCACATCATTTTCATCGGCACGCCCATTGACGACCACGTCGCCAATCTGGCCACCGCCCAGATGCTCTTTCTGCAGGCCGAAGACCCCGAAAAAGACATTCAGATCTACATCAATTCCCCGGGCGGCTCCATCACCGCCGGCCTGGCCATCTACGACACCATGCAGTTCGTCAAGCCCGACGTGGTCACCACCTGCGTCGGCCAGGCCGCTTCCATCGCCGCCGTCCTGCTCGCCGGCGGCGCGCCCAAAAAGCGCTTCGCCCTGCCCAACGCCAGAATCCTCATTCACCAGCCCTGGATGAGCGGCCTCGGCGGACAGGCCACCGACATCGACATCCATGCCAAGGAAATCATTCGCATGCGCGAGATGCTCAATAAACTCCTCGCCCAGCACACCGGCCAGCCGCTCGATAAAATCGAAAAGGACGTCGAGCGCGATTACATCATGAGCGCCGCGCAGGCCAAGGAATACGGAATCATTGACGACATCATTTACAAGCAGCGCTAGAACGCACCGCCTGTCCCCGTTGCGTTTCTCTTTCGCCGCCTGTTCAGTCTAAGTTTTGGAGACATCAACCCGCTGTTGCGCACTTGTAGTCATGCAGCCCTTTTTCCTGCGCGCCGCGGCCAGTTCAGCCTAGAATGACAAATAGAGCGCCTTCCTGTAGGGGCGCTTTCAAGGGGCCGGTACACCGGTGAAAAAATTTAATCCAGACGAGCCGTTGCGCTGTTCCTTCTGCCATAAATCGCAGGAACAGGTCGAAAAACTGATCAGTTCGCCTTCCGACTATCCCCGCGCCTACATCTGCAACGAGTGCGTCAACGTCTGCCAGACCATCCTCGACGACGAGAAAAAGGAACAGCCCGCTACCTCCCCCGCCAAGCGCCTTCCCCGCCCCCAGGAAATCAAACAGTTTCTCGATGGCTACGTCATCGGCCAGGACCGCTCCAAGAAAAAACTCGCCGTCGCCGTCTACAACCACTACAAGCGCATCTTCCTCAACAAGCAGCCCGGCGAAGTCGAGCTCACCAAGTCCAACATCATGCTCATCGGCCCCACCGGCACCGGCAAGACTCTCCTCGCGCAAACCCTTTCCCGCATGCTGGACGTCCCCTTCGCCATCGTGGACGCCACCACCCTCACCGAAGCCGGCTACGTCGGCGAGGACGTCGAAAACATCATCTTGAAGCTGCTGCAGGCCGCCGACGGCGACGTTCAGAAAGCCCAGCAGGGCATCATCTATATTGACGAGATCGACAAGATCGCCAAGAAAGACGAAAATCCCTCCATCACTCGCGACGTTTCCGGCGAGGGCGTGCAGCAGGCCCTGCTCAAGATTCTCGAAGGCACCATCGCCAACGTTCCTCCCCAGGGCGGCCGCAAGCACCCGCACCAGGAATTCACCCCGGTGGACACCACCAATATTCTCTTCATCTGCGGCGGCGCCTTCGTCGGCCTCGAAAAAGTCATCGAAAAGCGCGCCGGACGCCGCTCCCTCGGTTTCCATACCGACGCCACCCCGGCTTCCACCCTGCGCCGCAACACCGAACTCCTCGATCAGGTTCAGCCCACCGATCTCATCCGCTACGGCCTGATCCCCGAATTTGTCGGCCGCCTTCCCGTCATCGGCGTGATGAGCGACCTGGACAAGACCGCCCTCGTGCGCATCCTCACCGAGCCCAAGAACGCCCTGCTCAAGCAGTACCAGCGCCTCTTCGAATTTGAAAATGTCCGCCTGCGCTTCACCGACGACGCCCTCGAAACCGTCGCCGAAATGGCCATGCAACGCAAGGTCGGCGCCCGCGGTTTGCGCATGATTCTCGAGGATCTGATGCTCGAACTCATGTACAACCTGCCCATGCAGCGCAAGTCGCGCGAATTTGTCGTCACCGCCGATATGGTCCGCGGCCACGAAATCAACTGGAGTTTGCTCGAGAAGGCCGGCTAAGGCCGCTCCGAGCTCCGTAGTTCAGGGGTCTCATGTTCAACAGGGAAAAACAGGAAATCAAGCGCGTGCCCATGATGCCCGTGCGCGATATGGTCATCTTTCCTCTTCAGATGACTCCCTTTATCGTCGGCCGCGAAGCCTCCGTGCGCGCCCTCGAAGAGGCCCTCGCCGGCGAAAAGAAAATCTTCCTGGCCACCCAGCACGACGCCTCCGTCGACGACCCCAAGGCCGAGGAAATCTACGCCGTCGGCACCCTCGCCAATATCGTCCAGAGCGTCAAGCTGCCCGACGGCAATATCCGCGTCCTGGTCGAAGGCGTCGAGCGCGCCCAGACCGTCTCCGTCGCCAACGAGGAAGGCTTCCTCCGCGCCAGCGTCCGCGTTCTCGCCGCCCGCTCCGAATCCACTCCCCAGACCGATCAGCTCGTCCAGAAAACAGCCGCCCTCTACGAACAGTTCATCAAGCTCTCCCAGAGCATGAACTACGAAACCATGATCGCCGCTGCCCGCGTCGAAGACCCTTCCCGCCTCTCCGACACCATCGCCGCCAATCTCCAGCTCCCCGTCGACGAAAAACAGGAACTGCTGGAAATGGCCGACCCCGTCGAGCGCCTCAACCGCATCTCCGACATCCTCGAAATCGAAATCGAAAAGCTCAACGTCGACCGCAACATCAATACCCGCGTCAAGCGCCAGATGGAACGCGCCCAGAAAGAGTATTACCTCAACGAAAAACTCAAGGCCATCCAGAAGGAACTCGGCCGCGGCGAAAAAAGCGAAATCGATGAACTGCGCAAAAAAATCGACTCCCTGGGCATGTCCAAGGAAGTCCATGAAAAGGCCGTCCAGGAGCTCAAGCGCCTGGAAATGATGCCCCCCATGTCCGCCGAATCTACCGTCAGCCGCAACTACCTCGACTGGCTCATCGCCGTGCCCTGGAAGAAGCGCTCCAAGGAAATCCGCGACATCCTCGCCGCCGAAAAAATCCTCAACGACGAGCATTACGGCCTGGAAAAGGTCAAGGAACGCATCCTCGAATTTCTCGCCGTGCGCCAGCTCGTCAAGAATCCCAAGGGCTCCATCCTCTGCTTCGTCGGGCCTCCGGGCGTCGGCAAAACCTCCCTGGCCACCTCCATCGGCCGCGCCACCGGCCGCAAGTTCGTCCGCGTCTCCCTCGGCGGCGTCCGCGACGAGGCTGAAGTCCGCGGCCACCGCCGCACCTACATCGGCGCCCTGCCCGGCCAGATCATCCAGATGATGAAGAAGGCCGGCACGGTCAACCCCATCTTCGTTCTTGATGAAGTCGATAAAATGTCCACCGACTTCCGCGGCGATCCGTCCTCCGCCCTCATGGAAGTTCTCGACCCCGAACTCAATCACGCTTTCGTCGACCATTACCTCGACGTCGAATACGACCTTTCGAAAGTCATGTTCGTCTGCACCGCCAACGTCCTGCACACCATTCCCCAGCCCCTCCAGGACCGCATGGAAATCCTGCGCATCCCCGGCTACACCGAGCAGGAAAAAATGGAAATCGCCAAGCGTTTCCTCGTGCGCA
Organism: Terriglobia bacterium; assembly: GCA_020072805.1. Lineage (GTDB taxonomy): Bacteria > Acidobacteriota > Terriglobia > Acidiferrales > UBA7541 > Acidiferrum. The sequence goes on from JAIQGC010000036.1 coordinate 30,327, forward strand.
AGGCCCGGCAGGCCTGCGGCGTCAGCGATAAGCAGATGAATTTCACCGACGACGGCCTGCTCCACATCATCCGCCATTACACTCACGAAGCCGGCGTGCGCAGCCTCGAACGCGAAATCCAGAACATCACCCGCAAGGTCGCCCGCAAGGTGGTCACCGAGGGCCCCGCCTTCGCCGTCACCATCGTCCCCGAAAATATCAAGGATTTCCTCGGCATTCTCAAGTACCGCGAGATGTGGCTCGAAAAGAAAAACGAAATCGGCCTGGCCACCGGCCTGGCCTGGACCGAAGTCGGCGGTTGCGTCCTCTCCACCGAAACCACCCTCATGGAAGGCAAGGGCCGCCTCACGCTCACCGGCAAACTCGGCGACGTCATGCAGGAATCCGCCCAGGCCGCCATGAGCTATATCCGCTCCCGCACCGCGCAGTTCGGCCTCCCCAAGGACTTCTACCGCAACGTCGAAATTCACGTGCACGTTCCCGAAGGCGCCATCCCCAAGGACGGCCCCTCCGCCGGCATCACCATCTGCACCTCCATGGTCAGCGCCCTCACCCGCATCCCGGTGCGCTGCGACTTGGCCATGACCGGCGAAATCACCCTTCGCGGCAAGGTTCTCCCCATCGGCGGCGTCAAGGAAAAATTGCTGGCCGCCCACCGAATGGGCTTGCGTACCATCATCCTTCCGAAGGACAATGAGAAGGACCTGGCGGACATCCCCCAGGAGATCCTCTCCAGTTTGACGATTCAATTAGCCGAAACCATGGATGATGTTTTGCAGATTGCCCTGGAGCGGCCCATCGTCATCACGGAGAATGGCGCCATCGCGCCCGTCGCCGAGCCTTTTACCGGCTCCGCCGAGAAAGACAAGAGTTTGACCAACTAGCTGCGTCGAGTGCCTCGCCGGCCCGCCTTGCGGACGGCTTGTCTCGATGGTTCCGATGCGGCATGAGGTTAATGCAAGTCTGGTTTGCCCCTTCTGGCGAGTCTGTTTTTTCGCTCTCCAGTGCGGCGCGCCAATCGAAAGCACAATCCTGAAACTTAAGGCAATCACCTATGAAAACCGGCATCCCCGAAGATCACGAAGGAAGCACCGATATGAGCAGCGTCAGTCTCGCGCAACTCAAGGAACAGAACATCACCGAACTGGCCAAGACCGCCAAGGAGCTGAACATCCCCGGCGCCTCCGGCATGCGCAAGCAGGAGTTGATCTTCCAGATCCTCCGCGCGCAAACCGAAAAGAGCGGCCTGATCTTCTCCGAGGGCGTGCTCGAATGCCTCCCCGACGGTTTCGGCTTCCTCCGGGCTCCTGAATACAATTACCTCCCCGGCCCCGACGACATCTACGTCTCCCCGTCGCAGATCCGCAAGTTCGACCTGCGCACCGGCGACACCGTCTCCGGCCAGGTCCGTCCTCCCAAGGACGGCGAGCGCTACTTCGCCCTCATCAAAGTCGAAGCCGTCAATTTCGAGGACCCCGAAGTCGCCCGCTCCAAAATTTTCTTCGATAACCTCACGCCCCTCTATCCCCAGGGCCGCCTCAAGATGGAAACCTCCAAGGAAAACCTCACCGGGCGCGTCCTCGACCTGCTCTGCCCCGTGGGCAAGGGCCAGCGCGGCCTCATCGTCGCCCCTCCCCGCACCGGCAAGACCATGATGCTGCAGTCCATCGCCAATTCCATCACCACCAACCATCCCGAAGTCGCTCTCATCGTTCTCCTCATTGACGAGCGCCCCGAGGAAGTCACCGACATGCAGCGCACCGTCAAGGGCGAGGTCATCAGCTCCACCTTCGACGAAGCTCCCCAGCGCCACATCCAGGTCGCCGAGATGGTCCTCGAAAAGGCCAAGCGCCTCGTCGAGCACAAGCGCGACGTCGTCATCCTTCTCGACTCCGTCACCCGCCTCGCCCGCGCCTATAACTCCGTCACCCCGCCCTCCGGCAAAGTCCTCTCCGGCGGTATTGACGCCAACGCTCTCCAGCGCCCCCGCCGCTTCTTCGCCGCGGCCCGCAACCTCGAAGAAGGCGGCTCCCTCACCATCATCGCCACCGCCCTCATTGATACCGGCAGCCGCATGGACGACGTCATCTTCGAAGAGTTCAAGGGCACCGGCAACATGGAAATCAATCTTGACCGCCGCCTCTCCGATAAGCGCGTCTTCCCCGCCATTGATATTCAGCGCTCCGGCACCCGCAAGGACGAAATCCTCCTTCCGCCCGACGAACTCAGCCGCATTTGGGTCCTGCGCAAAGTCCTCAGCCCTCTTTCCACCGTCGAGGCCATGGAACTGCTCCTCAGCCGCCTCACCAAGTCCAAAACCAACGGCGAGTTCCTCGGCTCAATGTCCGCGCCAACGTAAACTGTCTCTAGTTATTCCGCCCATTTCCCGTAGGGGCACGGCTCGCCGTGCCCGCTCTTCGCCTATTCAACCAAATCTGCTTCAAGCTCCCCGCAACCCGCGATTGAGAATCGCATCATCCTCAGCCTCATGCGCACGTACCGTCTCCACCCGCACCGGCATCCCCGAAACCAACGCCCCATCCTGGTACCTCTCCGCCGTCCACAGCGTCGATGCCGTCTCCGCCTGGCTCTTTCTTTTCTCCCGCCTTTGTAGGGGCCGGGCTTCAGCCCGGCCTCTTTCTTTCACCACCCAATCCACCGCTCCGCACCACAATCCCCCATAAACAATTTCGGCTCCCATCCAGGGAGCCGCCGTCGTATATTTCCCGTGGGGCCACGGCACGATTGCTCCGGCTGTGTCCCGGACAGCAGTCGGAGCCGTGCCCGCTCTTTGTGGCACAGCCATTCTTGGCTGTGCGCCTACACCGCACCCCGGACAACAATTGGGGCCACGCCCATCCTCCGCTTACTCCCACCGAATCTGCTTCAAACTCCACTCAACCTGATTGAAAATCGCATCATACCATCGCCCGTACCAGTTTCGAATTTAGTACCCCCTTGCGCCCAATGCTAAAATAGTACTTTGTCCGCAGGCCCGAGCCTCATCCGCTCCGGCTTCAAGAGGTCCCCCAATGCCCCCAACCTCGCTCCCCGCCAACCACCCACAGCAGCCCACTCGCCACTCTCTTCCAACCCCTTTCTTTGCCACTCTTACAAACACTCTGCATCAATATCAAAACACGCCACTTCAACCCCGTGTATTTGCCACTCTTACAGACTTCTCCTCTGTAACTATCTTTACTTGCCACTCATACGAAAACAACCGGGGTGGGGGGTGTCTCTTTTTTCGGAATCTTAAAGTATTACTTGAAGTTTTTGCTATGACGATGGGCTCGCCGGAGGAACATCTTGCTGTCTCTCGAAAGGGGGTCAGGGCTTCAGCCCTGACAACGCCAGCGCAAAACCTAGGGGCTTTAGCCCCTGAGGAACTGACCCTCGGCATTTTTCGGCGGACTGAAAAATCCGCCGCCTCAGCGCGCCGCTTGCCCGGCGATCCACGTATTGACGTGCTGTTCCAGAAGATTGAGCGGCACCGGCCCCTGTTCCAGGACGGCGTCGTGAAATTTCCGCACGTCGAATTTCGCGCCCAGTTCTTTTTCCGCTTTGCTGCGCAGCGCGCGGATTTTCAGTTGGCCGAGTTTATACGCCAGCGCCTGCCCGGGCCAGACGATGTAGCGGTCGATTTCCACGGCGATGTCCTGATCGGTCTTGCTGGTGTTTTCGCGGAAGAAGGCGATGGCCTCTTCCCTGCTCCAGCCCATCGAGTGCATCCCGGTATCCACCACCAGGCGCACGGCGCGCCACATTTCATAAGTCAGCTGGCCGAATTTGGAATAGGGGTCGGTATAAAAACCCATCTCCTCGCCCAGGCTTTCGGAATAAAGCCCCCAGCCTTCGGTAAACGCGGAATAGCCGAGATTTTTTCTGAATTCGGGAACGCCTTCCATCTCCTGCCCCAGCGCAATCTGCAAATGATGGCCGGGAACGGATTCGTGCATGGAAAGCGCTTCCATCTCCCACTTGGGCCGCGCTTCCAGTTTGTAGGTGTTCACGAAGAACTGTCCGGGACGGCCGGCTTCCGGCGAGCCGGGCTGGTAGTAGGCGGTGGTCTGCGACGGCGCCTTGAAATCGGGGATGGGCGTGACGCCGTAGGTCAGCCGGGGAAGTTTGCCGAAGAGCCGCGGAAGCTGCGGATCGATTTTCTTGACGATGACGCGGTAGCCATTCTCCAAATCTTCCGCGCGAGTGTAATAAAAACGCGGATCGCTGCGCAGGAACGCGGTGAATTCCGCAAAGCTTCCCTTGAATCCGGACGCGGCGATCACCTGATCCATTTCCGCGCGGATGCGTTTCACTTCCGCGAGGCCGATTTCGTGAATCTGCGCGGGCGTCAGGTCCGTGGTGGTCTGCCAGCGCACGCGGAATTCATAGCCGGCCTTGCCGTTGGGCAGGGATTGCGTGGAAATCTCCGCGGGGCAGGCCGGGAGATAGGTTTGCGCGAGATAGTCGTGCAGCTTGCCGAAAACCGGGACAAAACTTTCCGTATAAATCGCCTTGGCGCGCGCGGTCAGGCGAAGGCGTTCCGGCTCCGGGAATCCCGCCGGGAATTTTTTGAATGGCGCGAGCAGCGCGCTGGCCAGCGGCTCGGCGGGAACGAGGTCGGCAACCTGCTTGGGAAGATCGCGCAAGGGTACGCGCGGCGGAGCGTAGCCGCGCTTCAGTCCCTCTTGCAGCAGAGCAAGATTCTGCTCAACGGCGCGGGGCAGCGCTTCCAGCCGCGCGAGAATGTCTTCGTAGTCGGCCACGGTCTGATGCGGCATGAGCGCCAGCGTGCTGGCGGCCTGCGAGCCGACGTTGGCCATCTGATTCATGGGCATCAGCAGATTGCGCTGCGCCACGGAAGGAAACGGAAAGGGATCATCGCCAAAACGCATCCCCGCTTCGGCGTTTTCCAGCGTCTGCATGTAGAGATCGAAATTGACGCGCTCGAATTCCGGCAAAGCCGCGCGGGAAAAACTTTTCAATTGTTTCAGGCTGGCCTCGAGCATTTCCGCGCGGCGGGCGATGCCTTCGGGGGAGTCGTCGGTCCAGCGGCGGTTCTGGCCGGGAAAGCCGGTCTCCGTGGCCATCTCCGGATTTTCCGCCATCCAACGGCGCCAGTCCTCGTCGAGATAGGCGCGGAAAGCGCGCGCGGTCTCCCGGGAGCTCTTTTCCGTGGAGGCAGAAGCTGCCGCAGGCTGCTGCGCGCGAGCCGGAGCGAGCGCGCAGAATGCGCCCAGAATGGAGAACAGAGCGAGACGGGCAACGAGGCGGTTCATGATTCCCTTCCCTCCAGTGGTCAGACGATCTCTTTTTCGCGCTCGCGGGCCAGCAGGACAATCAGGCGAGCGGTCTCTTCCGCGTCCATGGCGGAATTGTCCACGAGCACGGCGTCGGCGGCGCGGACCAGCGGAGAAACCTGGCGTTCGCGGTCGCGGCGGTCGCGTTCGCGCACTTCCTCGACGACCTGCGCCAGCGTAAACGACTCGCCCTTTTCCTGGTGTTCCTTCCAGCGGCGCTCGGCGCGGATTTCCGGAGAAGCTTCGAGAAAGATTTTCAGTTCGGCGCGCGGAAAAACGACGGTGCCGATGTCCCGGCCTTCCATGACCACGCCGCCTCCCGCGCCAGCCCGCTGCTGCTCGGCGACGAGCACCTGGCGCACGGCGGCGATGGCGGCGATGCGCGAAGCGGCTTCGGCGACGCGCTCGGTGCGGATTTCGGAAGTAACTTCGCGCACGTCGAGAAATACGCGGTTTTTCACGCCGGCGGCGGCCTGCTCCGGCGAGGGAGGTTTCAGTTCGATGTGCGTTTCGCGGGCCAGCGTAGCGAGCGCGGATTCGCCGTCGAGAGCCATGCCGCAGTCGAGGGCCTTGAGCGCCAGCGCGCGGTACATCGCGCCGCTATCGAGATAGAGGTAGCCGAGCAGGCCGGCCACCTGGCGGGCGACGGTGCTCTTGCCGGAACCGGCGGGACCGTCAATCGCGATGGTGAGTTTGCGCATGCGCGGTTTTTTTCGAATGCGCCGCTAAACCGCCATGATGTTCGAACCGCAATCGACGTACAGCGTTTCGCCGGTGATTCCCGAGCCACCGTCGGAAAGCAGAAAGCTGGCGGTGGCGCCGACTTCGGAGGGTTCGACGTTGCGCCTGAGCGGGGCGCGCTCGGCGTGCACGCGAAGCATTTCGACAAAGCCGGCGACGCCGCGCGAGGCCAGCGTCTTGATGGGCCCGGCGGAAACGGCGTTGACGCGGATGCCTTTGGGACCGAGGTCGTTGGCCAGGTAGCGCACGGTGGCTTCCAGAGCGGCTTTGGCCACGCCCATGACGTTGTATTTGGGGACGACTTTTTGCGCGCCGTGATAGGTCATGGTGATGATGGCGCCGCCGGAAGTCATCAGCGGAGCGGCGGCGCGAGAGACGGCAATGAGGGTATAGACGCTGACGTCGTGGGCGATTCGAAAACCTTCGCGGGAAGTGTTGACGAAATCACCCTTGAGATCGGCTTCGGGAGCGAAGGCCACGCTGTGCACGACGCCGTGGAGGACGCCGTAACGCTCGCGGAGAGTTTCGAACAGGCTGGCGATCTGCTCGTCGTTCGAAAGATCGCAGCGGAAGCCGGCGGCGCCGGGAAGTTCGGCGATGAGGTCCTTGGCTTCGAGCTCCAGGCGTTCGTTCTGGCAGGTGATGGCCAGCTGCCAGCCGTCGGCGTGAAGTTTTTGCGCGATGGCCCAGGCGATGCTGCGCTTATTGGCCAGGCCGAAAATGACCGCTGTCTTCTTGGTGTCCGTCATTCGTTCTCTCCGTGCGCAGGCTTTTGCCGCCTGCGCTCAACATGGCTGACTTGTTTCAAATCCGGTGGAACGCGCGCTCGATCTCCTTGACCGAATAACGCAGAACGACGGGCCGGCCGTGCGGGCAGCTCATGGGCGCGTCGGTCCTGGCCAGCTCGGCGAGGAGCCAATCCATCTTGGCCTGGTCGAGCGGCATGTTTACTTTAATGGCTGCGTGGCAGGCTGTCGAGGCGGCAATTTTGGCCTGCAGCGTGTCAATGGAGATGGCGGCGTTTTCGCGGTCGATGCCATCGAGAATTTCGGTGAGGAGTTGTTCGGCGTCGGAGGTGGCCACGCCGGCGGGAACGGCCTGGATGGCGACGGTGCGGGGGCCCATGAGGGAGGATTCGAAACCGTTGGCGGAGAGTTCCTCGGCGATTTTTTCGAAAACGGCGAGCTGGCGCGGGGAAAGTTCGGCCATGAGAGGCATAAGCATGCGCTGGGATTCGACTTTGCCGGCGCGGCGCGCGGCGAGATGCTGCTCGAATAGGATCCGCTCGTGGGCCACGTGCTGGTCAATGATCCACAGACCCTGGGCGTTGACGGCGACGATGAAGCTGGAGCTGACCTGGCCGAGCGGTTTCAGGTCGGTGATTTCGTCGGGGCGCGGGAGCGTGGCGGGAGCGTCGGCGTAGGAGCCGGTGTGCGAGCCGGGCCAGTCCATGACGGGATAGACGCGCGGGGCGGCAGGGCTGCCAAAAGTCGAGCCGGGTTCGAAGGAGAAGCGCTGCTCCTGCGGAGGAAGCGGGGCGGCGGTGAGATCGAATGCGCCGTAGCCGCCGTCGGAGCCGGTGGAGGAAGGAAGATTTTCGGAACCGATGCCGGTGGAGAGTTCGCCGATGGGCATTCCCAT
>JAIQGC010000130.1 GCA_020072805.1 Terriglobia bacterium
GATGACCCGATTGGGTTCTAGTGGACAGTTTGAACTCTACGATAGCACGTATTCTCTGTTCAGGATCAGGCATGGCTCTGACTCGCGCTTCGAGATCTGCCGGTAACTCCGAGGTCTGGACAGGACGTGCTGATGCTGTTTCCCGTTCGAGTATGGACCTCGCTTTCTCGAACGCGGCCTCCAAGCTTCGTTCAGTGTCCAATCTCCTTCGTTGCGCTATCTCAGCTATTGCGACGAGCTCGAGGTCTCGAGAGGGTGACGCACGTGGCGGTGTCTTATCGATTCCATGGCGACCAGTCGACCGGATCTTTCCCCAGAGCCACAGAACTCTACGCATGTCTCGTCACACAGATTCTACTTATCGAGCTGAACATTTCTGCTCCGTGGACGGTGCTTGGTCACATAAGGCTTGACTCGATTGCACGCATGGGAGAATGTGTTGGTGACGCGGACATTCTGGTTTGTTTTGTCCAGTTGCGAACTGTCGCCAACGTCATGAGTCTGCGGACGAAGCGGGTAGAAAGACATCACTTTGTCAATGGAACGTCTTAGATAGTTTCGTCTGAGATAGTTGTTCACTATGTCGGGCGCGGGCGGTTATCGGCGTCGCCTCGAGGCGACCGTTGCGCTTCCAGAAGTTGTCGACCACATTCTTGAGCCTGCGGTTCGGTTCTGGCTGGGTCGGCTGCCGGATTCCGCGAATGTCTGCGGTAGCCAGTTCCGACGCTTCATGGTCCGGTTTCACGGTCGCCCTGGCTGGGAACATGTGACGCCCACCGAGTTGATAGCACGCCAGGACGCAGTGCAGACCAAAGAAGAACGGTACGCGCTCCTCGACCAGCTTCTGGAGGCCTACGAACGCAACAAGACAAGGTAGGCGATGTTTCAACCAAAGCGTTATCTCCCCAGCTGATCAACACTGGGCTGTCGAGGATTGAGCCTCGTGAGGCTCCGCGATCGTACGATTATTGCTGGCGTTTCTGTCATAGCTGTGGTTCTGCTCGCTCTTTTCCTGAGCGGCACAGTGAGTTTGAGTGTGCGCCTTCCCACGGCTACGAATCAGGTGGCTACGAGTAAGACCAGTGCGAGTTTCCAGATCTCAATTCTCGCAGGACAAAGCGACTCGAGATGGCTTAGAGGAGCTGCTAACGATACGCCTGAGTACGCCACCGCAGTGAATTGGTCAGTCTGCAATGCGGGACCACTAATCGCGAACAACACTAGCGTGCTCGTCCGATCGGAGGGGGCGGTGGTAGGTCACGAGTTATTTCCCCTGCCGGCTAATGCCTGTCATGACGGCAAGGTCGATCTCAGATACTCGTATGAAACAGCCACCCACAGGGTCGCGATTGAAGCATTCTCTGGCGGATCAGGAGCCAACAAGTCAGTTGCGATCGACGTGGCTCTTCCGCGCATTCTTCTCGAACCCGGGACCGCACCTTCCCCTGAATTGTTTGAATTTGCCAAGCTATTCATAACGCCGAACGATCCGGTCATTAAACAGAAAGTGAAAGAACTCTTCCAAGGGGACCAATATGCATTTCTCTGTCCGCATGGGCCACCGGACCCCAAGTGTCCGGATTGGATGGTACTCGACGCGATTGAGGCGTGGGTTGAGTATTATGTGAAATCGACAGGCCTTGTATCAGTCTACGCAGGTTCAAGACTCCTAGCGGGAGACGAAATTGTTCAGGTTCCACGGGAGACATTACAGAGTGAAAAAGGAAATGACTTTGACAAGGCTCTTCTCGTCGTCTCACTCGCCCGAGCAGCAGGGATACGATCCGACAAGATATTCGTGGTTGTGGGCACAAACGGAACAACTGGCACTGGGTGGGTCTATGATAAGGTGGATCGTCGCGTACCACACCTCACGAATTGGCATCAGCCACCTTGGTGCCAGTGTAGCGACTACGGATACGTATTCCATCCTGCATGTTGTCCGAAATCTGAAGGATGTCGCTCGGACGTGTGCGGGCTCCTCTACACATGGGCAGTTTACTACTTCAACGACGAAGTAGCCGAAATGGCAACCTGAGAATCAAGAAGAAAGCGAAAGCGCGGAGCAACCTCCACAACGGTGGAGAGCGAACAGTTGGGGCCTAACCTGGCTCCAGTCGCCAACTTTCTTCTTTCGGCTCGATGACTCCTGCTCGGAAAGCGGGTTGGGTGACTAGCTGCTCGCTACGAACTCAAGCGTCTTTGTCACTATCCCATCGGTGGTCATTATTGAAAACCATACCGTCCCACGTACGTCCTCGTTGTAGCCCTTAACGCAGTCGTACTCAACGACAAATGTCCATATCCACTCGGCAGATGCTCCTGGCCTCAGTATCGTGGAGTTTAGCGGAATGCCCCGTTCCGCGCTGCACTTACCGTAGACGGCTTCTGTTTCCAAGAACTGAGCCACAGTCGGGGCTGTTCCTACATTCGATAGAAATATGTGGAAAGTCTCTCGGTGCACCTCTCCTTCTCTTACAATGTAGGTAAGCGTTGCATTCTCCATCTTCACGATCGTGGTTTCTGTGCGTACGTCGACTGAATAGTGAAAGGACACGGATGATGGATAGACGGTAAGTATTAGCACAGGTTTCTTCTCAGCTTGGAACTTCAATAGTTCAATCGCTGGAGAGTAGTAGTTGCTCCACATCCACATGTTGGCACCGACTGTGATGATGAGAGCAATTAGAGCTATAGCGACCGCGGGCTTATCCAAAACGGCATCACTAGCCTCTTCTCGGACCTCGTCACATCTAGGAGCCATCTGTATGGCTATAAGATCTGCAAAGAAGGTCTGGGTTATAGGGAGGAGGGCCCAATCCAGCAGGGATTTAACGCCTGCATGCTCCGACAACGCGTGTTCTCACAGCGGACTTCCCTAGTACCGTCGGAGTGGAACACAACTAATGCGTCAGTGTTTCCCTGTATGCAATGAACCACCGCCACATGGTCGACTACTGATCTATCAGACACCGTTTCTCTTCACCTCAACGGCCCAATACCGGCTACTACAGCTATAAGAGATCATGAGCAAGACGAAAACCGCGTGGAGAGTGAACAATCAGACAGGTCTGAGGCTTGGCTCGTCTCCGTCTACGTCTCACGTTGTAAGCTAGGACCAAGCGCTCGGTCAGCTCTGATACTTAATAGTGCTGTAATCCACCCAAACAGTCGACGTTGCGTTGCTTGCATACGTCCTATCTGCCTGGACATCATAGAACGTCACTCTGATGCCAACAGTCCCCATGGGGAACTCAACACCGTGTCCCGGCTGTAGCCATTTGAAACCGAGCCGAACATCACACAAGAAAGCTATCTCCAAAGTCGTCTGGAAACTCCCAGCAGGGACGGCGAACACGGTTTCACCATACATGGATGCATCGTTATACCTCAAGAGATCCGGATCCAAGAAATCTTTAGAATCGAAACCGTATGACAGCTGGAAGAAGGTCTGGTTCACGACTGCGTATCCATTGTGAGGAGTCACGATCACCACAAAAAGACGCATCATCCCGTCCGGCCCAGGCTTGTTGAGGTCGCAACGCAACTCATCCTTTGGGTATGCAAAGATTCTTGGAGGATAGTTGTAGATCATGTTCTGCAACTCTTGATTCTGTGTCTGCAACTGCAAAGTCCGGTAGCCGAGAACAACAAGGGCACCTGTGGCAACGGGGGCAACAACGGTGGCAAGGATCAAGGTCAAAAGATGAAAAACCCCTTTCAGCCGAATGGCAAGCTTCGGAGTCAACCGCAAGTCCTCCAGACACAGAGTGTGAAGAGCGCGATATCTAGGTAGCGAACGTGCCGCTACAGCATGAACCATCCTGGGGCATGAGAAGCGCGAAGCCGGAGCCGTATGGACTCTACTGTCTTGGCCACCCTCGGATCTGTTAGGAACTCCGAAGTTCTGTCCCTACCTGAGTCGTCGGTGATGCGGACAATCACAAACCCCTTTGCAGTATCGCATCTGAAGTGAATCGAAACTGGCAGACCTTGGCACTCAACCTTCGCCTCGATGTGATTGTCGTCCTGCGAGACAACGTTCTCGAAAGCTTCAGCGGCACCCGTTGGGATCCTATGCCTCGGACCAAATCGCCTTCCGTCACGTCTGAATGCCTCAAGCGCTCGAAGGATGCGCCGTCGTTTCTTCGGCATCGGTCGTCGGTGCTTGTGCGCATCCCGTTTTCGAAGGGCCGACGAAGAAAGACCCGTCAGAGAACCCCCTCAGTTGATCCGCGTTGGAGACCTTAACGCTTTGCTTGTGGACATGACAAGGTAACCCATCTACGCCTCACCGGGAGTGCATAGCCATCGCTGCCGGCCGCTTTGCTTTCTCGCAAGATTTCGGCGGAAAGACATAATTATGTCACATCCGTATCCGCTTAGAAAACTCTGGAAGGACCTGAAGTTTAATGAAGGGAGCCGCTTGAAACGAGTCATCGCATCATTTGCTCTTCTCTTGGGGCTTACCTTCGTAACACTGACCTTGTACCTCGGCAACGTGGAGGCTGTTGTGAAGGTACTGCAATCATATGCCGTGTCCTTTCCATAATGGAAGTTGAGAGCTTCATGGCTGAGCAAAAGAAAAAGCGGTTCAAGTTCAAGTACGGGATACCCCGCTTCCTTGTCCAGCTCGTGTCGCTACTGCTTCTGAACGGATTACTGTTAGCGGAACTCTACCCTAACCTAGGCCTTCAGCGGTATCCTGTGACTCTCCCTATCCTGCTGAGCATAAACGCACCAACAAATCTCGCATACGGGAGCCTAGACGTGATCCAAGTAGCTCTAGCCAATCCCGTTGCCCCTTGGGTTGCACTGGCTTTCGTGTTCGTCATAGGGGCAGTGCTAGGCAGAGCGTTCTGTGGTTGGGTGTGTCCGATGGGGTTCATTCAAGACATGGTCACGACGGCAAAAGGCACGCTTGGCCAAGTCGACGTACGCACTCACGAGAGCGGAAAACGATTCAAGTACTTTGTGCTCGTGGTCGCGC
>JAIQGC010000037.1:0-63700 GCA_020072805.1 Terriglobia bacterium
TATATGACGGACGAATACTTAACTCCAGAGAGCGAATGACTGATACGTGGTTGAGTTGGATCGCTGCATCTTCTCGCAGCAACGGATCGAGTTTAAACACGGGAACGGACCGAACATCAGTTGCTACCAAATACGGATTGAGCTGCGATACACGTGGGCCGTAGAAATTAAACACAACACCAACGATATTGTTCGGGAACACCTGGATATGAGTCCGCTCACAGAGCCCCTGATCGTCCGTGAGACCAAGTCCCTTTAGAACTCCACCCGACTCAACCAAAGGCAGACCACTATGTCGAATTGTCCCTAGGCTTATTCTCTGATCCGACGCTGAGTAAACCCAGGACGATAAGGAGTTTTCGTCGTCAACAGAGGAGTAACGTCGCCCGTCCTTTACATAGGGGAGTTTGTCAACTCTTGCAAAAACCTTCGACAGGTCGAGCATCCCGCTGGTCCCTGGATCTGATCCTAAGTCGGCACGAAAAAAGCGAATGTCTCGCTCAACAGTTAATTTCTTGATTGGCTTTGATTTCGTAATCCTGCGTTTGCCGCCGCCGTTATTAACCATGCGCCTGAATGTATCAGCGAAGATGCGTGTGAACTTTATTTTCTCTCACGACATTCCGCATCCTCGCGGTCTCAAGTCCTAGGTCGGTACTCAAAGAAAGAAATTTAATTTCATATTAACGAGAATCTATTCACTTTTCTACGTTATGCGACGCAATATGGCATTTAAATCATTTATGGGGATTTCGTTGAATACGCCACATGCGTTCCCTAAATTGGCTGAAGGATGCTTAGTCACAATCACATATGAAAGGAAACGCTTGAGCAAAAAACTTACTCTGATTCGCGTCATCTTATGAGCACACAAGTGCCGTATCTCGCAAAGAAATCCAGGAACGCAGTACACAACTTGTGTGTGCAACGACAATGACGTGCAGTATCACCGGGGAGGTTCGAATCAAAAGCGCCGCGCCAATTCAAGCCGATGGAAAGCGAACCTCATTTATTGCCAATTTCTCTCGGACAGCATCGACCAAATCAACATGCAATACATCACTTAGACGTAACAGATAAATGAGCACATCAGCCATTTCGTGCCTAATCGCCTTTAACTGCTCAGTGTTCAATGCCTCAGTGACAGACTCTTCCGCCGTCAGCCATTGAAACTCAGCGGCCAACTCGCCAGCCTCCCCTGCAATTGCCATGGCCAAATTCTTTGGCGTGTGAAACTGCAGCCAATCTCTGGCAATAGCAAAGGCGCGGACTTCGGCAGTGAGTTCGTCGAGAATGGTCATGGGAGATTTCTATACGAAAATGCGTTCACGCGCTGAAATGTCGGATGTCACCGGTTAGAGTTCTGGAGTCAATAGAGCGGCCCGCCGGGCTTCCATGGAACTAATTCCTCGGACATGCCCCCACCCGCACGATCACTTCGTGCTGTTTGGGGGTCGCCATGGGGGCTTTGCTCCGCCAAACGGCGACCAATATTCGTACCTTGGGAAGCGATCGATCCTTGACCGGGAAGCTTACGGACCAGATGTTTCACCAAGTTGGACAATTCCCCTCTGAGGGTGAAAAGCGTTCGTGGCAGACAAGTCTTCCGGCCTTAGCTCAAGATCTCATCGACGTCGGTCTTGGGGATCTAGACGTTCTGGTCGAATATCAGTTGCCTTTCTCGAGTAAGCGAATTGATGCTGTGCTGTGTGGCACGCACCCAAAGAGTGGCAAACCATCGTTAGTCGTCGTGGAACTCAAACGCGCGGGCCGCGCCGGGGAGACCTACAAGGGCATCGGCAAGTACGACCTCAACCTGGAAAGCCTTCCGCTCTTCGCCGACGCGCAAGGCCCCCACGGCAGCCCCACCAGCGATTCCGAACGCACCATGGTCACCGCGCAAACCACCAGCGTCCTCGCCGTCATCATCTCCTTCGGCGGTCCGGAGGGCCTCGACCGCTGGGCCCAGCGCATGGCCGAACTCTTCGAGAAATACGCCTCCGCCCGCGAATGCCGGACGGAAATCGTCGTCTAAGTGGCTAGGTCTTTGCCGGCTTTGCCGTCGAGCAAGCCGCGCGCGGCGAGCAACTCCGCGTTGAGCAGCGCCGCTCCCGCGGCTCCGCGCACCAGATTATGCGAAAGCACGGTGAACTTGAAATCCAGCAGCGGGCAGGCGCGCACCCGCCCCACCACCGCCGCCATTCCCGCGCCCGCATCGGAATCGCGCCGCGGTTGCGGCCGGTCGGCTTCCTCGGCCACCACAATCGGCCGCCGCAGCGCCGTGGGCAGCCCGGCCAGCTCGTCATCCACTTCAAACGTGCGCAGCGCCTCGCGCACTTCTTTCACAGAAGCCTTTTTCTTCAGCTTCACCGAAACGCTCTCCATGTGCCCGTCGAGCACCTGCACGCGGTTGCAGTGCGCGCTCAGCCGCACATCCAGATCCACGAAGCGCTTCCCGTCCCAGTGCCCCAGCAGCTTGCGCGGCTCCGTCTCCATTTTTTCTTCTTCGCCGCTGATGTAGGGAATGACGTTGCCGAGAATATCCATCGAGGGCACGCCGGGATAGCCCGCCCCGGAAACCGCCTGCATCGTCACCACGTGCACCTGCTCGATCCCGAACGCGTCCGCCAGCGGCTTCAGCGCCAGCGCCAGCCCCGCCGTCGAACAGTTAGGATTGGTCACGATGAATCCGCTCTCGTATCCGTGATTCTTCTTCTGCGTCGCAATGGAAGCCAGATGCCCCGCGTTCACTTCCGGGATCAGCAGCGGCACGTCCGGCTCCATGCGGTGATTTTTCGAATTGCTCACCACCGGATAGCCCGCCTTGGCAAACGCCGCTTCTACCGGCCCCGCCACCGAGGAGTCCAGCCCGGAAAAAACGAAATCGCAGTCCAGCGGCGGCGCCACGTCCTTCACCACCAGCTTGCGCGCCTCTTCCGGAATTGGCTCGTTCAGGTGCCAGCGCACCGCATCCGCGTAACGCTTGCCCGCCGAGCGTTCCGACGCCGCCACCTCCGTCAATTCAAACCACGGATGCTGCGCCAGCATCTGCACGATTCTCTGTCCCACCATACCCGTTGCGCCCAGCACTCCGGCGCGCCAGCGTTTTTTTCCTTTTTCGATTGCCCCGCTCATGCCACACCTCCTGTTTGCTCCGCTGCGCCTGAGGCGGGCGGTCCAATTCGCGTGCCATTCAATTCCGGACGGAACGTGTTGCGCACCCACACGGTCATTTGCGTTTCCGCCGCCAGCGGCAGCACCCGCGGGTGCAGCACCTTCGCTCCACCTTCCGCCAGCGCGTGCGCTTCCGCATAACTCAATTCGTGCAGCAGCTTGGCTTCGGCCACCTCGCTGGGATTCTCCGTGTAAATTCCGTCCACGTCCGTCCAGATCACCAGTTCATCCGCGTCCACCACGTGCGCCACGAGCGCTCCCGAATAGTCCGAACTGTTCCGCCCCAGCGTGGTGATCCGCCCATCCGCCGTGGCCCCGATAAATCCGGTCACCACCGGCACCACTCCCGCGTCCAGCAGCGGCAGCAGAAGTTCCCGGCCGCGCCGGCGCGTCTCTTCCAGTTGCGGCCGCGCATCCCGAAACGTGTCGCACGTCAGAACGAAATCCGAAGACGCCACGGGCACCGCCCGCACTCCCGCCGTTTCCAGCGCCGCCGCAAACAGCCGCACGCTGAAGCGCTCCCCGAACGAAGCCAGGCGGTCGGCCCGCTCGGCCTCGACTCCGCCGCGGCGCGCAATTTCGTGCAGCAGATCGCGGCCCAGGAGCTGAATGTCGTGCTCCACGCGCTCCTGCTCCTCCCGCGGCAGCCGCAATTCGCCCAGCACGTCCCGGTGAAGCTGCAACAGAGCATCGGCTTCCCGCGTGGCTCGCGCGAATTCTCCGCTCTTGTGCATTTGATCCAATCGCAAGAGCTGGTCCGTGACTCCTTTCATGGCCGAAACCACCACGGCCACCCCGGCCTCCTCCGCCGCATCCCGCACCAGTTGCGCGGCGTGGCCCATGCGGTCCGCTCCGGCAAGCGACGTGCCCCCGAACTTGAAGGCGATCACCTCTCCGGATTCCACGCCGGCTCGCCGGCCCTCCCGGTTTGCTCCATAGGGAATGTGCGCAACCCCGCGCCGGATTTCCCCCGGTAACTCCCGGCGCCCCGGCGCGGGGCTTCGTTCCGCAACCACTGCTTGTTCCGCTCTTTCCCGATGCATGACTGCCGCTCCTTTTTCCCTCTTTAGGGTTCCGCCGGAGCGACTCTGGAGGGGGTAAAAATGAAAAACCCGCCGCCAGATTCGCTTCCGGCGGCGGGTTCGAAACTTTTTTGGCTAGTTGGCTAGCTGTTTCTCCCCGCGCCGAAAGCGAAAATAGTGCACATCCACGTAGTCGACGTCTTCGACGTCGTCGTGGCGGTCGTAATTCGCTTGGCCGAGGTAGAAATCATACTGCGGTAACTCTACCACGGGCCCGCACGGGCTTCAACACGGGAATGCACACCGCCTGCGCGGATGCCGCCAATTCGTCAACATCCCTTATCTTTTTCCACCTGTACTTGGCTTCCTTACACCCCTGTACGTCCGGCCAGTTGCCGCACCGCGCACGCTTCCTGCAATATCCAGTCACGACCCGCAGTCCCCCGGTAAAATTAGTCTACGAAAGAAAAAAGCTGTGCTTCGGTTCCGCAAGCTGCCCGTCGGAGTCTCCTAATCCTCCGGGATGCTGAAGCAAAAGATAGGACATAACCATGACGAAAAAAAATTACAGCTCCGTTTCACGAAATTTTTGGCTGAAAGGCGCGCTCCTGGTGGGCCTCGGGCTTACCGCCGCGACCCTTCCGGCCCAGGACGGCCGCCACGCGGTTTCCAAGATCACCCCGGAGTACCCCGATTTGGCCCGCCGCATGCGCCTGGCCGGCACGGTAAAGGTGGAAGTGACCATTCTGGCCAGCGGTGTGGTGAAAAGCGCTACCGTGGTTGGCGGGCACCCGGTGCTGGCTCAGTCTGCCGTCGAGGCTGCCAAGCGCTGGAAGTTCTCACCCTCTGGCGGCGAAACCACGCAAATTCTGGAATTCGAATTTCACCCGTAGAGCCCGCGCGGAATCGCGCGCGGATGGAATCGGCGTCTGGTCCAGTTCTTCGCTTCATTCTTTCTCGAGGCGGTAGCGCGCGGCTTGCGGCGGAAAAAACCGCCGCAGGGTTATGACAAAAGTCCTTCCTTCTTCCGATACTCCCGATAGCATCCCTCACAAAAACCGTGACTGAACTGCGCATTGGAGTGCAGCGCCACGTACTCATCCAGCGGAACCCACTCTCCTTCGCCTCGCTTCGCGCCGCTCTCGTCCCGGATTCTTCCGCACACGCAGCACACCGGCAAAATCTTTTCGTATAATTCCAGGCGCTGCTGCTCGGTCAGGTCGCGAATCGCCACCAGCCCGGCGGGCGCCCCGCCATGTATAATCCGCTCGGCGGAAACTTCCACGGAAACGGTGCTTCCATCGCGCCGCCGCGCGCGCGTCTCATGCCAGCGAGGCGCTTCTCCCCCCTCCTCGCGCGCTCGTGCAAACGCCAGGATGCGGTCCTTCTCCTCTTCGGCTAAGAACCGGGAGATCTCCGCTCCGATTTCCTCCTCCGGTCTTTCGTAACCGTGCAGACGCGCATCGGCAGGATTGGCAAAAACAACTTTTCCCTCCTGGACAATGCGCACCGCCACGGGAAGTGCGTCCAGGATGCGGCGGAGTTGCTTTTCGCTCTCCCGCAGGACCTCCTCGGCCTGCTTGCGCATGGTGACGTCGCGGACGATAGCGATAAACTGGGCTTCCCGTCCGGTCCAGACGTTATCCACCGAGATTTCGACCTGAATGCGCTGGCCGTCCTTGCGCACGCCCGCGAATTCCATCGGACCCTTGCCGATCACCTTATCTTTCCCGAGGAGGTGAAATTGCCTCATTCCCGCCCGGAAAATCCCGGCCACCTCCTGGGGCATCAGGCACTCCACGGGCTGGCCGAGCAGGGCGCCGGCTTCATACCCATGTATTTTCTCCATCGCGGGATTGGCGAATTGGATCACGCGATCCAGGCCAAAAACCAGGATGCCGTCCTGCGCCCTCCGGGCAACGGCCTTGAGGCGCGAATTCGCGGCGGCCGCCGCCTGTCCGGCTGCCAGCACAGCCACCGGACGCAGGACCGCATGGTAGAGCACCGGCAGAGCGATGGCGGAAAGCAGCAGGGCGTCCAGGAGATCCAGCCGCAACCCGAACGGGATTCCTGTCCAGTAGTGCAACAGGATCATTACCAGGAACTCCGCGGCAAACACCACCGCCAGGCTGCGCCACACGATCGTTAAAACGGAAAAATGGATGGCGTCACGCGCTCCCGCCTCATCTTCCGCTGGGAATCCGGAGAAATTGTCCATCGCGTTCCTCTTCCTGGGATCGGATTCCGGCGGGCAGGAGGGGGCCGCGGATTTCCGTCCGTGCGTCCCCACGCTGCAAAAAGTATATGCTTGTCAGGCTGCTTTTGGAACAGGACGAAGCGGTTTCCCTGGGATGCCCCCGGCGTCAGTTCCCGCCGGCCTCGAAGATCAGGCTCGAGCAGGTCAGCCCGGATTCCGCTTTCTGTAATTCTCCGATGTCCAGCGGCGCAACGGAAAATCCCGCTGCTTCGATGCGCGCCCTCGTTCGCGGAAACGAAGCCGGAAAAATCACCTTCCCCCCAATCGCCAGCGCGTTGCCCGCGTGCGCCTCGCCGGGGTCCACGTCCACCCACGCAAAACCGGAAAAAATCCCGCTTTCGAACCAGCCCCGATTCGCCAGCAGCGTCTTCCCTCCCAGCAGCGTTACCGCCGATTTCAGGTGCAGGCACCCCGTCACCGCCACCCCGCTCACTTCATATCCATACGGCCCCAGCAGCGCCGCCAACTGCCGCACGCCCTCTTCATTCGTGCGGCTCGATAGCCCCGCGAATATCCTCCGCCCCACCCGCAGCAGGTCTCCGCCCTCCATGCTCCCGGGCGATTTGACATACTCCAGCTTGCGATATTTTGCCAATGCCGCCGCCAGGGAAACCGCTTCCGGCCGCCGCGATTCCGTCCCCAGCGGAAAAATCACGGCCAGTTCATCGAGGACCAGCGCCGGATCTTCCACGAACATGGAATCGGGCAGCTCCGGCTCCGCCGGCAGGGAAATGACCCGCGCCCCCAGCTCTTCCAGCAATTCTTCATATCCGCGGTGCTGCGCGCGCGCTTTTTCCAGGTCAATCGGACGGCGCTCGACAAACGTCAGTTCGCACTTCGTCAGCGCCGGACTCACTTGCCGTGTGATGGCGGTCAGCATGATCCCCGCTACTTTAGCAGATGTCGCAAGCTCCGGGCTTCTCCTCCGTTTCCCCGCATTGCCCGCCGCGGTAATCAAATGTAGACTGGCTGTCTGCTGGGCTTGGAGTGCGCTCCATCCGCGGAAAAACTTTCCATAACCTGCGGATCGCACGGAATGATCCCTGGCATTGCCGGGAATTTTGGGGCAGGGGATACGGGGGAGGAAGAATCATGACCAACACCGCACGCAGGACAACGGCGATTCTCCTGCTCCTGGGCGCCGCGCTGTTTTGGTCCGCGGCCCGCAACTCCAACGAAGCCGCCGCCCCCGCCGCTCAGGATTCTCTCCGCTCCGCCCTGGCCTCCGCTCGCGCGCGTTCCGCAGCCGGCGATCCCCGCCTCGCGGGCAGCTACCCGAAATCGAAGACGCCTTTCACGCCATCCAGAAAAAGATGACCCATTCCACGCAGCGTGACTGGGCCTTCTTCCGCAAGGCCGCCCGCGAAATGCTTTGGCCCAAAATCGATCCCGAATACCAGCAGGAACTTTTGGGCATCGTCGCGGGATTGCGCGCCCGCAGCGAATCCGCTCTCGATATTGACGACCTTGTGGCCATGAACGCCTTCGAGGAGCTGCCCGACTATTACGTTCCCTGGCTCGACAAGCAGCAGAAAAATCCCGCTCCGCCCGTCTTAAAGAGTCCCGGCAACTGCAGCGCCTTCATCGCTACCGGAAGATCCACCAAGGACCACGGCATCGTCATCGCCCACAACAACTGGACCAGCTACCTGGCCGGGGAACGCTGGCGCATCATCTTTGATATTGTCCCGGCCAGCGGCTACCGCATCCTCATGGATGGCTTTCCCGGCGTGATCGCCAGCGACGACGATTTCGGCATTACCAGCAGCGGCCTCATGGTCACCGAAACCACCATCACCCAGTTCGAGGGCTGGGACCCCAACGGCAAGGCCGAATTCGTCCGCGCCCGCAAGGCCCTGCAATACTCCAATTCCATCGACGACTACATCCGCATCATGCTCGAAGGCAACAACGGCGGCTACGCCAACGACTGGCTCATCGGCGACAACAAAACCGGCGAAATCGCCCAGCTCGAACTGGGCCTGAAGGCCACTCGCGTCTGGCGCACCAGGGACGGCGTCCTCTCCGGCTCGAACTGGGCCCGGGACCCCAAAGTTATCAAGCTAGACGCTCCCGAATTTGACCCCAAGGATCTCTCCAGCTCCCCGAACGCCCGCCGCGTCCGCTGGGAAGAACTCTTGAAGAAGAACTGGGGCAAGATTGATGTCCCCCTGGCGCAGGCCATGCTCGCCGACCATGCCGACAGCTTCGAGAATAAAGAACAGGCCAGCGAGCGCACCCTCTGCGGCCATGTGGACGCGTCTCGCAGCGGCGTGCGCATCTGGGACTGGGCTCCGTTCTATCCCGGCGGCGCCGTTCAGGCCAAAGCCGCCGACAGCTCCATGGTTTCGCGCATGGAGCTCTCCGCGCGCATGGGCCATCCCTGCGGCCAGGATTTTCTCGCCGCTCCTTTCCTTGCCGCCCATCCCGAATTTTCCTGGATGGCCCCCGAGCTGCGCGACATGAAGGCCGGCCCCTGGACTTCGTTCCGTTCCGGCCAGTCCCCCGCAAAATTAGAATAAGTCCTGCTTATACTTTTTTCGCTCCGTTCTCATAATGTTGAATAGGGGTACCCCTTCGCTCATTTCCCTCAACAGACTGTTTGCCTGCCTTCCCCGTCGGTGCTAGTCTCCCCCCATGGATGGCGATGGGGCCTTTCTTGGTTTTCATCCGCATCCATCTTGAACCCACTCTATCTCTTGAGGAGCGTCTATGAAGAAGTTGCTTGGCAGTCTGATTTTGATCGCCTTCCTTGGCACTTCCGTCGCTGCCGTTGCGCAGGAAACCAAGAAGGAAGAATCCAAGAAGGAAGAAGGCGCGGCGCCGGAAACAGGCAAGAAAAAGGCCGGCAAGAAGGCTGGCAAAAAGGCCGGCAAGAAGGCCAGTAAAAAGGGTGGCAAAAAGAAGGCCGCTGCCGCCGAAGAAAAGAAGGGCGACAAGCAGTAGTTTCATGAGTCCGGTCCAGCCGGACTCTTTTTTTTGTGGCTTCGGGCAGTTTCGGCGCCTCCATCAGGCCGCCGAAACTGCCCGCGCTGTTTCCCCTCTTTTACGGCCGTCCGGACGCCTCCGCGGGCAGCACGGCGATCTCCACGTTGGAAGGATATTCCCGGGACCGGAAAATCCGCTGGGTGGCCCGCTGATAGTCCAATTCGCGCGCCTCGAAAATATTCGGCACGAATTTCTGCGGATTGCGGTCAATCAGCGGAAACCACGTGCTCTGCACCTGCACCATGATGCGGTGCCCCTTCTTGAAAACGTGATTGGCCGTGTGCAGATCCACCGTGTAGGGCGTCACCTGCCCGGGCACAATGGCCTCGGGCTTCTCGAACGAGTTGCGAAATCGCCCGCGCAGCACGTCATTGGCGATCATCAGTTCGTAACCCGCCAGCTTCCAATCCTGCGGATATTTTTCCGGATAGACGTCGATCAGCTTCACGATCCAGTCCGCGTCGCTTCCCGTCGTTGCGGCATACAGATGCGCCGCTACGCGCCCGGCCACCACCACGTCCTCCTTCAATTCCTCCGTCTCCCAGCTCAGCACCCCCGGGTGGTGCTCCACAAAGCGCTGGTCCTCCAGCAGCCACACCGGCCATCCGCTCTTGTATTCCGGCGGGTAGGTCATCTCCACCGGCCGGTGCCGGTAGGGCACCGGATGCGCCGGGTCGGAGACGTAGCTGTCCGCGGCCTGCGCCGCTCCGCCCATCGGCGCGTCGAAATCCAGCTTCCCCTTTTCATGGAAATACAGCTTTTTCGCCTGCGCCTGCTTCGGCGGCCAGGAATCAAACGTCGTCCACTTGTCGCTGCCCGTCTGGAAGAGAATGGCCTCCTGCAGCGGTAGCTTTCCTTTGTTCTTCAGCCAGTAGGCGAACCACGCCGCCTCGATCTTCTGCCGGAAATAGACGCCCGTGTCGCTTCCAAAGGGAATCGCCCCCAGCGACGCTCCCGGCCCCCGCGCCCATCCCCCGTGATTCCACGGACCCACCGCCAGATAGTTCAGATGATCGGGGTCATGCTCTTCCATCAGCTCGTAGATCCTCATCGGCCCGTAGAAATCTTCCTGGTCCCACCAGCCCGCCACGTTCAGGTTGGGCACCTTGGGCCGCTTCAAAATGTACGTCATGGACTGCTTCTTCCAGAACGCATCGTAATTCGGATGCGCCGTGAAATCGTTCCAGGTGGGCAGCTTTCCGTGCACATAACTTTTGTTGGCGTTGGCCAGCGCTCCCAGCCGCAGATACCAGTCATAAGTGTCGTAGCGGTCGAAGGGAAACGCGTAGTTTTCCTTGTCCGTCTCCATCATCGTGGCGTATTCGAATCCGTAGCTCAGCCGGAAGGCTCCCTGATGATGAAAATCGTCGCCTAAAAACATGTCTGCCGGAGAAGCCTGCTCGGAAACCGCCTTCAGCGCCGGGTGTGGCTCGATCATCCCCATCACCGTAAGCCATCCGCCATAGGAAATGCCCACCAGCCCCGCGCGCCCGTTGTTGTGGGGCACGTTTTTCACCAGCCATTCGATCGTGTCGTAAGTGTCCGTGCCCTCGTCAATCGCTTTCCCGTCGCCCGCGTTGCGCACGGGCCGCTGCATCACGAACTTTCCCTCCGAGCCGAAGCGCCCGCGAATATCCTGAAATACAAAAATGTATCCCTCCGGAATCATTTCCTCGTAGCGGCCGAGCTTCCGGCTGAATCCCTTTTCGTCGTCGTTGAGCCCATACGGCGTGCGCTCGATCAGCAGCGGCAGCGGCCCGCCCGCGCTCTTCGGCGCATAGATCTCCGTGTGCAGCTTCACGCCGTCCCGCGCCGCGATCATCACCTCGGTCTTGTCGAAGACCTGCGAATAGTCCGCCGGGGCCGCCTGCTGCCCCGCCGCCGGCCCTGCAGCAATAAGCAGCACTCCCAGAACCATCACCGCGCAACGTTCCA
Organism: Terriglobia bacterium; assembly: GCA_020072805.1. GTDB lineage: Bacteria > Acidobacteriota > Terriglobia > Acidiferrales > UBA7541 > Acidiferrum. Next base: position 11,377 of record JAIQGC010000037.1, read on the forward strand.
TTGCCCGCAGTTCAACAGACATGATTCACCTCAAGGCCGCCCGCAGCGGCATATCCTGCCCCAATCGCTGCGAGCATACCAGAGCTTCCCTGGGCCGGGTACTCCGGGTATCCGCACCTTCCCGGGAGGCGCCTGCGCTGGTCCCGCTGGCCCATCTCTGCTATAATTAAATTTGTTCGCACGCTGTTCTCCGATTACATCCTGGAGTTGGGATCGGGCTGCTTGCTGCTGCGGCAGCCTTTTTTATTGTTCCGAGACAAGTTGAGGAAAATGAGTCAAGAGATTCGCAATATCGCCATTATCGCCCACGTCGACCACGGCAAAACCACCCTCGTCGACGCCATGCTCAAACAGAGCGGCATCTTCCGCGCCAATCAGGAAGTCGTTGAACGAGTCATGGACTCGAACGACCTCGAGCGCGAACGCGGCATCACCATTCTCGCCAAGAACACCGCCCTTTTCTTCCACGATACCAAGATCAACATCGTGGACACCCCCGGCCACAGTGATTTCGGCGGCGAAGTCGAACGCGCCCTGCGCATGGTCGACGGCGTGGTCATGCTCGTGGACGCCAGCGAAGGGCCTCTCCCGCAGACCCGTTACGTCCTGCAGAAGGCCCTCGCCTCCAAGCTCCCCCCCATCGTCGTGCTCAATAAGATTGACCGCCCCGACGCGCGCCCCAAGGAAGTTCTCGACGAAATCTACGACCTCTTCATCGACCTCGACGCCACCGAGGACCAGCTCGATTTTCCGGTCGTTTATACCAACGCCCGCGAAGGCATCGCCCACCGCACTCCCGGCGACTCCTCGAAGGACCTGCTCCCGCTCTTCGAAGCCATCGTCAACAAGATTGCCGCTCCGAAAGGCGATCCCGAGGGCAACCTGAAAATTCAGGTCATGAACCTCGACTACAGCGAATTCCTCGGGCGCATCGCCATCGGCCGCGTCTTCAACGGCACCCTGCGCCGCGGTGATGACGTCAGCATCCGCAAGCTCGACGGCAAGCTCGTCTCCACGCGCATCACCAAGCTCTACACCTTCCGCGGCCTGGAGCGCGACGAAGCCGATGCCGTCGCCGCGGGCGACCTCGTGGCCATTGCCGGCGTCGAAGGCATTCAAATCGGCGAAGGCATCACCAGCACCGCCAATCCCTGCGAATTCGATCCCCTCCTGATTGACGAGCCGACCCTGGCCATGATTTTCACCGTCAACAACAGCCCCCTTTCCGGCCGCGAAGGCAGCTACCTCACCTCCCGCGACCTGCGCGACCGCCTCGCCAAGGAACTTCTCACTAACGTCTCCATCCGCGTCGAGGACACCGAGACGCCGGAATCCTTTCGCGTCCTGGGCCGCGGCGAGCTCCAGCTGGCCATCCTCATCGAAACCATGCGCCGCGAAGGCTTCGAGCTGATGGTCGGCAAACCCGAAATCGTCGTGCGCACAGAAAACGGCAAGCGCCTCGAACCCATCGAGCGCCTGGTCATCGACGTCCCCGAAAATTTCATCGGCATCATTCTCGAAACCGTCGGCAGCCGCCGCGGCGAAATGCTCAAAATGTCCAATCACGGCTCCGGCCGCGTGCGCATGGACTTCAAAATCCCCTCCCGCGGCCTCATCGGCCTGCGCAGCCAGTTGCTCACGGACACCCGCGGCACCGCCCTGATTCACTCCATCTTCGAAGGCTGGGTGGATTACGGCGGGGAAATGGCCCTGCGTCCCACCGGCGCTCTCGTCGCCGACCGCTCCGGCCCGTCCACCGCCTTTGCCCTGTGGAACACCCAGGAGCGCGGCGAACTTTTCATCGGCCCCGCCGTGGAAGTCTACGAAGGCATGATCGTCGGCGAAAATTCCCGCGAGCAGGACATGGACGTCAACGTTACCAAGGAAAAGAAGCAGACCAATATGCGCTCCTCCAGCGCCGACGAAGCCATTCGCCTCATTCCTCACCGCGAACTCAGCCTCGAACAGGCCATTGAATTCATTGCCGACGACGAATTCGTCGAAATCACTCCCAAATCCATCCGCCTGCGCAAGAAAGTTTTGCAGGCTAATAGGCGTCCCCGCCGCTGGCAGGAAATTCGCGCTAGCAACACCGCTCCTGGAAAAGGTTAGAATGAAGGATAGGTGATAGAAGAGCGTCGTGGGAGAATAGCTGAATGGCGGACCTTCCTATCTTGATTCAGGGCGGCATGGGCGCCGCCGTTTCCAACTGGCGCCTGGCCAACGCCGTCTCCAGCCTCGGCCAACTGGGCGTCGTCTCCGGCACCGCTCTCGACCAGATCCTCGTTCGCCGCCTGCAAGACGGCGACCCCGGCGGCAACCTCCGCCGCGCCCTCGATCGCTTTCCGTTCCCGACCATGGCCGAACGCATCTGGAAAAAATTCTACATACCCGGCGGCAAAGCCCCCGCCGTTTCCTATCTGCGCCTGCCGCAGGCCGAAAAGGATAATCCTCGCGAACTGCAGGAGCTGTGCATCGCCGCCAACTTCACTGAGGTCTTTCTGGCGCGCGAAGGCCACGCCCATCCGGTGGGTATCAACTACCTCGAAAAAATTCAGATCCCTCATCTCCCTTCGCTCTACGGCGCCATGCTCGCCGGAGTCGCCTTCGTGCTCATGGGCGCGGGCGTGCCCTTGAAAATTCCCGGCGCCATCGATCTCCTGGCCAATCACCAGCCCGCGACGTATCCCCTGCATGTTACCGGCGCGCAAGAGGGCGACGACACGCTGATGAGATTCGTGCCGCGGGAGTACATGGAGCGGGATCTTCCGCCGCTCGAGCGCCCCAAATTCCTGGCCATCATCGCCTCCAACACCCTGGCCACCACCATGATCAAGCGCGCCAATGGCCGCGTCGACGGCTTCATCATCGAAGGCCCCACCGCCGGCGGCCATAACGCTCCTCCGCGCGGTCCGCTGAAGTTTGACGCCGAAGGCGAAGCCATCTACGGCGAGCGCGATCACGTCGATCTCGATAAAATTCTCCAGCTGGGTCTGCCCTTTTGGCTGGCCGGCGGCTATGGCACTTCGGAAAAATTGCGCGAAGCCCTGGCCGCGGGCGCCGCGGGCATTCAGGTGGGAACCGCTTTCGCCTTCTGCAATGAGTCCGGCCTGCGCCCGGATTACAAGCAGGCCCTCATTGCCAAATCCGCCGCTGGTCAGGTTCGCGTGGTCACCGATTGCGTCGCTTCCCCCACCGGCTTTCCTTTTAAAGTCGCCCAACTCGAAGGAACCATCGCCTCCGAAGAAGTCTACGCGGCGCGCCCGCGCATCTGCGACCTCGGCTATTTGCGCGAGCCCTACCGAACCCCAGAAGGAAAAATCGGTTTCCGCTGCGCCTCCGAGCCGCTCAGCCTGTACGTCTCCAAGGGCGGCGCCGTCGAGGATACCGTCGGCAAGAAGTGCCTGTGCAACGCTCTGGTGGCCACCATCGGCCACCCCCAGATCCGCGCCGGCAAGTATGTTGAAGCCGGCATCGTCACCAGTGGCAACGACCTGACCGAAATCGCCCGCTTCCTCCGCCCCGGCGCTTCCTCCTACTCCGCCGCAGACGTTGTCACCGCGCTCACCGCCGGCGTCCTCTCTTCCGCTTAAACGCGGCCGCTATTCGCGGCGCGTATTTTTTCCTGAAACTGTGCTATAAAGAAAATTCTTCATGGCTGTGTCCGGAGGAAAAATGCGCAAGAAGAAATTGATCGCCGCGGTCGCCCTGCTCGTAATTTTCACCTCCGCGGCCTTGTTCGCCCAGGACCCGCCCTGCGCCAGCCCCGTGAATTTCGCCGGCATCCGCACCTTCCTCAGCGCCCCCTACGTCCCGCGCATCGAAGATCTCAAGGCGGATATCGCCGTTGTCGGCGTGCCTTTCGATGAAGGCACCTGGAACGCTCCCGGCACGCGCTACGGTCCGCGCGAACTCCGCGAAGGCACCGCCATGTACAAGATGTGCGACCTCAGCCAGGGCTTCTACTACATCGAAGGCGATCGCGTCGTCCTCAAGGGCAAGCACTGGGCCGACGTCGGCGACGTGGAAACCTGGCCCACCGTGCCTGCGCAGACCAATGACAGCATCACCCGCTCCATCCGCGCCATCCTGGCCAAAAAAGCTTTTCCCGTCGTCCTCGGCGGAGACCATAGCATCAGCTTTCCCGTTCTGCGCGCCTTTGACGCTCCCGTAACCCTGATCCACTTCGACGCCCATCTGGACACCTGGACCGGCGCTCCCGGCAATCTCGATCACGCCTCCTGGGTCAATCGCGCCGCCCAGCTTCCTCATGTCAAAAAAATCGTCCAGATCGGCATGCGCGGCCTGGCCAACGATACCGAAGCCATGGCCAATTTCCGCAAGATTCACAGCACTCTGATTACTTCCGAGCAGATTCATCGCCGCGGCGTCGAATGGGCCCTCTCCCAGATCCCTGCCAGCGAAAATATCTACGTTTCCCTCGACGTGGACGTCCTGGATCCGGCCGTGGCCCCGGGAACCGGCACTCTCGAACCCGGCGGCCTCAGTTTCTTCCAGCTCGACGACCTCCTCACCGGATTGAAGGACAAAGGCCGCCTCATCGGCGTGGACCTGGTCGAAGTGGATGACCGCGACCATAGCGGCAGAACCGCGCAGACTGCCGTGCGCCTGCTCATCGACCTGCTCGGCTCTTCGCTTCGCTGAAAGCCCGCGCGGCTCTTTTGCGTCGTCACTGGCCCATCTGCCTGCACGGCTTTTTCTCTTCCGCGCCCGAATAAGGTAAAGTTTAGCCCAGCCATGACACGCCACGCTCCTCCCCAATCCCCTGGCTCCCCGCGCTTCCGCGGCATCGGCACCTACTCCCGTCTGCCGCAGCTTACCCCCGAAGACCGCGCCGACTTCGCCATCATCGGCGTTCCCTTCGACCTTGGCGCCAGCTTCCGCTCCGGCCAGCGCTTCGGCCCGCAAGCCGTCCGCGAAGCCTCCCGCCTCGTCCGCCAGTCCAATCCCTTCCACCGGATCAACGTCTACGAACATCTCTCCGGCGGCGACTATGGCGACACTCCTATTTTCCCTGCCGACCTCGAAAAAAGCATCGCCGCCATCGAGGAGTTTGTCCGCCCCATCGTCGCCACCGGCGCCGTTCCCGTCTCTCTGGGTGGCGACCACACCGTCTCCCTCCCGCTCCTGCGCGCCGTCGCCGCCACCCACGGCAAACTCGCCCTGGTCCATTTCGATTCTCATTCGGACACCGACGACACTCTCTTCGGCTCGAAAATTTCCCATGGCACTCCTTTCCGCCGCGCTCTCGACGAGGGCCTCATCGATCCTCAGCACTCCATCCAGATCGGCATCCGCGGCTCCACCGTCACCGCCACCGAAGCCGACGACCCCCGCTCTCTCGGCTTTGAAGCCATCGAAGCCCACCAGATGTTTTCCTTGGGCATTCCCAAGCTCATCGAGCGCATCCTCGCCCGCGTCGGCGCCCGCAAAGCCTATCTCTCCTTCGATGTGGACTTCCTCGACCCCGCCTACGCCCCCGGCACCGGCACGCCCGAAGTCGGCGGCCCCTCCACCCGCGAAGCCCTGGAACTCCTCCGCGGACTCGCCTCCATTCCCTTCGCCGGCTTCGACGTCGTCGAAGTTCTTCCCTCCTTCGACCACGGCCAGATCACCGCCCTCGCCGCCGCCAACGTCGCCTTCGAGTGCATCTCCCTCCTCGCCGTCCGCCGCCGCTCCCGCTGAAAAGTTCTTCCCGTTTGCCGCTTGATTCGGATAAACACCTCTCTAATTCCTGGTTACTTTCTTTCCGCGGAGCATCTCCACGCTCTTTCCGCGGCATCCTAGAAAATTCCAGCGCTCGCGGTCGCATTTATTTTGTCGTTACGGTCTCTTACTTATTTCGCCCGAGCTTTTGAAAGGCAGGTTTCGTGAACGCTGCTCTCCGCTCCGTGCTTCCGGCTCCGGTTGTGACCATCGCGGCCACGGCCACCGCCGTGCCGTCCAATACCATCACCCGCGAAGACGTTAAGTTCTATCTTGGCCGGGTCTTTGAAATTTCCGAACGCCGTCTCGAAGCCATGATGTCCGTCGTGGATAACGCCCAGGTCTCCAAGTGCCATTCTCTCTTTCCCGTGGAGTACACCGTCGAGCCGCGCTCGCTCACCAAAACCAATCAGGAATATTGCGAACATGCCGTGGCTCTCGGCCGCAAAGCCGCCGAAGACTGCCTCGCCCGCGCCGGCCTCCGCCCGGACGAAGTGGATCTGCTCATCACCGCCTCCTGCACCGGCTTCATGATCCCCTCGCTCGATGCCCACCTGATCCAGCAGATGGGCTTCCGCCAAAACGTCCGCCGCATGCCCTTCACCGAGCTGGGCTGCGCCGCCGGCGCCATGGCCATGAGCTGCGCCACCGATTTTCTCCGCGCTCATCTCGGCGGCAACGCCCTCATCATCGCCGTCGAGCTGCCCACCCTGACCCTGCAGCGCAAGGACGTTTCCCAGGCCAATCTCATCTCCGCCGCTCTTTTCGGCGACGGCGCAGCCGTCGTCCTGCTCACCGGCGCGCAGCGCAGCGGCCCGCGCGTTCTCGCCACGGAAACCTACACGTTTTCCAACTCGCTCGCCGCCATGGGCTTCGATCTGCGCGATTCCGGCTTTCATATTCAGCTTTCCAAGGACGTCCCGCAGATGATCGGCGGAGAAATTCGCTCCCTGGTGGATGGCTTTCTCTTCCGCCAGGGGCTGGCCCGCGATCAGATCAAAGGCTGGATCCTGCACCCCGGCGGCGCCCGCCTGCTCCGCAACATCGAAGAGCAACTCGGCCTCTGCCGCTCGGACACACAGTTCTCCTGGGACATTCTCCGCGAGTTCGGCAACCTTTCCAGCGCCACCATCCTTTTTATTCTCCAGGAGTGGCTCGAGAAGAGTCACCTGGCCACGGGCGATTACGCGCTGGTCGCCGCCTTCGGTCCCGGCTTCAGCGCCGAATTTTTGCTGCTCCAATGGAACTGAGCGCCACTCTCTATCTCGGTCTCGTCGCGGGCGTTGGGTTGCTCCGCCTCGCCGAGCTGCGCCTCTCCCGCCGCCATCAGGACCGCCTGGCCGCCCGCGGCGCATTGAAAATCAGCAACCCCGGTTTTCGCTGGATGGTCCTGGTGCATGCGGCCGTCCTGCTGGGCTCGCCCGCCGAGGTTTTTTTGCTGCGGCGCCCGCTGCTTCCCCGGCTGGCGATCTCCATGCTCCTGCTTTTCCTCGCGGCCAACGCCGTCCGCTGGTGGGTCATCGCCACGCTCGGCGAGCACTGGAACGTGCAGGTGGTGGATTCGACCAGTCTGGGCGTGATCGCCACCGGACCGTTCCGTTTCGTCCGCCATCCCAATTACGCCGCCGTATTTGCCGAGATGCTGGCCCTTCCGCTGATTCACACCGCCTGGCTCACCGCGCTCCTTGGCGCGCTCGCACACCTCGTCGTGCTCGCGCAGCGCCTCGCCATCGAGGACCGCGTCCTGCTCGCCAATCCACAATATCGCGCGGCCATGGCCGGCAAACCGCGCTTCCTGCCGGGGCTCTTCTGACCATGCGCGGCGTCGCCACTTCTGGAGCGGGCCCGGCCGGCACGGCTCTGCTGCGTTTCCCTCTCGCCTGCGCTTTGTTTCTGCTCCTGGCCATCTCCGCTGCGCCGCAATCCAGAGCGCCGCTCCATTCCGATGACCAGCCCGCGTTTCTCGCCGTGCCCGCGATCGAGGCCGGCTTTCACCTCCTGTACGAACAGAAATTTCCGCAAGCTCGCGAACTCTTTCTCGGCTGGGAGGACCAGCACCCCGCCGAGCCGTTCGGCCACATCGCCCTCGCCGCCAGTTTTCTCTTCGAGGAGTTCTACCGCCAGGGTGTTCTCTCCGGCGATTTCTTCCTCGACGACAGAAAATTTCTCCACGGCATTGACGGCCGGCCCGACCCCGCGCGCATGAAGGGATTCCGCCTGGCCCGCGAACGCGCCATGACACTCTCCCGCGCGCGCCTCCGGGCCAATCCCCGCGACCCCGAAGCTCTTTACGCCCTCACCCTCGCCGCCGGCATGCAGGGGCGCCGCCAACTACATCATCGGTTCTCTTTCCGGCGCCACCCGCTTCCTACTCTGGTTCGACGGCGTCCACGGAGACCGCAAACTCGGCATGGAGCAACTCGCAAAAACCGCCGCCGCCGGTCTCTACCTCCGCCCCTTCGCCAAAATCCTTTTGGCCCTCGCCGCCCTCCGCGAAAAACAAATCCCCCTAGCCCGCCGCCTCCTTCTGGAACTGACCCAGGAGTTTCCCGCCAGCCCCCTCTTCGCCGCGGAATTCGCCCGCGTCGCCGCCCTCCGCTCCCCGCGGTCACAAAACATTGAGTTCCTGCTTTCGAAAACCTCCCCCGCCAGCGTCCTTTGACGCGCATCTTTGCGTTATCTCCCCCAATTCGCCGGCTCTTGGCCCTCTGTCCATACCGCAACTGCTTATATTTCAATAGCTTACAAAAACAATCCACCAACCCCGTTTGGCCTTTCGCCTGCTTTTTCTTCCTTCGTCAGCCTTTTGCGCTGGATCATCTCCGGATGAGGAACGGCCATGGCAACCAAGGAAGCCTATCTCGAGCAGGTCTTGACCGAAGTCGAGGAATTCGCCGAAAAAGTGGCCCTCCTCAAGGCCCGCCTGGCTCGTGAGAAACCGGGTTCCAAGCTCCGCTACTACTGGGAGCTCGAATACCTGCGCAACCGCTTCGCCGACTTCCGCAAGCAGATTGAACAACTGGAAGAAGCGGACGAGGTCCGTATCGAGAGCGTTCGCGAATCCACCGAATCCGCCTGGCAAAGTCTCAAGCAGGCCATCGAAACGCTTCTCAATGAGCTTCCGTGAAGCCGCCGCAATCGAGGCTGGAAGGGAAAACGCCATGAAAGTAATGGGAAAATCGGGAACCGAAAAACGCAAGAAACTCGAAAAGCAGCACCACAAATTACTGGCCGCGCACGCTCGCCCGGAAATGCAGCCGCATATTCACCCCAGGAAAAAACCACGCCCTTGACTTGGCTGACCGCAACGCAGCCACCCCCGGGGAAGCGGGATCCAAGCGACCGGATCCCGCTTCCCTTTTTTATTTCTCCTCTGCGACCCCGCTCTAATGACCCTGCTTCAATGGCCAAAGACGCTCCGCCGCGAATGCTCCAGCAGCCTCTTTTGTTCTTGTAGAGGCCGGGCTTCAGAGTTTGTGTGGTAACTCTTGTCTTATAGGGGGTCGGAGCTTTAGCTCCGACAAAAATGCTTTCTTTTCAATGCGGCTTTAGCCGCTGAGGAACTGATTTTCGCGTTGCCACACAGGCTCTTCAGCCCGGCTCTTGTTTTCAGTCTTTTTTCCGCAACCTGCTAGAATCTTAGGCGCAACCGCCGGCGCCAGCATCGCGCCCGCGGTAAATCTCCTGCCAAGGCGGTGACGCATGTTTCAGCAAGACATGATGAAGGGCCGGGCCATTTTCATCACCGGCGGCGGCACCGGACTGGGCCGCTCCATGGCCCTGCGCCTCGCCGGCCTGGGCGCGCGCCTCTTTCTCGTCGGCCGTCGCGAGGAGCCCCTCCGCGATGTCTGCGCCGAAATCCGCGCCGCCGGCGGCGCCGCCTCCTTTGCTACCTGCGATGTGCGCGACTACGCCGCCGTCGAAGCCGCCGCATCCGCCGCGGAAAAAGAGTTCGGCCGCATCGATTCCCTCATCAACAACGCCGCCGGAAACTTCATCGCCCGCACCGAAAAACTTTCTCCCAACGCCTTCAACGCTGTCATCAGCATCGTCCTCAACGGCACTTTTCATTGCACCCAGGCCTTCGCCCGCCGCTGGATCGCCGCCAAACAACCGGGCAACATTCTGAATATTTCCACCACCTACGCCGCCGCCAACTGTGGCTCCGGCTTCACCGTTCCTTCCGCCTGTGCCAAAGCCGGCGTCTTGGCCATGACCACTTCCCTCGCCGTCGAATGGGCCAAATACCGCATCCGCGTCAATGCCATCGCCCCCGGCCCTTTTCCCACCGAAGGCGCCTGGTCCCGCCTCATGCCCTCCAAGCAATTCGAACAGCACGCCCTCGACTCCCACCCCATGAAGCGCTTCGGCCGCCACGAAGAACTCGCCAATCTCGCCGCTTTCCTCCTCAGCGACATGGCCGAATACATCAACGGCGAATGCGTCGTCATCGACGGCGCCCAGTGGCTTCGCGGCGCCGGCGAATTCAACGACCTCCTGGAAATTCCCGAAAGCGTCTGGGAACAAATGGAATCCGCCCGCGCCAAAAAATAATCCCGCAGCCCTCTTCCCGGCTGCGGGGTCCACCCGCTTTCAGCTTTCTTCCGTTCTCGTCTACACGTCCACGAACACCCGCGCGCTCCAGCCCTCCGCCGTTTCCTCCACTTTCATCTGGTGAAACGTAATCGCCTTGATGTTTGTCCCCATCTCATGCCGCGCCGCATCGTACGCTTCTCCGTACGCCGTCCCCCGCACGCTCTCCGCCCCCAGTGCCGTCACGTCCACCCGCCGGAAGACCAGATGCTCCGTCTCCGCCACCGCCAGCAGTTCCGCCAGCCACCCGTACAGCAATGTCTCCTCGTCCTTCCCCGTCGCCGCGATCTCCCGCGATTCCCGCTCCTCCACCGCCGACATCCCGCACGTCAGATAAAACAGCGCCGCCGCCGCGTTTTCAAACAGCTCCTCCCGCGTCTGCCCAAACGCGCGAAACCCGATATCCGCCGGATGCTCCAGAATCTCAAATCCTTTTCCGCTCATCGGCCAACTCACCCTTTGCCCGCGCTCCGCCCATCCAGGATCCGCCGCACCGTCCCGCACAGCGTCTCCGCCGTGAACGGCTTCGCCAAAAATCCCGCTTTATTCCCCAGCGGCCCGTGTTGCATCGCCGCCGTTCCCGTGTACCCGGACATGAACAAAAACCGCAGCTTTGGAAACTCCGCGTGCATCTTTTCCGCCAGTTCCTTCCCGTTCATTCCCGGCATGATCACATCCGTCAGCACCAGATCAATCGCCCCGCTCTTCTCCCCGCAGATGCTCAGCGCCCGCTCCGCATTCTCCGCCGTCAGAATTTTGTACCCGCTCCCAGCCAGCACCGACGACGCCAGCTCCCGCAGCGCGTTGTCGTCGTCCACCACCAGGATCGTTTCTCTTCCCCCGCGCTGCCTCGCCGGCAAGCCCAGCGGCGCCGGTGTTTCCGGCTCTTCCTTCACCCGCGGAAAAAATACTTTGAATGTCGTTCCCCGGTCCACTTCGCTCTGCACCGTGATCTGCCCCGCATTCTGCTGCACAATTCCATAAACTGTGGCCAGCCCCATCCCCGTTCCTCTTCCTGCTCCTTTCGTCGTAAAAAACGGCTCGAACACCCGTGCCTGCGTCTCCTCGTTCATTCCATGTCCCGTGTCCGTCACCGTCACCATCACGTGCTCCGCCAGCGCTCCCCCGCTTCCTTCCTGCGCCTGCGTCTCTTTCATCGCCGTCGCCGTTTCAATCCTCAGCCGCCCTCCTCCCTCCATCGCGTCCCGCGCATTCACCGCCAGGTTCATCACCACCTGTTCGATCTGATGTACATCCGCTTTCACCTCCCCCGTTCCGGGGTGCAGTTGCATCTCCAGCCGTACCTTGTCCCCGATCAGCACTTCCAGCACCGGCTGCATCTCCTGCAGTACGCGGTTCAGATTCAGCACCCGCGGCCGGATAAACTGCCGCCGGCTGAACGCCAGCAGCTGGCTCGTCAAAAACGCCGCCCGGCTCGCCGACTCGTCGATCTGCCGCACTGCCTGCAGCGACTCCGCGTCCCCTTCCACCCGCTGAAACAGCATCTCGCAGTAGCCCCGGATGACCGTGATCAGATTATTGAAATCGTGCGCCACTCCCCCCGCCAGCGTTCCCACCGCCTCCAGCTTTCGCGCCTCCTGCACTTTCCTCTCCAGCTTCACCCGCTCGGTGATCTCTCGCGAGATTCCCACCACCCCGGCGATCCTGCCGTCCGCCCCGCGGAACGCACTCTTCGTCGTGAAAAACGTCCGCGCCACTCCTCCCGCCTCCACGATCTGCTCTTGCGTTTCTTCCTGCCCGCTTTGCATGATTCGCCGGTCCGCCTCGATCACCGCTGTCCCGGTTTCCTTCGTCATCAATTCCAAATCGCTTTTCCCGGCGATCTCCTCCGCTCCCATCCCCAGAAAACGCGCCCCTGCGCTATTGATCATCAGGTAGCGTCCCTGCAAATCCTTCACGTACACCGCATCCGTCGTCCCTTCGATCACCGCTTGCAGCAGTCTGTGGCTGCTTGCCAGCTCCTCCGCCGTCTCCTCCTGCTTCCGGTTGGTCAGCACCAGCCGCGCGCTCGAGCACGCAAACGCCGCCGCCACCGCCACCCACGCCACCGCATGCTGTTCCCGCGCGATCTCCCGCCCCATCAGCAGCACCACCAGGGGGATAGCCACCGGCAGCGCCTGCGATGCGATCAGCGCCGCCGAACGCGTCGCTTCCCGCCTCTCCTCCTCTTTCTCTCCCGCGGCCCACTGCACCGCGAACCATCCCGCTACCGCGAACTGCAATCCCCACGCCAGATCCAGCCAGGAATACTCCCCAATATATTTTTGAATATTCAGCGCGATGCACCAATTCACCGCGCTCGCCGCGCAGAAGAATATCCCCATCTGGCCCCGCATCGTCCGCGCCGGCCCTCTTCTCCCCATCCCGTACCACAGCAGTAGTCCCCCGGCGATCACTCCATCACGCACCGCATACAGCCGCCACATGGCCCGCAGTGACTCTTCCCCCGCCGCCGCCCACCTCGACTGCACATAATAAAAATAGAGATAAAACGTCACCGCCAGAATTCCCGCCTGCGCGTAGTCCATCACCCGCAGCCAGTCCAACCGCCGCTCCCCCGGCTCCCCTTGCGGCAGCAGCATCAGCAGAAACGGCGCCGGCCAGATGAACCGCAGCACGTCGGAAGGCCACGGCGCCGTCAATTCCGTCCGGCTCACGTTGTATGTGTAAATGTCCAGAATTTGCGTCACTGCCAGAATGGCAAACGCCGCCACCGCCAGGTTCCCCAGTTCCCGCGCCGCTCCCCGCAGCCTCCGCGTCCCGGCGAATATCGCTCCGCCCGCCAGCGCCACGAACCCCATCTGCGTCAGCCCGGAAAGCAGCGCGGCCTCGTCCTTCGCAATCACGCGCAGCACCACGAACAGGTAGAACCCCGCCAGCACTCCCGCCAGCCCCAGATACAGTAAGGTGCGATTCCCCAAGGACACGCGAATGTTCCCCTTCCCGTTTGGACCACCAGTGTATGCCCCGCTACTTCTTCAAACAAGTAGCACTCCCTCTCGATTCCATGCGTGCTCCCTTTCACTCCCCCCCCGCCCGCGCCACAAATATTTGATAAGAGTTTCGGCCATGGGACAGTACACGCCCGGAAACTGGCCCTTGGTTTTTTCCGTTGCAAGGCAATGAAGAATGGCAAGATAAGCTGAGAAAGACCGGGAAATATCGACGCATTCATGAAAAATATGGAAACCAGGAGAATATTTCATGCTTATAGCGCGAAAGTTCAGGGTCTTGTTGCAGATTGCGGTTTGCATGGCCTTGCTGGCGGGGCCGCTCGCCGCCCAGGAGGCTGTTTCCCTGGCTGGTTCGGGGTCAAATCTGGCGGGTTCGCTCTATTTCGCTTGGACAGCCCAGTTTGAGAAGCTGCACCCCGCCGTGAAGGTGCGCTATCTTCCTCTGGGTACCTCGGCGAGCATCAAGGAAATCCGCGAAGGCAAGGGAGATTTTGGCGGCGGTGAAATCCCGCTGACCGCATCGCAAAAACACAGCGGCACGTCCTCCCTGACGCAATTTCCCACCATACTCGTGGCCATCGCCCCGATCTATAAACTCCCGGGCAATCCCGAACTCCGCTTTTCCGGCGAACTGCTCGCCAAAATCTATCTGGGAATCATCAGAAATTGGAAAGATCCCCTGATTGCCAGGCTGAATCCGGACGTGTCCTTGCCCAACCTCCCCATTACCGTCGTGCACCTGAGCGGCGTCAAAGGCTCGAACTATATCCTCGCCGATTTTCTCAGCAAGACCAGCCCCGATTGGAAATCCAGAATCGGCAAGACGGCTTCGCCCGATTGGCCCGTGGGCTTGGAAATCAACCGTAGCGAAGCCATGGTTACAAAGGTCAGCGCAACCCCCGGAGCGATCGGCTACGTGGAATTCGCCTACGCCAAAAGCAAGAATGTTGGTTACGCCAGCGTGCAGAATGCCGCCGGCCTGTTCGTAAAACCAACCCCCGCCGCCATCGCGGCCGCCTGCACCGCCAGCGATAAATACATCCCCGAGGACTTGGGCGCTTCCCTCACCAACGCCCCGGGCAAGGAATCCTATCCCCTGGCGAGCTTTACCTGGATTTATGTTCCTGCCCAAGGACTCGACCCCGCCCGCTCCCGCGCCCTGAAAGACTTCTGGATCTGGACTCTCGCCGATGGCCAGGAAATAGCCACCAGTCTCGGATTTACACCTCTGCCCCCGGCCATTGCCTCCAGGTCCAAGCAAGCTCTGCTTTCCATAAAATAGCTCGCCAACTGCCCCGGCGGGATGCTTTTACCCCGAATCCCGAAATTGGACAGATTTGGGCAAGCGTATCTTATTTTCTTTCAGCCTTTTATCTCGTGAAAATTCAACTTCCCGAAGTTGAATTTCATGCGCGCGCCATCCGTTTGTGCGCTGGCGCAAACGGCGGCGTTACGGCACAAAGCCTGTGCTTGGTGGTGTTTGCACCAGTCACGAGTCACCAGTCACCTTGAACTTTTTCACCCGCAACTTCGGATTTCAGGTTCAAACCGGCATCCTGCTTTTGCCGCGATTTCGTTTTTCTTTCCGTCCGCGGGTATCTCATTCCCCGCTCTTGGGAAACCTCGGCATCGTCACCCATAACCATGTTGCAGTATTGGATACATTTACCTGACAACAATTTTTACGCTGGGGATTTTACCCGTAGAATGAAAACGAAAACAAGGAAGCTTGCCTTCGCTTTCGCACTTTCCCTGGCGGAGTCCTGCATCCTCCGGAAGGCGGAAGCAAGCGTCAGGCACTGACCATGGCCAAGAACATCTGCCATTCCTCTTCTCGCGCTTTGTGCCTTCAGGGCGCTCTTCTTCTGGGCCTCGGACTTACCCTCTCGGCGCAGGAGGAAAGACGCGCGCTATCCAAATCCGCACCGGAATACCCTGAATTGGCCCGCCGCATGAAGCTCGCGGGTATTGTGAAGGTGGAAGTAACCATCGCCCCCAACGGCTCGGTGACGAAGGCGATCGTGGTCGGCGGGCATCCCCTGCTGGGCGAGTCCGCCGTCGCGGCCTGCAAACACTGGAAATTTTCGCCCTCGGGCGTCGAATCCACGCAAATTCTAACTTTTAAATTTAACCCATAAGCGGCGGATGGCGCAGCCGTAAAGCAAGGCGATGAATTTGGGTGCTCCTCACGTCGGGTTTACGTGTGGGGGTTTAGAGTCAACCTTATGTCCAACCTACAGGAAATTTGCAACGCGTCTTCTGCCTCCCACCCCGAAACCACCCCATATTACTATCGCGCCAGATACTACGATCCCTGCACTGGACGATTCCTCAAGGAGGATCCAATTGGGTTCTATCCAGGCGTGAATTTTTATGTTTACGTCGATAACAATCCGATTTCTCTCTTGGATCCGATTGGGCTTTGTCCATGCTCGTCAGACAAGAATCACTCATTCATGCCGCAAACGTTTGGCGTGGTAGTAGGCGCTAATAGCGAAGCTGGTATCGGCTCTCACGGTGGAACCGCAATTAATGCGAACCTCGGATTTGCTGAGTCAACTAAGCACATGGGGCTTGTGGCATCTGGGGCCATCGCGACGAATGCGGGAAACTACGCCGGAGGCGCTCCCCATCAGGACGTAAGGAACACGGGAGTTTATGGGGCCTTCGTAGGCGCAGGTCAATCATTTTTCCTTACAAATGGACAGCCATGCGATCTCCAAGGCCCTTTCAAGACACTTAATTTTAATGCTGGCATTGGGGTATTGTCGTTCACAGGTAGTATTGCATCTGGCGACAACGGCGTGTACGAGATTACGTTCTCAAATATTTTCGCGTCAGCGGGCCTGGGCGCCTCAATGTCGGCTCATACGACCTACACAAAAGTGAGCCCTTGTTGTCATTAGAGGTCAAAACGATGGTCGCATCGGATTTTCATAAAGTAACTTCGACTATGCTAATAGTCTGGGGAGCTTTTGGTTTGGCGCTATTCATCAGCCCTTTGAGAATCCTGGGCTTTATGACGCAAGGCCGAATCTCCATATCGCCGCGAACAGGCCTGGTAATTCGCGTTCTGGGAGTCGTGAATGCCTACGGGGCCTTTCACGTTTTTTGGTTTGGGAGATAGCACGGAGGCTAGACTTTGCAAATGCAGAAAAGCTCTGTTGGTACCTATTCAGCCGCATGGGCGGAATACCGGAGGCGAAGATTCTGGGCCATGTTATCTGGAATTGGTTTCTTGGTGGTGCCGCAGCTTGTGGGGCGACTCATGCATGACAGTCAACTAAGTACAAGGGTAGTAGCGGCCTTGATCGTCGGATTGCTTGTGGCTACTCTCGTTCAAGGCTGGCGATTGGCACTCTGGCCCTGCCCAAGATGTGGAAAGGCATTTCGAGGAAGCACTCCTTTTCCTCGCGGCTGCCGAAGTTGCGGCCTCCCGATTTGGTCAGCCGGACCTACTGCCGCTTCTGAATTGAACCGACCGCAGAGTATGTAGATGAATTGGATGGCACAGGCGTAGAGTGCTGAGACGAATTTGGGTGGCCCACACGGCTGGCTTGCGTCGGGGGTTGAATTACCATTCTTTTCTCGAAGATTTCATCGGCATGCTCAACTTACGCACATCTGACCCCGAAACCGGGCTGTATTAGTATCGCGCCAGATACTACGATCCCTCCCCATCCTTCCTCCCCGTGCACCCCGTCTCCTTTCTTCCAAGACATCCTCACCGTTCTAATAATCGTACTGATTGACAAATATATACTTGTAAGGTAACATAAAAGATTAGAATGCAGCGAAGCGAATCGCCCCGGTTACGGTCGGCAGTTCCCCCGCGAAACCTCCTCGGCCCGAACGAAAAATTCTCTAACCCCTGTGGAATCTGCAGATCCGTAATTTCTCCTTCTAACCCCTTTACAATCTGCAGATGCAAAACACAGGACTTAAAACCTTTTAGAATCTGCACTTACAAAAAACACCGGGGGGTGGGGGTCATATTGTTGACTTCTTCCTCCCCCTCCATCCCATGCCTCCTCTGCGGTACACTGGCGGTCGCCCTATGAACATCCTTGGTCTCAACGCCTATCACGGTAACGCCTCCGCAGCCATCGTATGCGACGGAAAACTCATCGCCGCTGTCGAGGAGGAGCGTTTCAACCGCGTTAAATACGCCGCCGGCTTTCCCGCCGCCGCTGTGCGCTATTGCCTCGAAGCCGCCGGCCTCCAGCTCTCGGACATTGACCATGTCGCCGTCCCCCGCGACCCGTACGCCCGCCTGGCAACCAAGCTCTTCTACGCCCTGCGCATGCCCTCCTTCGCCCGCGAACGCGCCAAGGTCCTGGTCAAGTTCACCGGCGTCCCCGAAGCCCTGGCGCAGTCCCAGGACGCCGCTCCCGGCGCCCTCCGCGCCAAATTCCACCGCATCGAGCATCATCAGGCGCACCTTGCCAGCGCCTTCTTCGTTTCTCCCTTCGAGCAAGCCGCTCTGCTCTCCGCCGATGGCCTCGGCGATTTTGCCAGCACCATGTGGGGCGCGGGCGCCGGTCCTCGCATGAAAATCCAAGGCTCCGTGGCCTTTCCCCATTCTCTCGGCCTGTATTACACCGCCCTCACCCAGTATCTCGGTTTCCTCAAATTCGGCGACGAATACAAGGTCATGGGTCTCGCCGCCTACGGCCAGCCCGAATCCATGGACGTCTTCCGCGAAATCGTTCTCGCTCACGGCGACGCCTTCCGCCTGGGCCTCGATTTCTTCGTGCACCACCGCACCGGCCCGGAAATGAGCTGGGCCAATTCGGACCAGACTCCCGTCCTCGGCCGTCTCTTCTCCGACGAGCTTGCCCGCCGCCTTGGCCCCGCCCGCGACCCTGAAGCGCCCCTCGAACAGCGCCACCACAACCTCGCCGCTTCCCTGCAAGCCCGCCTCGAGGAAGTTTACCTGGGCATGCTCCGCGGCCTCGCCGAACGTACCGGCCTCAAGTCCGTCTGCCTCGCGGGCGGCGTGGCCTTCAATTGCGTAGCCAACGGAAAAATTTTCGACCAGACTCCCTTTGAAAATGTCTACGTGCACCCCGCCGCCGGTGACGCGGGCCTCGCCGTTGGCGCCGCTTTTCACGTCTGGCACCAGAAGCTGGGAAAACCCCGTTCCTTCGTCATGGACCACGCTTACTGGGGCCCCGAGTACTCCAAGGAAAAAATTCGCGCCGCTATCGCCAAAAGCGATCTCCTCTCCGGCGGCTACGCCATCGCCGAACTTTCCGAAGAGGAATTGATCCGCCGCGCCGCGCAACTTGTCGCCGATGGCAAAATTCTCGGCTGGTATCAAGGACGTGCCGAATGGGGCCCTCGCGCCCTCGGCAACCGCAGCATCGTCGCCGACCCGCGCCGCCCCGATATGAAGGACATTCTCAACCGCCGCATCAAGCACCGCGAAATCTTCCGCCCCTTCGCTCCCTCCATCCTGAAAGAAGAAACCGGAAAATGGTTCGAGCGCACCCATCCCTCGCCCTTCATGAATCTGGCTTATTCCGTGCGCCCGGAAATGCGCGATAAAATTCCCGCGCCCACCCACGTGGACGGCACCGCCCGCCTGCAAACCGTCACCCAGGACGCCAACCCGCGCTACTGGCGGCTCATTCATGCTTTCGGACGCCTCACCGGCGTTCCCGTCGTCCTCAACACCTCCTTCAACGACAACGAACCCATTGTCTGCCGCCCCGAAGAAGCCCTTGACTGCTTCCTGCGCACAAAAATGGACGCCCTGGCACTTGGCGACATCCTGATCGTGAAGGAATCTCCGGCAGGAGAGAACAAATGACGGCGGGCGCACCGGCGAAAAAAGTTCTCATTACCGGCGGAACGGATGGGTTGGGCAAGGCCGCGGCGATCCTGTTGGCCCAGCGCGGCTGGCGCGTCTTTGCCTCCGGGCGTTCGGCGGAAAAGCGCGCGCAGATGGATGCACTGGCGCGCGAACGGAAACTTTCCATCGAAACCGTGGAAATGGACGTCTGCAGCGACGCTTCGGTAGCCGCGGCCGTGCGCACAGTAATCGCTCGCGCGGGCGCGCTCGATGCGCTCATCAACAACGCCGGCGTCGGCTACGTGGCCGCGGTGGAAGACCTGCGACTGGAAGACCTGCGCGCGCAGTTTGAAACCAATTTCTTCGGCGTGGTCCGCGTCACCCAGGCCGCGCTTCCGCACATGCGCGAAAAACGACGCGGGCGCATCCTGGTGATCAGCTCCGTCGCCGGGCTGATCGTTCCGCCGACCTATGGCGCCTACAGCGGCAGCAAATTCGCCCTCGAAGGACTCAGCAACGCCCTGCGCCTCGAGGTTGCTCCCTTCGGCATCAAAGTCGTCCTGATCGAGCCCGGCTACATCATCACCAGTTTTCAGCAGACCGCCGCGGACCTGACCCAGCCCTACGCCGAAAAAATCAAGAGCGGTCCTTACGCCAGAATATATGAAGGCGCCTGGGCCGGGGCGAAAAGCGGCCGGGCCAAATCAAAAGCCACGCCCGAGGATTTTGCCCGCGTTGTGCTCCGCGCCATGGAATCATCCAGGCCCAGCGCCCGCTACGGTGTGACGCCGCTCGCCACGTTCGCCGCCTTTGCCCGCCGCTTTTTTCCCGACTGGGCCCTCGACGCTTTTCTCCGCCGCCGTTTTCACATTCCGGACAAGGTCTAGCCCTATGGATTCGTCGCTTGAAACGACAAACTGCTCTGCCGCAGCTCCAGCCAGCGCTTCGACCACGCTTCGTGCACCGGGCTTTCCGCATAGTCCGCCGCCGCCTCCGCGCTGGCGAACTCAATGGCATAGACCCCGTCCATATCCTGCAGCTGGCTGCGCTGCGTTTTCAGCCAGACATTTTTTATTCCCGGAATCTTCCGTCCCATCTCCGCGATCCCCGCGAGAACTTTTTCCTTCTCGGCTTCGGATACGCCATCCTTCCATTTGTAAACCACCACGTGAATCACTGTTTTTGGCTGCCCCGCTTTTCTCGCGGAGCTTTTTGTCTGCGCGGAGACGCGCGCCGTGCGCCACGCGCCTGTCGCGTACAGAAAAAGCGCGGCGCTCAGGATCAGGAGTCCGGCGCGTTTTGTGAATAGGTTCATTTCATTTTTCCTTCCGCTGGGAGAAACTGTTACGGCGCCAGTGTAAAGCGGTGCGCGGCGGGAGGCAATCGGCCGTGGCCGGGAGTTTAAGACGAAGCACGCAAAGGAGAACGGAATGCGGCGAATGATGATCTGTTTGGCGATTACGATCCTGCTGGGCGGCGCGGAGGCCAGCCCGGCGCAGGAGCGCAACGCGGTCCGGCAACTGGCCCGCGACATTTTCAAGCAGTTGATTGAAATCGATACCACGGACACCAGCCGGGGCAACGTGACCACCGCGGCCGAGGCCATGGCAAAGCGCTTGCGCGACGCAGGATTCCCGGAAAAAGACATCATCGTGGACGGGCCGAACGAGCGCAAGAAGAACATGGTGGCGCGCATTCACGGGACGGGGAAGCGCAAGCCGGTGCTCTTCATCGGCCATCTGGACGTGGTGGAAGCGCGGCGCGAGGATTGGACCACCGATCCGTTTCAGTTTATCGAAAAAGACGGCTATTACTACGGCCGCGGAACCACGGACATGAAGAACGGCGACGCCATTCTGATGGCCAATTTTATCCGCCTGAAGCGGGAAGGTTACCAGCCGGACCGCGACCTTATTCTTGCCCTGACCGCCGATGAAGAAGGCGGCGATTGGAACGGCGTGGATTGGCTGGTGAAGAAACACCGCGATTGGATTGAGTCGGACTACTGCATCAACCTGGACGGCGGGGATTTCACCAGCGACAAGGACAAGAAACTTTTCGGAGCGGTGCAGGCCGCGGAAAAAGTGTACGTGGATATTGCGCTGGAAACGCGCAACCCCGGCGGACACAGTTCGCGCCCCACCCGCGATAACGCCATCTACCATCTCGCCGAAGGGCTGGCGCGCCTCGCCCAGCATTCCTTCCCCGCCGAACTCAACGAAATCACCCGCGCCGTGCTGGAGAAGGGCGCGGCGCTGCGCACCGGCCAGGAAGCCGCGGACATGAAAGCCGCGGCGAAAACTCCGCCGGATGCGGAAGTGATCGCGCGGCTCTCCGAGAATGCGACCTACAATGCTCTGCTGCGCACCACCTGCGTGGCCACCATGATCGAAGGAGGCCATGCGCGCAACGCCCTGCCGCAGCGCGCCCGCGCCAACGTGAACTGCCGCATGCTGCCGGGAACGGACCCGCGGCAGGTGCTCGAGACGATTGAGCGCGTGGTCGCCGATCCGCAAATCCGCGTGAGCTTCGTTGAGCAGAAGGACGCCGACGGAAAAGTGGTGATGCCGGTGAGCGTTCCGCCTTCGCCGCTGCGCCCGGACCTGATGGCGGCGATCGAGAAAACCACGCATTCATTCTGGCCGGGCCTGCCCATCGTGCCGGAAATGTCCACGGGTGCCTCCGACGGAAAATTCCTGCGCATGAACGGGATACCCACGTACGGAATTTCCGCCGTGTTTCTGGACCTGAATGAGCACCGCGCGCACGGGCAGGACGAACGCGTGCCCGTAGAAAGTTTTCACGACGCCGTGGAATTCAACTACCGCCTGCTCAAGGAAATCAGCTCGTCAAACTAGCCGCCGCGCAGCAATCGGGAAAAAAGAAAACGGCCCGGGGAGCGATGCTCCCCGGGCCGAAGTTTTTTCAGCCAAGTTTCGAATCAGCGGCTTGGAGGCGGAGAATCTTTGGCTTTTTCGACGGGAACGAGCGCGCCTCCCGGTGCGGGCGGCTGTTCCGCTGGTTTTTCAGCGGCCGGGGGCGCGGCGGCGGCGCCTTGGGCGGGGGGCTGTTTCGAAACGGCGCTGCCGTAGCGAACCAGGTAGGGCATGAAGGGAGTGACTTCGAGGGGCATTTTTTCGCGCTCGGCGAGCGTGCCCAGGGGCTTGGATTTGATGAGCGAGAGTTTGTCGTCCCAGGGATCGATTTTGACGCGGCCGCCAATGGGCAGGGCGGTGATCTGCTTGGATTTGTCGGAGCCTTCCGCGCCGGGGGCGGTTTTCAGTTCGGCAATGAGGGGGATGCGGTCGCCAAGATGAGGGCTGACCAGGTTGGGAATTTCCTTGGAGCGTTGTTCGATGGCAGTGAGGAACAGGCCGGCGTTGCCGAGATGGTCCTTATAGGGAGAATTCTTGAGGAGTTCAATGGCTTTCTTGCTGGCGTCGAGTTCCTCGGAGGGCGTGCGCGCGAAATAGAAATGGCGGAAGGTGTCCTTGTCGGGGATGAGCAGTTGGTCGAAGAAAGCGTAGTTGGAATCGAGGCGGTGGCCGAGAATGACGTGGCCCAGTTCGTGGGCGAGGACGGTGGCCAGGCTGGCTTCGTCGGGAAGGACATCAATGAGGCCGCGGCTGAGGACGATGGTGTGGCCCATGGTGTAGGACTCGAGGGTGGTGGTCATCAGGACGCGGCAGATGATTTCCGGCTGGATGTCCAGATTGTTGGTGACTTCCAGGTTGTTGACGACGGTTTCCAGAACTTTATCCACCTCGCCGCTGGGGGCGAGCATGCCGATGCGTTCGAGGCGGTCGGCGACGTTTTGTTCGGCCTGGCGGTCCCACTGGCGCTGGGCCTGAATGGGAGAGAGGTCGTTGGAGCCCTGGGACTCGTCGTTGACCGCGGTTTCCACGAGGATTCTGCTCAACTCCTGTTCATGCGAGGCATGGCCGACGTTGTAGCCCCACAGGCCCGGTTGAACGTTTGTGCGCCAGCTATCGAAGTGATAATAGTCGGACGCCTTGACGCCTTCGTAGCCGCCGTTGAAGCGGACCACATTGAAGTCCTTGTCTTCGACCCAGATGCGCCCGCGAAAGAGGCCTTTGCCGGCGCGTTTTTGCGGGGTGAGGTCAAAAACGAGGCAGCGGACTTCGCCGAGGAACTCGCGTTTTACGAAATCGAACTGGTAGTGTTCGCGGTCGAACGAGGTGTTATCGAGGAAGATCATCTGGAGGAAGCCTTCGGGCAGGAAGGGGGTGAGGAAGAACTTGCCGATGCCTCCCAGAATGGACTTGTTCTTTCCGGTGCCTTCCGTGAGGGGGACCAGATTGATGCCTTTGGAAAAATCGGCGCGGCCGACAAAGTATTTGTCGCCGGCGGGAACGAAGCCGAGTTCCTTGTCCGGCTTGAGATTCTGGATATAGGTTTCCACCAAGGGCTGATGGCTGGTAATTTCCTTCATGGTGCGGCTTTCGTTCAAGACGATGCGCTGGATGACTTCATCCATGGTGCGCGGCGCGGCCTGGGGGCCTTGCTGGATCTCGGCTGCGGCCGGATTGGGATGTTTATCCTTGGTCCATTGGGCGCGCGCGGGAAGGCCGGTGCAGGCGAGCGCAAACACGAGGACTGCCGTAACTCTGATTCCGTTCATTTTCTTTCCCCCCACGACTAGTAAGCCAGCTGAAAGATGATGCGAACGCGAGCGGGGAAATCCACGGCTTCCCCTTCGCGTTTGGCCGGTTTGAACTTGATCTCCCGCGCAGCTTCCATGGCCGCTTCATCCAGGCCATGCCCCAGGCCGCGGGCCACGCGCAGCACCTGCACCTTGCCGCTGGCCAGGAAAATAAGATCGATGACCACTTCGCCTTCAATCTTAAGGTTGCGCCCCTCGGCGGTGTAGACGGGCTGGGGCTTGGAGAGAATGCTAACTTGAACGTCGGGATTCTGGCTAACGGTTTTCTTCTTGGGCGCTTCGGCGGCCGCCGCGGTATCCGAGAAGCCGGAGGATTGCACGGAGCCCTTGCGCGAGGCTGGAGGGGGAACGGCGACATCATTCCCGAAGCCGGTGCTGGCGACCGTGCCGCGCACGCCTTTGGCGCCGCCGGTGCCGTTGCCATAGCCCGCGCCGGGAGGAAGCAGGGTATCGCCCTGCAAATTCACGTTTTGGCGCTTATTGGGGTTGGGCGAAGGAACGCCGTTGGGGTCGCCGAAGCCTCCGGTTTGAACCTTGTTCAAGGGCTGATTGACGGTAGCCGGAGCGGAGCTGCCCGAGGATAGATTGCCGATTTTCACTTCCTCGCGGGGCTTTTTGGGCATGCTGCGGTCCAACTCCAGCTTGGCTTCCTCGATCACGGGCTTCAGGTCAAGTTGTTTGACCTCTTCGATTTTATGAACGACGGGTTTGGGAGCGAAAAGTTTGACGGGCTTGAGGATGGGCTGGGGAGGAGGCTGGACGACGGGAGCTTCCGGGCGGGTTTTGACGACCGGAGGGGCGGGGGGAGGAACCTCGGTGATGGGAGTGGCCAGGGGCATGATGCCGTAGTTCAAGGCGGTTTTGATGCGCTCGGGGAAAAAGAGCGGGAGAGAGGCCAGAAAAACAAAGAACAGGATCTGCAGCAGGGCCATCACGCCGAAGATGTCCCAGCGCTTCTTTTCTTCAGGAAGCAGTTCGAAGCGGGCGGTGACCCGGGTGTTCGTGCCCAGGGAGCGCTTCCAGGCATCGGAGGGAGCGCCGCTGGGAGACGGGCGAAGGCCAATGCCCATGCGCAGCGAATCTTTTTCGGAAGCGAGCATTATCGGGCTCATAAGTCTGTTGTATTACAGATTCTTTTCCGCAAAAAAAGGATGCATCAAAGTGAATCCGACTCCCCAAGTCAGCCGGACCGCCTGGCGGCCCAGATTGATTCTCTATAAGACTACTAACAAAAATTGCTTAAGCGAATAGGACTTTGGGACAGCGTTGCTTATCGGGCAATTTGCCCGTCGGTACAGGGAGGGAACTGTACCGGTTAACCCTGAAGCGGCGCGGGTCCGAAGAAGCAGCGCGGGGCAGGCGGGAGGAGTCTATGCTAGAGGGCGGAAGCGGCCAGCGAGGACCTTGAGCAGGACGATGAACGAGAGCGGCAAAGCGCAGACGCGGGAAGCCGGGGCGGAAACGGGCCAGGGCGGGGCATGGCTGGCGGGGTGCGAGCCGCTGGTCAACCGGCTCTATGCGCGTTCGCGGGCGGGCAGCTGGAAGCTGGGGAGGGAAAGCTTTGAGGCGGCGCTGGAGAGGAGCGCGCGCTGGAGATTTCCCCAAGGGCCGCCGGGGCCGCGCGAGGCCGAGGAGTATCTGGGAGCGCTGCACGTGGAGGATGTGGCGCTGGCCTGCGCCTGCGCGGAAGGCAGCGAGGAGGCCTGGGAAACTTTCCTGGCGACGCATCGCAGTTCGCTGCGGCGGGCGGCCGCGGCCATGCTGCGCAGCGGAGCGGATTCGGCCGATGCCATCGAGCTGGCCGATTCGATCTTTGCCGATTTGTACGGCTGGCGGGAATCGAAAGCCGGGAGGCAGCCGCTATTTCGCTGGTACAACGGGAGGAGCAAGCTTTCCACGTGGCTGCGGACGGTCCTGGCGCAGCGGCATGTGGACTCGATCCGGCGCAGCCGGCGGTTTGATTCGCTGGACGAGGAGGGAGGGGAAGAGATTGTGGCGCGGGGCCGGGGTATAGCGCCTGCCGGGGCGCCTGGATCATTGGATCCGCCCGATCCCGGCCGGCAGCGTTATCTCGATCTGCTTTCGCGCGGATTGAATGGAGCCATCCGGGCGCTGGCGCCAGGGGATCGCGCGCGGCTGCTGGATTATTACCTCTCCGGGCGCACGCTGGCGGAGATGGCCGTGGAGCGCAACGAACACGAGGCCACGGCGTCGCGCAAGCTCGAGCGCATTCGGCGCGAATTGCGCACCGTGGTGGTGCGGGCGCTGCGCGAGCCTCCGGCCGGCCTGGATGAAGCGCAGATCGCCTTGTGTTTCGAATATGCGCTGGAGGATTGGCCGTTCGATCTGCGGGAGGTGTTGGAGGAGAAAAGCGGGCCTTAGCGGATACTTGCGGAAGGATGGAAGCAAGAAAGCGTGCAAGAGAACGGCATGAGAATCGTTCTCAGTAAGGAGTGAAGCGCGATGAGCGCGGCTGACAAACAAAAAGAGTTCGACGAACTGCTGGCCCGGCACGTTCGCCGCGCCGTGCGGGAGGACGAGGGCGGAGCCTGCCCGGAGGCCAATCTCCTGGCGGCCTATCAGGAGCACGCGCTGAGCGCGGAAGAGGCGGCCGCGTGCAAGGAGCATTTTGCGGGTTGCGCGCGCTGCCGGGAGATTCTGGCGGCGCTGGAAGACAGCGAAGGAATACCCGCCGAGGAGCCCGCGCGGGTGGCCGCGCCCGCGCCCGGGGCCGGGGAAGCGAAGAGAGCGGGGCGGCCGATGTGGTGGATGGCGCCCGCCGGGGTGCTGGCGGCGGCGATGATGTTGTGGATTGTGACGCGCGTGGAAAAGCGCGCGGTGAGGACAGGAACGGCGGATGTGCAGGTGGCGGAGAATCGTCCGCAGGCCCCGCCGGTGCCCGGTGCGGCGGTGCCTCCGGCGGCACCCGCGGAGCAGCGGGCGGCGGACAGGCTGGACGTGACGCGCGGTCCGGCGGCGGCGAGGACCGGGGCAAAGAGTCTGGATAAGGATGCGGGAGTTGTGGGTTTTATTTCCGGGAACGCCGCCGAGCCGCCTGCGCCGCAAGAGAATGAGATTGTTGCCGCGAAGAAGAAGACCGGCGGGCTGGAGAAAAGCGCGGCCGGGGAAGTGGGCGGGAAGAGCGAAACGTTTGCGGATGCGGGCGCCATTCGTTCCCGGCGCGGAGAAAAGAGCGTGGCGAAACCGGACGCGGCGGGGGCTGGCGAGACGCTGGGCCTGGTGAGTTCCGCGGCTGCGCCCGCAGCCGCAGCGCCCGTGGCGAAGCAGCAGGAGAAATACGCGGTTGCGAACGATGAAAATCAAGTCCAGTTGAAAGAGGAGGCTGCTGCACGGGCGGTGGCCGTGCAGCGGGAAAAAGTTGCGAGAGATGATGTTGGGCAGAGGACCACCGCGCTGGAGCAAAAAATGCTTCCGGCGATGACGCTCATCACCGCGCCGGGCGGGCGCGTGCAGTGGAGCGCAGGGCCGATGGGCCGGATCGAGCGCTCGACGGATGGCGGGCGGAGTTGGGAACTGCAATCGAGCGGGGTCCGTGTGGAATTGCTGGCGGGAGACTCGACGGGCGAGGAAGTGTGCTGGGTCGTGGGCAGGCAGGGGACGATTCTGCTGACGACCGACGGACGCAATTGGCGAAAAATTTCCGCGCCGGCGGCGGTGAATTTTGTGGGGGTCACGGCGAGCGATGAGCGGAAGGCCACCATCTGGGGCGCAGGGTCGGGCGAACGGTATAGCACCGAGGATGGCGGCGCGCACTGGACGCCCGAAGCGGCTGTATCGCATTGAAATATAAGGTGTTACTGAATTGTGCAAGGAATCCTGGCGGCCCCGTTCTAAGCAGTGAAGGCAATTCAAATACGAGGTGACTCCGATGATTTTCCGCAATCGCAGCAAACGAAATACGGGGCTGTTGCTGGCGCTTTCCATCTTGCTGGCCGGAGGAGCGGCGCTGTTGCAGGGCGCGCCTCACCGGCAAGGAACGGGGGAGCCGCAGGAGAAAGGCGCGGCGCGCGCGGCGGGAGAACAGACAACGACACTGGGGGACCAGACGGATTTGGCGGTGACCGTCTACAACTCGAACATTGCGCTGGTGCGCGACGTGCGCAAGCTGAATCTTTCCCCGGGAATCTTCCAGTTGAAATTCATGGACATCGCCGCGACGGTGAATCCCGCGACGGTGCATTTCCGTTCGCTGAGCGAGCCGGAGAAACTGAGCGTGCTGGAGCAGAACTACGAGTACGATTTGCTGGAGCCGGCCAAGCTGCTGAACAAGTACGTGGGCAAGGAAGTGACGCTGGTGCGCAGCTACCAGGAGAACGGGACGACCAAGCGCGAGGAGATCAAGGCCACGCTGCTGGCGAACAACAACGGGCCAGTGTGGAAGATCGGGAATGAAATTGTTACGGGGATGTACGCGGAGAGTTATCGCTTTCCGGAAGTGCCGGCGAATCTGTTCGAGCGTCCGACGCTGCTGATGACGCTGGAGAATTCGGGCGGGCGGAAGCAGCAGATCGAGGCGTCGTATCTGGCGGGGAATCTGTCGTGGAATTCGGATTATGTGCTGACGGTGGGACGCGATGACAAGGCGGCGGACTTGGATGGGTGGGTGACGGTGGTGAACAACAGCGGGACGGCGTTTCGCAATGCGCGGTTGCAGCTGGTGGCCGGGGATTTGCACCGCGTTCAGTCAGGAGTGCTGGGCGAAGCGAGGGATGAAATGTATAACCGCGCGGCCAAGATGGCCGCGGCGCCGCAGTTCGCGCAGGAAAACTTTTCCGAATATCACCTGTACTCGCTGGGGCGGCGGACGTCGGTCGAGGACAAGGAGACCAAGCAGATCAGCCTGCTGAATGCGAGCAGCGTGCCGGTGGAGAAGATATTCGTGGTGAACGGGCAGAGTTTTTACTATCACAACTACCAGAATCCCGGCGCGCCGCTGAAGGACCCGGTGAAGGTGTATTACAAGTTCAAGAATGAAGAGAAAGCCGGGCTGGGGATTCCCATGCCGGCGGGGAACTTGCGCGTTTACCAGAAGGATTCGAAAGGCGGGGTGCTGTTTGTGGGGGAAGACCGCATCGAGCACACGCCGAAGGACGAAACGCTGAACATCGAGATCGGCAGCGCGTTCGACGTGGTGGCCGAGCACAAGCAGATGGACTACAAGAGCGTTTCGAACCGTGTCTGGGAGATGGAGTTCGAAGTGACGCTGCGCAATCACAAGGACGGGCCGATTACCGTGCAGGTGAACGAGCCGATTGGCGGCGACTGGCAGATGCTGTCTTCCACGCACAAATACACGAAGACGGCGGCGTTCGCCGCGCAGTTCCTGGTGCCGGTGGCGGCGAACGGAACGTCAGTGCTGAAGTATCGCATTCGCGCGAAGTGGTAGTGCGGAAGTGACTCGTGACTTGTGACTCGTGACTCGTGGTGGTGGGACAGGCGGTTTTGCCTGTCCCACTTTTTTTTTGCGGCTCGACGATGGCGTCGGCTTCGATTTCCACGAGCATGTCCGGGGAAATCAGTTTGCTGACTTCCACCATGGAAGTCGCCGGGCGAATCTCTCCGAAGAAAGACCCGTGCGCCTTGCCGGCCTTTTCCCATTCGGCGATGTTGGTCAGGTAGATGCGTGTGCGGATCACGTCTTTCAGCGTGGCTCCGGCCTTCACCAGCGCGGCTTCGATGTTTTTGATGGTTTGCACGGTTTGCGCGTGCAGGTCGCCCAGGCCCACGATTTTTCCGTCGGGGCCGGTGGCCGTTGTGCCCGAGACGCTGATCATGTTGCCGACGCGCACGGCGCGCGAATAGCCGACAATCGGTTCCCAGGGCGTGCCGGTGGAAATGTTCTGTCGCATGCGAGTCTCCTTGGGGCGGGGCACGGCGTTGATTCCAGGCGTTCCCGCCAAACGTGTTAAACTTTTCAGCATTATGACATGAGGACAGGCGGGAGCGCGAAGGCCCGTTGTCCGAGGCGAATCGAAATGCGTTGCAATAATATTCTGGAAGCAGTGGGCCGCACGCCGCTGGTGCGGCTGAATCGCATCAATCAGGGCTTGAAGCCGCAGATCTACGTGAAGGCGGACTACATCAATCCGGGCGGGTCGGTGAAGGACCGCATCGGCATCAGCATGATTGACGACGCCGAGAAGAAGGGGCTGCTCAAGCCCGGCGGCACGATCATCGAAGGCACTTCCGGCAACACCGGGATGGGCCTGGCGCTGGTGGCGGCGGTGCGCGGATATAAGATGGTTTTTACGATTACGGACAAGCAGTCCAAGGAAAAAGTGGACCTATTGAAGGCGCTGGGCGCGGAAGTGATCGTCTGCCCCACGGCGGTCGAGCCGGACGATCCGCGCAGCTACTATTCGGTGGCGAAAAAACTGGCGCGCGATATTCCCAATTCCTATTATCCCAACCAGTATGACAATCCCATGAATCCCGAGGCGCACTACCGCACCACCGGGCCGGAAATCTGGGAGGACAGCGAAGGAAAGATCACCCATTTTGTATGCGGCGCGGGCACGGGCGGGACGATCAGCGGCGTGGGAAAGTATCTGAAGGAAAAAAATCCCAAGATTCAGCTGATTGCCGTGGACCCCTACGGCTCGCTCTTTTACGACTATGTGAAGCACGGCAAGACGGTTCAGGCCAAGACCTACGTCGTCGAGGGCATCGGCGAGGATTTTTTCCCCAGCACGATGAACCTGAAGATTCTGGACGACGTCATGCAGGTGAACGACGAGGAGTGCTTCGTGGTGGCGCGGCGGCTGGTGAAGCAGGAGGGCATTTTCACCGGCGGTTCGGGCGGCGGGTGCATTTCGGCCACGCTGAAGCTGGCCAAGACGCTGGGGCCGGAAGCGTTCATCGTGGCGTTCCTGCCGGACACGGGCATGCGTTATTTGAGCAAGGTGTATAACGACGAGTGGATGCGCGAGCGCGGCTACGTGGACGCGGAAGTGGCGCTGAGCGCCGCGGACGTGGTGGCGGCCAAGCAGAAGGCGGGCAAGGCGCGCGAGGTGGTGTTCGCGCGGCCGGAGCAGACCGTTTTTCATGCGCTGAAAACCATGCAGGAGCAGGACATTTCGCAGATTCCCATTCTCGAAGAGAGCACGATGATCGGGACGATCTACGAGGACCAGATTCTGAACATGGCGCTGCAGGGCAAGGACCTGCGCAAATTGGTGGTGCGCGAGGTGATGGCCAAGCCGCTGCCTATTGTTCCGAAAACGGCGCCCGTCGAGCGCATCACGCACATCCTGAGCCACGACAGCCCGGCGGTGTTCGTGGAGATGAGCGAAGGGAAATACGAAATTCTCACCAAGTACGATCTGATGAGCACGGTGGCCAGCCTCATGGAGCAGAAACGCTAAGGAGAGCCCGTGGGAGGAGTAATTCCGGGAGCTTTGGGAGTTGCCGCATTCGGGGCCATCAAGTTTGGCGGCTATTCGGCCGCCGCTTGGCGCCTGAAGAAGATCGAACCAGTCATCGCGGCGGGAGCTGCCAAGATCGCAGCGGTGCGGACGGGACTGGGGTTTGTTCTGGGACCGCCGGCCACTTTTCTTGGTATGTTCCTGGCCGAACGCGTCTTTTCGCCGTCCAGTAATTTGCCGTACGCCGCAAATTCTCACGTTCAGAACGCCGCTATTTATGGAGTCTTGTTTCTTGCGCGTATTTTTGTCTGGGCGCTGGTTCTATTTCTCTTCACTAGAAGAACGCCGCTTCCCAGCTCCAGGTTTTGGCTGTATGCGTTTCTCGGAGCGGTGGTTTCCAGCTTGCTGGACTGGCCGGGCTACGCACTGGCCATTGCCGCGCCGGGCAAAATCTCAATTTGTTGATTTAGTGACGGACCAGAGTGCCGAATGAAAATTTCCGAATTTAACGAGCGGCTGAAGAACTCCCTGCTGATGGCCGACGGGGCCATGGGCTCGATGCTGCACGAAGCGGTGGGCGCGCAGCGCTGCTTCGACGAGTTGAACGCCACGCACCCCGAAGACGTCTTTCGCGTGCACCAGGCCTACATCGAAGCCGGCGCGCAGATCATCGAGACCAACACGTTTGGGGCCAACCGCTTCAAGCTGGCCCCGCTGGGCCTTGCCGGAGAGGCTGCGCGCTTCAACAGCCGCGGCGTGAAGATTGCCCGCGAGGCCCGCGAATCGGCCGCGCGCGAAGTGCTCATCGCCGGATCGATCGGCCCGCTGGGGCTGGGCGTGCAGGCGCGCCATCCCGCACCCGAGGAGATTCGCGAGGTTTTTCGAGAGCAGGTCCAGGCGCTCGAAGAGCGCGGCGTGGATCTTTTCTGTCTGGAAACGTTTTCGAATCTGGACGAACTGCTGCTGGCCATTGACGCCATCCGCTCGTTTTCCAGCTTGCCGGTGATTGCCCAGCTTACCTATTCCGAGGAAGGCACGACGCACGGGGACATTCGCCCGCGCGAAGCGGCGCGGCGGCTGCAGGCGAAGGACGTGCAGGTGGTGGGCGCGAATTGCACGCTCGGCCCGCAGACGCTTCTCCCTATTTTGCAGGAACTGGCCTCGGTGGAAGGTTTGCTGGTCAGCGGCATGCCCAACGCCGGATTTCCCAAGCGCGAGGGCGGGCGCATCGTCTATCCGAAATCCTCGCCGGAATATTTCGCGCAATTCGCGCGCGACGCGGCCGCCGCCGGGGTGAGCATCCTGGGCGGCTGCTGCGGCACCACGCCCGCGCACATCCGCGCCATGGCCGATGCGGTGAAGTCGCTGCGGCCCGCGGCGCATGCGAGCGTGGCCGCCGCCGCTCCCTCCTCCGCGTTGCCTGCGCTGGTGAAGCAGCGCGATCCGGAGAGCAAGCTGTGGAAGAAATTGCATGCGGGAGAATTTGCCATTTCCGTGGAGATCGATCCGCCCAAAGGCCTTGCGCTCGAACGCATCTTCGAGCAGGTGGACAAGGTGATGGCCGCAGGCCGCGTGGACGTGATTGACGTCAACAGCGGCGCCATGGCCCGCGTGGGCATGGACGCGCTGATGGTTTCCGGAGCGATCGAGGCGCGCGGCATCGAGACCGTGCCGCACCTGACCACGCGCGACTACAATCTCATCGGCTTGCAGGCCATGCTGCTGGGTGCGTGGACCGTCGGCGGCGTGCGCAATATTCTGGCGGTCACAGGCGATCCGCCGTCGGTCGGCGATTATCCGGAATCGAGCGGAGTCTACGAAGTGGATTCCATCGGGCTGGTCAGCGTGCTCAAGCGGCTCAATCAGGGGCAGGACTGGGCCGGAAAAACTCTGGGCGGGGCGACGAATTTCACCATCGGCGTGGCGCTGAATCCCGTCGCCGACGACATTGACCACGAGATCGAGCGCTTCCACGCGAAAATAGAAGCCGGCGCGCATTTCGCCATGACCCAGCCGCTGTTCGATCCCGAGCACTGGCACGGATTTCTCAAGCGCTTCGGCGGCAAGCCGCCCATTCCGGTGATGGTGGGAATCTGGCCGCTGAACAGTTACAAGCAGGCGCTGCGGCTCAACAACGAAGTGCCGGGAATTGTGATTCCCGAAGGCGTGCTGAAATCGCTCGAATCCGCCGGGGTGAACGCGCGGGAACGCGGCTTTGCAGCGGCTCGGGAGATGCTGGCCTGGGCGCGCACGGAACTGGCGGGTGCGTATCTGATTCCGCCGTTCAAGCGTTACGAGGAAATTCTGGAAATTTTGTAGCGCCGCTTCCGCTTACTTCCGGTGATTCAGCATCCCCGGCAAATCGCCCAGCCGATCGAGATACACATCCGCGGGATGCGCTTCGCGGTCGTGCACGCCGAAACCGTAATTCACGGCCACCGCCAGCATTCCCGCGTTGCGCGCGGTGAGCACGTCCACTTCCGAATCGCCTACCAGCAGCGCTTCGTCCGGCGCTGCCGCGAACTCCTGCAAAATGGCGCGGGCTCCCAGCGGGTCCGGCTTCTTCGTTTCGAAACTGTTTCCGCCGACGATTGCGCGGAAATATTGCGCCAGTCCCATCGCTTCCAGAATGCGCCGGCTGATCTTGTGCGGCTTGTTGGTGAGGATGGCCATGGGGAAGGGGCGCAACTCCTCGAGGGCCTCGGCCACGCTGGGATAGGCGCGGGTGTGATCCATCTTGTGTTCTTCGTAGTAGCCCAGAAAAAACTCGAGGCCGCGCTGGCGATCCTCTTCGCCGGCCGCTTCGCCCAGCGCCCGGGAGATTAGTTGCGGCGCGCCCGCGCCGATGTAGCTGGCGATGCGCGGCTCGGGCAGTTCCGCCCGGCCCATCTCGCGCAGCATGGCATTCACCGAGAGAATGAGATCTTTCTTGGAGTCGATCAGCGTTCCGTCCAGGTCGAAGAGCAGTGCGCGCACACGCCCAAGTTTTCCGTTTGTTGGCATCTTTACCTATTCTAGCTCATTCCCGCCGCCAGCCCCCTGCCACAAGCGGTATTGCCCGTTCTGGCGTTCGAGGCGCACGCTGGCGTCGAAGACTTCGCTCAGGCGCTCGCTGGTCAGCACATTTTCCTTGGGGCCGTCCGCCAGGACGCGCCCGCCGCGCAGCAGCACCACGCGCTCGATTTCCGGAGAAATTTCCTCGACGTGATGCGTCACCAGGACGATGCCCAGGCCGCCGCGGGCCAGGCGCCGCATGGTTTCGCGCAACTGCATCTGCGCGCCGATATCCAGCGCGCTGGCCGCTTCATCTGTCCCACCTCTCCCGGCCGAAGACGCGCATCGAAGAGTTTTCCCGCGCCAGCGGATAGCATTCCCGCGCAATCGTTTTGATCAGCGTGGATTTTCCGCTGCCGTTGGGCCCCAGGATGCACACGCGCTCGCGCGCCGCGATGCGCAGCGTCACTTCATCGAGCGCCGCGCGCTCCCCGCGCAGCACCGTCACCCGCTGCATCTCCAGCAGCGGTGCTTCCGGCTGTCTTTCTCCCGTGGTCATCCCGCTCCCCTCACTTCCCGCTGCAACTGGCCAGCATCCACGATACAATAAAAAGATGCGCGGACTCGTTCGCAGCTTTCTTTGCCTGTTCCTTCTGGCCGCGCCCGCCGCCGCGCGGGCTGGAAACGCCGACGAGCGCCAGCCAGTCATCCGCCTGGCGCGCGATCCCGAGCCGGCCCCGGCCTTTTCCGTTGTGGGCCTGGACGGCCAGCCTGTGGCGCTGGAGGCCCAGCGCGGAAAAGTGGTGCTCCTGAATTTCTGGGCCACCTGGTGCAAGCCCTGCCGCGCGGAAATTCCCGATCTGATCGCCCTGCAAAACGGCTACGCCGGCAAGCTCCAGATTATCGGCCTCTCGCTTGATGATGAATCTCCCGAAACCGTCCAGGAATTCGTGCGCGAGACGGGAATCAACTATCCCGTGGCCATGGCCACCGCGAAGATTCGCGCGCTCTATGGCGGCGTGCCCGCGCTGCCCACTTCTTTCCTGGTGGATACGCAGGGCCGGGTGGTGCAGAAGCATACGGGACTGCGCGACCCCGCGCTCTATGAAACGGAAATTCGCGCGCTGCTGGGGCTTCCCATTGACGCCAGGATCGAAACGTTCGAGGACAAGGGCGAAATCTTTCTGCGCAACGCCAGCCGCGCCACCGAACTGCCCGGCGTGGACCTTTCCCGCCTTACCCCCGAACAGAAACAGGCCGCGCTGCGCCGCTTCAACGCCGAAAGCTGCACCTGTCCCTGCGAACTGACCCTGGCGCAGTGCCGCGTGAACGATTCGGAATGTCCCGTCAGCGCGGAAATTATCGAGAAAATCGTCTCGCAAATCCGGCGCAAAGCCGCTCCCGCGGCCAAACCTGCTCCGGGATCCACCGCTCGGAAGACGAAAACGTAGATTGAATCCTGCACGCCATTTCCCGGAGACCGCATGACCCTTACGAATCCCAGAACTCTTTTTTTTCTTGGATTGATTCTTTCCGCCAGCGGATTTATTTCTCCTCCGCTGGCCCTGGCCGCCGGGATCGTCTTCGGTCTCTCCTTTGCGCATCCCTACGGCGCGGACTCGCGGGGGCTGGCAAAAATACTTCTGCAAGCCTCGGTGGTCGCGCTGGGCTTCGGCATGAATCTCCACGAAGTGCTGCGCGCGGGGCGCAGCGGTTTTGTCTATACTGCCGCGGGGATCGCTTTCGCGCTGACCGCGGGCACTCTCCTGGGAAAAGTTCTCCTGGTGCGCGGAAACGCTTCCTTCCTGATCAGCGCGGGAACGGCCATCTGCGGCGGCAGCGCGATCGCCGCGGTGGGCCCGGTGATGGGGGCCAGCGAAGAGGAGATGGCCGTTTCGCTGGGCACCGTGTTCATCCTGAACTCCGTGGCTCTGCTGATTTTTCCGCCGATCGGATGGGCGCTGCATCTCTCGCAGCCGCAATTCGGCCTGTGGGCCGCGCTGGCTATTCATGACACCAGTTCCGTGGTGGGCGCGGCAGCGCGCTACGGCGCCGCCGCGCTGGTGGTGGGCACCACGGTGAAGCTGGCGCGGGCGCTGTGGATTGCTCCGCTGGCCCTGGCCACCGCCGCGCTGAAGAAGCACCGCTCCGGCGTGGTGCTGCCCTGGTTTGTTCTTCTTTTTTGCCTCGCCGCCGTGGTCAATACCTACGTTCCGTTCTTCGCCGTTCCCGCAAAATCGCTTTTCAGCCTCGGCCGCCTCGGGCTTACCGCCACTCTTTTTCTGATCGGCACGGGTCTCTCGCGGCAGACGCTGCTTCAGGTGGGCTGGCGGCCGCTTCTGCAAGGAATTTTGTTGTGGATGATTGTCGGTTCGGGATCGCTATGGCTGATCCGCGCGGGATGGATCGGACTTTAAGAGGACCTGAAAAATTCTCTTGCGCGGCTCAATGGGCGGCCGCGTTGTTGCCGCTGTCCAGAATGCCGCGAATTTTCTGCGCCAGGTCCGCCAGGCGATAGGGCTTCTGCAGAAACTCCAGCCCCGGACTGAGGTTCCCGTCCTGCACGATGGCGTCCCGCGTATAGCCGGAAACGAACAGGGCCTTCACTCCCGGGCGCATGGCGGACAGTTTTTCCACCAGCGCCGGACCGCTCATCCCCGGCATAATCACGTCGCTGAGCACCAGGTTGATGGCACTCTTGTGGCTGGCCGCGAGCGAAAGAGCTTGCGCGCCGTTGCCGGCGCTGAGCACCTGGTACCCCTTGGACGCCAGAAATTCCGTGGTCAGCTCTTGCAGCGTTTCGTCGTCCTCGACGAGGAGAATCGTCTCGGTGGCCCTGGTCTCTTTTTGCCTGCCGGATTCCGCCGCCGGAATTTCGGGCGACAGCTCGGTCTCCTTCGCGCGGGGCAGGAAGACGCAGAACGTGGTGCCCTTGCCCAATTCGCTTTGCACGGTCACGTAGCCGCCGCTCTGTTTCACGATGCCGTAGACCGTGGAGAGGCCCAGGCCGGTGCCTTTGCCCGGCTCCTTGGTGGTGAAAAATGGCTCGAAGATGCGCGCCTGCGTGGCCGCGTCCATTCCCGTTCCCGTGTCGCTCACGCACAGCTCGACGTATTCTCCCGGCTCGGAGGGATATTGAGATTGCGCCGAGAGCGCATCCTGGGTCCTGTTGAAAGTGGACAAAATCAGCGTGCCCCCGTCGGGCATGGCGTCGCGCGCATTGATCACCAGATTCAGGATCACCTGCTCCATCTGCGAGGGATCGACCTTGGTCAGATGCAGGCCGGCGGTGGATTTCGTCTGCAGCTCGATGTTTTCGGTGATCAGCCGGGGCAGCAGGTGGTTCATGGCGTGCAAGATGTCGTTCAGATTTACCACGCGCGGTTCCAGCACCTGTTTGCGGCTGAAGGCCAGCAGTTGCCGCGTCAGCGCCGCGGCGCGCTGCCCGGAGGAGCGGATGTGTTCGACACGGGTGCGCTGCGGGTCCGCCGAGGGCATTGCGTCCAGCACCAGATCGCAATAGCCCAGAATCACGTTGAGAAGATTATTGAAGTCATGGGCCACGCCCCCGGCCAGCTGCCCCACCGCTTCCATGCGCTGCGACTGGCGAAGCTGGTCCTCAAGCTGCCGGTATTCGCTGATGTCGCTGGCCAGCGAAGCCACGCCGATGACCTTCCCATCCTTGTCCACCAGCGGCGTGTTATACCACTCGCACAGAATGATTCGCCCATCCTTGGTCACGTTTTCGTTGGTGCTGCGCGTGCCTCCGCTGCGCGCTTCTAGTTGCCGCAGCACGCCCTCCGTATGCGGGCGCACCGCCGCGGGCACGATAAAATTCGCGTGCCGGCCCAGAGCCTCGGCGCGCGTGTAGCCAAACACCTTCTCCGCCGCCGGATTCCATTCCGTCACTTCATAATTCAGATTCCATTCGACGGCCGCCAGCGGCGTCTGCTCGATGTGCAGCGAAAGCTTCTGCTGGGAGTCGCGCAGGGCTTCCAGATTCCTGCGGTTTTCCTGCATCTGCCGCACCATATCCAGATTGGCCTCGTGCAGTTCCGACGTGCGCTCCTGCACGCGCTGCTCCAGCCGGTCCTTCGCCCGCAGCAACTCCTCTTCCATCCTCTTCCGCTCGGTGATGTCCTCGGACACACCCAGAATATAGGCGGGCTGTCCGTCCGGGCCCGCGATGGAAAGCTTTTTCGTGTGCAGGAAGCGCAGACCCTGGTCCCGCGTGTGAATCGGCTCATCGGGAATATCCACGAGCGCGCCGCTCGCGAGGGCCTTCCGGTCGCTCTCCAGGAACCGTTCTTTGTCCTCCCCGGGAACAAGATCCTGGATGCGCTTGCCCACGATCTCCGTTCTGGAAAGGCCAAGCTGCTGTTCCACGGAGCGATTGACCCGCAATAGCTTCAGGCTGTTCGCATCCTTCAGATACACCGACGCGGGGATATTCTCGACGATCGAATCCAGCACCGCGTTGGTGTGCATCAGTTCGGTCTGCATTCTTTTGCCTTCGGTTACGTCCTCGACGATGGCGATAAACATCCGCCCGTCCGCGGTGAGCACCGCGCTCAGCCCGATCTCCACCGGAAATTCGCTGCCGTCCTTGCGCCGCGCCAGCAGCAGCCGCCCCGCGCCCATGGCTCGCGTCGTCGGACGCGCCGCGTAGTCCGCGCGCTGGCCCACATGCCGGCCGCGCATCTGTTCGGGCAGCAGCAGGTCCACCGAAGCGCCGATCAGCTCCTCACGTGCATAGCCAAAAATGGTCTCCGCTTGTCCGTTGGCGAGCAGGATCCGCCCCTGCGTGTCCACCCCCATTACTCCCACCGGCGCCGCCTCCAGCACCGACCGCAGTTGTCCTTCGCTCTCCTGCAGCTGCTCGCGCACGCGGAGGCGCTCCTCCAGGTCGCGGTGCAACATGTAATACATGGCGCCCAGCAGAACGATCAGCGCCAGAACGGTGCCGGAGACCAGTCCAAAAGTTTTGCCGGTGTAATGCTTATATTCCGCTTCCCCTTCCAGCAGCCGGCCTTCCTCTACTTGGCGCATCTCTCCGGCCGTTTTGTAGATCTTCGCCATCAGGGTCTTTTCGGCGCCGGCCCCCATGAAATCCGCCGAGGCCTTCATTCCCTTCGCTCGGTTCAGTTCCAGGGCCTTCCCAAAGAGGGTGATCTGCGCCAGGACGCTGTTTTCCAGTTCCCCCAGGCGGGCTTGCTGGCGCGGATGGTCTGCCGTGAGCTTTCTGATATTTTCGAGGTGCACGACGGCATCGGAAAGCGCGTTTTGGGAATGCTCGGTATAGAAGCCATCGCCGGTCAGGATGTAACCGCGAAGCGCTCCCTGGGCGTCCTCCATGTTGAGAAGGGTTCCCTGGATTTCCTCCAGGATCTGATGGGTGCGCCAGACTTGCTGGCTGACTTTCAGGAACGCGCGTGCGCTGAAATAGGTGAAAAATCCCAGGCAGGCAAACACCACGCCAGCCAGGGTCAGGCCCGCTGCGAATCTCAATCGAATCGATGCCATCTTCTTGCTGTGTCTCCGCCTGTTTCCAGCAGCGCCAATCAAAAGTTTCCAACAGGGAATGCTGTACCGTCCTACTTACTTATCGGCAGTTTTATTACAAATTGAAGTCGCAGTTTGGAACATTCCATGCGTCTGCGCTGTATCCACCAATTGCCGCATACATATCGTGAATTGAGGATAAATCGACTTCGCCATATTGTAGCGCGGCATTCCTCCATCCGCCACCGAATCCCCGCCGAGGGTCGCGTATCTTATTGAGTATATGGATATCAAAACGTTATCGGTGCTCCACTCCAATGCAGCCAGGGAAGCCCTCAAGGCGGAAGGAAAGTTCTCCAAAGATCGCGGCGGTGATTGCTCGGCCCTGATGCGCAACAGGATTTCCCGCATTTTCGCCGCGAAATCCGCCATCTTGTAGGGTTTATTGTGGTCATTATTGCGCACCAAGACACTGAGCCGGTCAACGTAGAAGCTGAGCGGGATGCCATAGCTATGCAACGGGCTGCAAGCAGGCGAAAATGGCCTTGGGCATTCTTGAGCGAGAAGAACTCGGCCACGGGTACTTTTCGAGTGGCGTCGTCAAGGAAGCCGGGCACGGTCAGTTGCGGGCCGCACGGTTCGAGCCGGTGGTGAATGCTGCGTTAAGCAGCAGCTTCTCGCCTGCGCAAGAGCGGCAGAGGCAGCGCCGACCATGAGCCGGAGCCCGGCAAGATGCCCAAATACAGTCTTAATGCTTTGTCCATATTAAGGTAAACGCCCATATTTGGTCTATTTCCCAAATCATCGATTCTATTCTTCTTCTATCTTCCATGAAATCAGTTAATTATAAATATTCCAACCCGTTAGATATGGCCCCTGAGATGCTCCTATCCCCCTGGCAGGTTCAATCTCATGCTGAAGATCACAACAGAACAAATCTCTGGCCGGCTCGTCCTCAGCGTCGAGGGGCGCCTGGCCGGGCAGGCGGTCACTACCCTGGGGCATTGCTGGCGGGAGCTCCGCGCCACTTCGCCCGAGCAGAAATTTTCGGTCAATCTCTGCGGCGTGAGTTTCATTGACGCCACCGGAAAAGCCTTGCTCCAGGAAATCCACGGCCAAGGCGCCCAGTTGCTCGCCGAAGGCTGCCTGAATCAATCCATCGTCGAGGAAATTACGGGCAAAGGGCGCCGCAATGGCTCCTGCGGAAAGCGCAACGGAGCCGGCGGCGCCGCCCTCATCTTTTTTGCTTTCCTCCTGCTGGCCTTCGCGCCCGCGGAAACCTTCGCGCAGACCGCGCCACCGAGCGCGCCGCTTCCCGCCCCTCTGCGCCTCACGCTCGATCAGGCCGTGGCCCTGGCGCTCAAGCAGAACACCATGGGCCGCATTGCGGCCATCGAGGCGGCCGAAGCCGCACAGGATAAAGACATCGCCCGTGCCGCGCTGCTGCCGCGCGCCGATCTCGATGTCAACGACAACGCCCGGCGCATGAATCTCGAGACCGGTTTCGGCCAGCGTTTCCCCGGCATGCCCCAGCACGCCGGCCCTTTCCAGATCTTCAATGCGGGTGCTTCCTTCAGCGCCCCCGTGCTGGACCTGACCCTCTGGCGCCGCTATCAGGCGGCGCGCAACGGCGCCGAAGCCGGGCGGCAGTCCGCGCTGGCCGCGCGCGAGCAGGTGACCCTCCTGGTCGTCTCGCAGTACATCGGCACGCTGCGCAGCATCGCCAATGTGCAGGCCTCCGAATCGCGCGTGGCCCTGGCCCAGGCCCTCTATGACCAGGCCGCCGACCTGCAAAAGGCCGGCGTGGGCACGAGTCTGGACGCCTTGCGCGCCAACGTCGAACTGCAGAATGAAAAGCAGCGGCTCATTCTGGCGCAAGCCGAGCGCCTGCTCTCCCTCTTCGGTCTCAGCCGCCTGCTCAATCTCGACTCGCGCCAGAACCTGGTCTTGGATGACGCGCTGCAGTTCTTCGACACGCCGCAGCCGGACCCACAAGCCAGCATCGCTCTGGCCCTGGCGGCTCGCCCCGAATGGAAAGCCCTGGACGCGCAATTGCTCGCCGCGCGCAATTTGCACCACGCGGCGGTGGAGCAGCGCCTGCCTTCGCTGCGCTTCGAAGGCTCCTGGGCGTATTCCGGGATTTCCTCCACCCGCGGCATTCCCGTCTATAACTACCAGGCCAGCCTCACCCTTCCTCTCTTCGCTGGAGGCCGCATCCACGCGGAAGCGGTTCGTGCCGGCCTCGAAGTGGAAAAATTCGAGCAGCGCCAGGCCGATTTGCG
Organism: Terriglobia bacterium; assembly: GCA_020072805.1. GTDB lineage: Bacteria > Acidobacteriota > Terriglobia > Acidiferrales > UBA7541 > Acidiferrum. Next base: position 53,316 of record JAIQGC010000037.1, read on the forward strand.
CTTTCAGATCGCCCTCGAAGTGGATACCGCGCTGGTCGCTCTGACGGCTTCCCGCAGCGAAGTCGAAGTGGCCAATCTCGGCGTCAAACTGGCCAATGAAGAGGTCCAGCAGGCCCGCGACCGCTTCCAGGCCGGCGTGGCCGGCAACATCGAAGTGATTTCCGCCCAGGACGCCCTGGCCCGCGCCAGCGACAACCAGATTGGCGCGCTCTACCGCTTCAACCAGTCCCGCGCCGATTTCGCCCGCGCCACCGGCCAGATGGAAAAACTTTACGGAAAATGAGGAAGACGATGAGCGTCGATCTGGATATTGAATTGGAAAAAGATGTGAACGACTCCACGGTGGAGAAGTCTCCGGACGCGGGAGGAGTCAGCCTGGCGAACCCCAGGGTCCGCCGGGCCCTGCAAGGCGCCGCAGCCGCACTGGTGCTGCTGGTGGGCGGACTGTTTTTCTATTATCACTGGCGCGAAGGAACCGACGACGCCCAGGTGGATGGACGCATCACGCCCATCGCTTCGAAGGTCTATGGCCGCGTCGAGCGCGTGCTGGTGGAAGACAATCAGGCGGTAAAGGCGGGCGACCCGCTGGTGCGCATTGATCCGGCGGGGTATCAGGCCGCGGTGGATCAGGCCCGCGCCATGGTTTCTCTCGCCGAAAGCGAAGCGCGCGCCGCGGGCATTGAAGTGCCGCGCGTTCGCGAGAATATGGCCAGCGGCACCTCCAGCGCCGATGCGCAACTCGCCGCCGCAGAAGCGGACCTGCTGCGCGCCCAGGCGGCATACGACCAGGCGCGCACCGCCGACCTGGCCGTGGCCCAGGCCAACGTGGAACGCTCGCGCGCCGGCGCTAAGCTGGCCCAGTCCGATCTCGAACGCTTCCAGCCGCTCGCCGCAAAAGGCGAAATCTCCAAACAACAGATGGACTCGGCCCGCGCCAATGCCGACGCCAGCGCCAGCGCTTTGCGTGCTGATGAGCAGCGCCTGGCCCAGGCCCGGCAGTACGTCGAAGTCAGCCGCGCGGCCTTTCTCGCCGCCCAGGCCCGCGTCGAACAGGCCAAAGCCGCCGTGCGCAGCGCGAAATCCGAACTTCGCCAAGTCTCCATTCGCGGCGCCGACGTGCAGGCCAAACTCGCCCGCGTCGAACAGGCCCGCGCAGCCCTGCGCGCCGCCGAACTGCAATTGAGCGATACCACGATTTCCGCGCCGCTCGACGGCGTGGTCACCCGCAAGCAGGTGGAAGCCGGCCAGATCGTTCAGCCCGGCCAGGGCCTGCTGGTCATCGTCCCCCTGCGCGACGTCTGGGTCACCGCCAACTTCAAGGAGACGCAGTTGCGCAATATGCGCCCGGGGCAGAAGGCCTACATCGAAGTGGATATGTACGGCAAGACTTTCACCGGCCGCGTGGATTCCATCGCCGGCGCCACCGGAGCGCGCCTGAGCCTCCTGCCGCCCGAAAATGCCACGGGCAACTACGTCAAGGTGGTCCAGCGCATCCCGGTCAAGATCCTGCTCGACCCCATTCCGCAGGAAGAGGCCATCCTGCGACCGGGAATGAATGTGTATGCGACGGTGGTGACCAAGTAAGCGTGGGAAGAGAAGCAAGAGCAGCAAGCGAAGTTCAAGAAAGGGAAGTGCAAGGCAAGCGCGATGCGTAATCGGATCCTGGCCCGGCTGCGGATGCCTGACGGCTCGATCAACCCCTGGGTGATCGCCGTCACGGTGACCATGGCCACGTTCATGGAAGTATTGGACACGTCCATCGCCAACGTGGCCCTGCGGCACATCGCCGGGAGCTTGTCGGCCGGCGTGGACGAATCAACCTGGGTTCTGACGTCTTATTTGGTTTCCAACGCCGTCGTGCTGCCCCTCTCCGGCTGGTTTTCTTCGCTGATCGGCAGAAAGCGCTTTTACATGTCGTGCGTGGCCATATTCACGGTCAGTTCGTTTCTCTGCGGCCTGGCGCCCAGCCTGGGCATGCTGGTCTTCTTCCGCATTCTCCAGGGCGTTGGCGGCGGCGGACTCCAGCCCAGCGAGCAGGCCATCCTGAGCGACACCTTTCCGCCGGAGAAAAAAGGCATGGCCTTCGCCGTCTACGGCATCGCCGTCGTCGTGGCCCCCACGCTGGGCCCCTGGCTGGGCGGCTGGATCACCGACAACTTCTCCTGGCGCTGGATTTTCTATATCAACGTCCCCGTGGGCGTTGTTTCGCTTCTGCTGACCTCCCTTATCGTCAGCGACCCCCCGTATATGAAGCGCCTCAGCTTCAAAAAAGGTTTTCGTCTCGACTATATCGGCATCGGCCTGCTCAGCCTGGGACTCGGCAGCCTGCAGTTCATCCTGGACAAGGGCCAGCGCGAGGACTGGTTCCACTCCGATCTGATCCGTTTCTTCTTCGTGGTCATGGCCGTCGCCCTGCTCTCCTCCGTCCTCTGGGAACTTCGCCAGAAGGAGCCGGTCGTCGATTTCCGCATGCTCAAGGACCGCAACTTCGCCGTGGCCACCTCCGCCATGTTCCTGCTGGGCTTCGTCCTTTATGCCAGCACCGTGCTGATTCCCCAGATGGTTCAGCAACTGCTCGGCTACAGCGCCGAGCTGGCCGGCTTGGCGCTTTCTCCCGGCGGCCTGGTCATCATGTGCATGATGCCCGTCGTTGGCTTGCTGGTTTCCAGGATTGAAGCCCGCTGGCTGGTCATGTTTGGCTGCATCGTCTGTTCGGCTTCGCTGTTTCTGATGTCCGGCTGGAACCTGGACGTTTCCTTCGGGATGGTGGTGCGCGGGCGGATGATGCAAAGCATGGGCATGGCCTTCCTGTTTATTCCCATCAACGTCGCGGCCTTTTCCTTCATCGCCCGCGACAGAACCAACATGGGCACCGGCATCATCAACCTTGCCCGCAACATTGGCGCCAGCGTCGGCGTGGCCACCGTCACCACCATGCTCGAGCGCCGCGCCCAGGTTCACAACGTCCAGCTCAATAGCCACATCGTGGCTGGCAGCCCCGCCTACGAAAACATGATCGCCGGCTCCCAGGCCCATTTTCTGGCCGTTGGCGCGGACCCCGTGCAGGCCGTTCAGCAAGCCCACGGCCTGCTCTACTGGATGGTGCAGCGCCAGGCCGCCATGATGGCCTTCGTGGACAATTTCTGGCTTCTCGGGTTGATCTTTTTGCTCATGATTCCGCTGCTCTTCCTCATGAAAAAATCCCTGCCGCCGAAGGGGTCTTTGGCGGTGCACTAAGCGGGAGAAGCGCAGAAGGTGCGGTTTTTGATTTGTGGTAGTTAAGGAAAGAACAGGATAACGATATGGCGACTCCAGTGATCGAAGCAACGCAAGCAAGCGAACACACTCTGATTCGCGCCGGCCAGCGCGGCGACCGCGAAGCCATCGAGCATCTCTTCGCGCGCTACCAGCGGCCCCTCTATCAGACCGCTCTGCGCGTCATGGGCAATCCCGAGGATGCCGAAGACGCCCTGCAGGACGGCCTGCTCTCCGCCTGGCGCAATTTGCACCGCTTCGAAGGCCGCTCCCAGTTTTCCACCTGGCTCACGCGCATCGTCATCAACGCCGCGCTCATGCGCCGCCGCAGCCAGAAGGCCCGCCCGGCCGTCTCCCTCGACGACACCGCCTTCGACGACGAACTGCCCCTCGCCGAGCGCTTTGCCGACGACGGCCCCGACCCCGAGCAGCTGCATGCCGGAACGGAAATCCGCGAGATGATCGAGGAAAATCTCGGCGAACTTTCCCCGCTCCTGCGCACCGCTTTTGTGCTTCGCGAAGTGGAAGGCTATTCGACCGGAGAAGCCGCGCGCAAACTCGGCGTCACGGAAAATACTCTCAAAGCCCGCCTGTGGCGCGCCCGCCGCGAACTGGCCGAGCGCCTCCGCCTGCGCCTGCGCCGAATGAGCGACGAAGTCTCTGGCGGCTCGATGGGCGACGAAGCCTGCAGCTACTGCTGAGCGGCCTGGCCCTCGGCATGCCCCGCGCGGTAATGCCCCAGCACGCGCGCTTCCTGCGTTACCCCGCGCACTTCGGCCAGCGCCGCTTCGAGGCGCGCCGGCTCCTGCGCCTCGACCTCCATAAAAAACTGATACTCCCACGGCCGCCCGTGAATCGGCCGGCTCTCGATCTTCTGCAGATTGACCCCGTGCCGTGCGAAGGCCACCAGCGCCGCCACCAGCGCCCCCGGCTTGTGCGCCAGCCTCATGACGATGCTCATCTTGTCCGCGCCGGGAACTTCCAGCCGCTGCCCTTCTTTCGCGGGGACCAGCAGCACGAAGCGCGTAAAGTTTTCGGCGTTGTCCTGAATCGCTTCCGCCAGGATTACCCCGCCATAGCGCTCCGCCGCGCGCCGGCTGGCGATTCCCGCGCAGGATTTGTCTCCCCGCTCGAGCGCCTCGCGCACGCTCGCCGCGGTGTCCTCCGCCGGCACACGCTTGAATTCCGGATGCGCCGCGAAAAACCGCTCGCACTGCGCCAGCGCCATCGGATGCGAGGCCACCGCGCGAATCCCCGCCAGCGTCGCCCCCGGGCAGCCGATCAACTGATGCTCGATGGGCAGAATCGTTTCCGCCACGATGGTTAGAGAACTTTCCAGCAGCAGGTCGTACACGCGCACCACCGACCCCGCCAGGCTGTTCTCCAGCGGCGCCAGCAGCGCGTCCGCCGCCCCCTCGTCAATCGCCGAAAACAGCAGCTCGAACGTGGCCCGCGGCACCGTGACGATTCCCGGTCCCAGCAGCCGTATCGCCGCCTCTTCGCTGAACGCTCCCGGCGCGCCCTGAAAGGCCACCCGCGCCCCGTCCTTGAGTTGTGGAAATTTATTCATTCTGGCAATTCTCTCGCCGCGCTTTCTCGCCCCCAGGATTCTACTCGACTTTCGCTCTTGCGCACCCCCATCCTTGTCAAAGAACATGCGATTCAGCTGGATTGCGCACCGATTTTCATTCTGTGGCAAAATTATAGTTTATGGCCAGGAGCTCCACCACCCCCGTGAAACCCGCCCTCAACCCCGAACGCGAGCGCGTCTTCGACGCCTTCCGCCGCTGGGGCTATACCCAGGCCCAGCTCGACCCCCTTGGCATGTTCCTGCCCCTCCAGCATCCTGATCTCGCCCTCGACGGCCCCCACGCCGAAGCCGCCCGCCGCGTCTATTGCGGTACCGTCGGCGCCGACTTCATGCATCTGGAAGACCCCGAGCAACGCCAGTGGATCGCCGAGCGCCTCGAAGCCGATGCCGCCGCGGTAGACCAGAAGAAAATTCTCGAACGCCTCATCCGCGCCGATCTTTTTGAGCAGGTGCTGCAAGCCCGCTACCTGGGCACCAAGCGCTTCTCCCTCGAAGGCGTCACCGCTCTCATCCCGCTGCTCGACTCCATCCTGGACGCCGCCGCCGAACACGGCGCGGTTGAATCCGTCATGGCCTTGAGCCATCGCGGCCGCCTCAACGTGATGGTTCATGCCGCCTGCAAATCGCCGCACGAAGTTGTCGCCGGCTTCGAGGATGTGGACCCGCGCAGTGTGCTCGGCGCCGGTGACGTGAAATATCACATTGGAGCCACGGGCACCTACGTAACCTCCAGCGGCGCGCAACTCCGCGTGCACCTCGCCTCCAACCCCAGCCATCTTGATGCCGTGGACCCGGTGGCCATGGGCCGCGCCCGCGCCAAGCTCACCCGCCATGCGGGCAGCGCCGAAGAGCAATCGCTCGCTTCCGTGCGCAACAAGGTCGTGCCCATCACCATGCACGGCGACGCCGCCTTTGCCGGGCAGGGCGTCGTCGCGGAAACCCTCAACCTCGCCTCCCTCAAGGCTTACACCGTCGGCGGCACCATTCACATCATCGTCAACAATCTTATCGGCTTCACCACCCGCTACACCCAGGAGCACTCCTCGCGCTTCGCCTCCGACGTCTCCAAGCGCCAGTCCATCCCCGTCTTTCATGTGAATGGCGAAGACCCCGACGCCGTTGTGCGCATTGGCCGCCTGGCCGCCGATTTCCGCGCCACATTCGGCGCCGAGGTCGTCGTGGACATTATCGGCTACCGCCGCCACGGCCACAGCGAAGTGGACGACCCCACCATCACCCAGCCCCTTCTCTACGACCGCATCAAGAGCCATCCTCCGCTCTGGAAAATTTACGCCGGAAAAACCGGCCTCGATGCCGCGCCCATCGCCGAAAAAATCCGTGCCGAATACGAACACGAGCAGACCCAGGCCAGCAAGCTCAAGAAAATCCCCAAAATGCGCCAGCTGCCGCCCTACTGGTCGCCCTACCGCTGGGGCCGTCACGACGCTTCCTATGAAGTGGACACCGGTATCTCCCGCGAGCGCCTTGCGGAAATTACCGAAAAACTCGTGCGTGTCCCCGAGGGCTTCCACGTTCATCCCAAAATCGCTAAGCTCCTCGAACAGCGCGCCGAGATGGGCCGCGGCAAGCGCCCCGCCGATTACGGTTTCGCCGAATCGCTGGCCTTCGGCTCGCTCCTCTTCGAAGGCACTCCGCTGCGCCTCGCGGGGCAGGATTCCCAGCGCGGCACCTTCAATCAGCGCCATGCCGTGCTCATCGACACCAAAACCGAGCGCGAGCATCTCTCCCTCGCCCATCTCGATCCCGCCCAGCCCTTCTGCGAAATTCACAACTCTTCGCTCTCCGAAGCCGCCTGCCTCGGTTTCGAATACGGCTTCAGCCGCGACTATCCCGAAGCCTTGGTCATGTGGGAGGCGCAATTCGGAGATTTCGCCAACAGCGCCCAGATCATCATCGACCAGTTCATCAGCGCCGGCGAGGACAAGTGGAATCTTCCGTCCGGCATCGTTCTCCTTTTGCCCCACGGTTTCGAAGGCCAGGGCCCCGAACATTCCAGCGCGCGCATCGAACGTTTTCTTCAGCTCTGCGGCGAACACAACATGCAGATCTGCCAGCCCTCCAACGCCGCGCAGTATTTCCACCTGCTCCGCCGCCAGGCCCGCCGCCTCTGGCGCAAGCCCCTGGTGGTCTTCACTCCCAAGAGCATGCTCCGCCATCCCGATGCCTGCTCGTCCATCGAAGATTTCGAACGCCCGCGCTTTTCCCCCGTGGTCACCGATTCCAGCATCGCCCAGGCCAAGCGCATTCTCTTTGCCAGCGGCAAGGTCGGCCACGAACTGAAAGCCGAACGCCGCCGCCGCAAGGACACCCACACCGCCATCTATTCCCTCGACCAGCTCTATCCTTTTCCGCGCACCGAAATCGCCGCCGCTCTCGACGAGCATCCCGAAGCCCGCGAAATCGTCTGGGTCCAGGAGGAGCCCGCCAACATGGGCCCGCTCTTCTTCATTCTTCCGCGCATCGAGAGCCTGGCCCGCGCACGCAATCTTCCCGTGCGCTCGGTCAAGCGCTCCGCCAGCGCCAGCCCGGCCACCGGCTCCGCCAAGGCCCACGAGATGGAGCAGAAAACCCTTCTCGAACTGGCCTTCACCACCCACGTCCGTTCCTGAACCGCTCCGCGCCTTTTTTCCTCGTTTATCAAACGTTCACAATAGTGTTGCGGGCGCGTGACTTTTCCCGCCCCCGCTCCTGTCACAATGGCTCCCACAATGATTCCCCACCCGCAACACGGGAGTTCACATGCCTCCTGTCACAATGAGAACCAGTGCGGTAAACTTCCCTCTATCCAGCCTGCGGCGGAGCCGGCCAGCATGAAACGCATCTTGATCATCGAGGACGACCGGGACATCGTGGAACTGGTCCGCTACAACCTGTCCAAGGAAGGCTTTCAGGTCGCCTCCGCCCAGGACGGCGCCGCTGGCCTCGCCGCCGTGAAAAAATCCACTCCCGATCTCCTGCTCCTCGACCTCATGCTTCCCAAGCTCTCCGGCCTGGACATCTGCCGCGAAATCCGCCGCGACGAGTCCCTTAACCGCCTCCCCATTCTCATGCTCACCGCGCGCGGCGACGAAGCCGACCGCGTCGTGGGCCTCGAAATGGGCGCCGACGATTACGTCACCAAGCCCTTCAGCCCCCGCGAACTCGTCGCCCGCGTCAAAGCCCTCCTCCGCCGCACCGAACCCGCTTCCGACTCCCCCCGCCTCCTCGAAATCGGAAAGCTGGTGATCGATCCCGGCTCCTACCGCGTCACCGTCGCCGGCAAGCCCGCCGCGCTCAGCACCCTGGAATTCAAGCTGCTCTTTTACCTGGCTTCCCGCCCCAACCGCGTTTTTTCCCGCGACCAGTTGCTCGACGCCGTTTGGGGCACCGAACGTTTTGTCACTCCGCGCAGCGTGGATGTCTACATGCGCCGCCTGCGCGAGAAAGTCGAACCCGATCCGGAGAATCCCGCGCATCTGAAAACCGTTCGCGGCGCGGGATATCTTTTCGAAACCCGTGCGTCTTAACCTCTTCTGGAAACTCGGCTTCGCCTTCTTCGGCCTTCTCGCGGCCGTTCTGCTCCCCGTGGATTTTTATATCGAGCGTACCCTGCGCCAGGATTACGAAAACGCCGGCTTTGAGCAGCTCGCCTCCATCGCCCGCATCGCCCAGGCCGCCGCCCCGCAATTCCTCGCTGCATCGCCGGAACGCCCCGCGCGCCTCCGCGCCTGGGTGGACCAGATCGCCTCCAGCCGCGTGCGTTTCACCATCATCGCCGCCTCCGGCGAAGTTCTGGGCGATTCCGGCGCCGACCCCCGCTACATGGAAAATCACGCCACCCGCCCCGAGGTGATTCAGGCCTTTGCCTCCGGCGAAGGCCGTTCCATCCGCCACAGCGTCACCATTCGCCGTGACCTCCTCTATCTCGCCGTTCGCCAGCCCGTCCCCGGCTCTGCTCCCGTCGTCCTGCGCTTCGCTCTCCCCGTGCAGACCGTTGACGAGGAAATGTGGGCCTTCCGCAAAGGCCTTTGGCTGGCTTCCCTCGCCATGCTCTTCGTCACCGGCCTGGCCTCCCTGATGATCTCCCGCCGCTTTGCCGGCCGGGTCGAACGCCTCCGCTCTTTCTCCCGCCGCGTCGCCGCCGGTAATTTCCAGCCCATCGAAGCCGACCGCTCCGGTGACGCCCTGGAAACCCTGGCCCTCTCCATGAACGACACCGCCGCGCAGCTCGACGCCAATATCCGCTCGCTCACCGCCGAGCGCAATCTTTCCTCCGCCATTCTCGGCAGCATGGCCGAGGGCGTGGCCGTGGTCAGCGCCGAGGAGCGCCTCCTTTTTTCCAACCCTGCCTTCGCCTCCATTCTCGGCTTGGACGCTCCTCCCGCCGCCGGCAGCGCCCTGCTCGAAACCGTCCGCCAGATGGAATTGATCGAAGCCGTCCGCACGGTCCTCCGCGGCGGACCCGTCGTCCATTCCGAAATCGTCACCGGCACTCTCCGCCAGCGCTTCTTTTCCGCCACGGTCGCCGCCGTCCGCGAAGGCGCCGGCGCCGTCATCGTTCTCCATGACATCACCGACCTGCGCAAGCTTGAACGCGTCCGCCGCGATTTCGTCGCCAACGTTTCCCACGAGTTCAAGACTCCCCTCACCGCCATTCAGGGCTTTGCCGAAACGCTCCTCGGCGGCGCCGCCGAAGAGCCCGAAAACCGCGAACGCTTCCTGCGCATCAGCCTAGAACACGCCCGCCGCCTCGCCCGCCTCACCGACGACCTGCTCAAGCTCTCCCAGATCGAAGCCGACCGCATGGACCTCGAACCTCAGCTCCTCCGCCCCGAGGATCTCGTGCGCTCCTGTCTGGAAACCACCCGCCTGCGCGCCGCCACCAAAAATATCTCCGTCACCGCCGAACTTCCCCCGGACCTTCCCCTCGTCCTCGGCGACCCCCGCAGGCTCAACGAAGTTCTTCAGAATCTTCTCGACAATGCCGTGCAGTACACCCCCGCCGGCGGGCAGATTTCCGTTCGCGCCAAACAGGCCGCGAAATCCGTCATCTTTACCGTCGCCGACACCGGCCTGGGCATTCCCGAATCCGACCAGTTGCGCATCTTCGAGCGCTTCTACCGCGTGGACGACGCCCGCTCCCGCGAAGTCGGCGGCACCGGCCTGGGCCTGGCCATCGCCAAGCATCTCGTCGAAGCCCACGGCGGCCGCATCTGGGTCGAAAGCGAAGTCGGCCGCGGCTCCCGCTTCCATTTCTCCATCCCCGCCGGCAAAACTCCCCGCGCCATATCCTGACCCCACCCTCCGCGTGTTAACGAAAATTCATCTCCGCGAGAAGCCCCTGTAATCATCCGCGGCCATACTGTGCTCGGCGGAAATCTCCGGCGTTTTCCAGTGGATGGAATCGCACCAGGAGCCGTCGGGAGGACTGCATGTCCAGCGCACCCAATCTCACCGAAACGATTCTCTACGACACTCTGGTCAACTACCTCGTCTCCATGGCCCGCACCGTCGAACTGGCCATGAACCGCGCCCTCGA
>JAIQGC010000037.1:63724-68404 GCA_020072805.1 Terriglobia bacterium
CTCGATGCCATCGTCGAAAGAAACAGCCCCAGCGCCGCCGAATTTCCCGGCCAGGTCTTCCTCTTGGAGCCGCGCATCAACGAAATGGAAATCCGCATCGATGAACACGCCATCCGCCTCCTCCGCCGCGCCTCCTTCTCCGAGGAAGACCTGCGCCTCATCGTCGCCACTCTCAAAGTCACCAACGACCTCGAACGCATCGGCGACCTCGCTGTCAACCTCGCCCAGTGCGTCATTTCTCTCCGCGAGATGCCCCGCGCGGAAACTCCCGAAGACCTCCTGCCCATGGCTTCCGCCGTCCGCGCCATGGTCCAAAAGAGCCTCGGCGCTCTCATCTTCCGCAATGTCGAACTGGCCATGCAGGTCCTCGAAAGCGACGACGCCGTGGATCGCTACCGCGACACCATTTTCGAAAACCTCCTCGCGCGCATGACCGAGCAGCCCGGCCACGTCAGCCCCGGCCTCCAGTTTGTCCTGGCCACCCGCCATCTCGAACGCATCGCCGACCACGCCACCAACATCGCTGAGGACATCATCTTCTGGGTCCGCGGTCTCGACGTCCGCCACGGCCGCGCCCTGGCCGTTCCCGAATCTCAGACCGATGCTCTCCCCGCCCCGTATCTTGCCGAACATTCACAGCTCATTCATCCTGGCGCAACATCCGCCCTGTAAGCTCTCCACCAACGCAACACCCCTGACCACCCTGGGAACCGGCGCCACCCTGCCGGTTCCCTTGTTTTTTGAGGCAATTGTGAACGGTCAAATAATTCGATAGCTCCGCCCTTTCCTTCTGTTACAAAATGTTCATGGCAGCTTTAACGCTTGTTCATCTGCCCCCGCTAGTCTGTGCCAGCACAATGGTGCGAGCTGGTGAATGGTAGGGCTTAGTCCGAATAGGCCTGCTCGGAACCAACAGAGAATTTCGAATACACAAGGAGTGAGGAGAAACTCTATGCGCATGAAATGGACAGTCACGGTTTTGTCCGCTCTGCTCGCGGCTTCGCCGCTGCTTGCGGACGGTAAAAATGACAGGGACGCCGCCACCAGGGAAACTCCCTCGGCCCCGGCTTCCGCGGGCACGGAAGCCAAGCCGGCCGAAAAGCCCGCCGCGGCCGAATTCGCCGCCGAAATCGAACAGCTCCGCCAGATGGTCCTCGAACAGGCCCGCCAGATGGAAGCCCAGCAGAAGCTGATGCAGGAACAGCAAGCCCGGCTGGCCACTCTCACCGAGGAACTGCGCTCGGCCCACGCCGCCGGCGCCGCTCCGGCAACGCCCGCCCCTGTCGCCTCTTCCACGGCCGCTGCTCCCCAGGAGGCCGCTCTCGACGCCCGCGTGGCCAAGATTGAGGCCGACGTCGCCGCCAACAAGAAGAGTTCCGAAGAAGGCTTCAAGGCTCTCGGTTCCCTCAAGCTCACCGGCGATATCCGCCTCCGCTACGAGCCTTTCTTCGGCGGGGGCCCTGCCAGCGGCGCGGCCCTTCCGACTCGCAACCGCGAGCGCTACCGCTTCCGCCTCAATGGCAATACCAAACTCGGCGAGGATTTCAACGCAGGCTTCGCTTTTGCTTCCGGCGACACGGGCGATCCCATCTCCACCAACTCCACCGAAACCGGCTTCTTCACCCGCAAACCCTTTGCCGTGGACCGCGCCTTCATCACCTATCACCCCCACGCCTTCAAGGCCCTCAGCGTCACCGGCGGTAAATTTGCCTACACCTGGCAGAAAACCGAACTCACTTGGGACGTGGACCTCAATCCCGAAGGCGTGAGCGAACAGCTCATGTGGGATTGGAAGGACAAAATCCTCACCCACTTCGGCGTCGTCGCCTTCCAGCTCCCCATGTGGGAAGTTTCCGGCGGCCCGGATAGCGGCGTCATCGGCGGCCAGATCCAGACCGGCTTCAAGGCCGGCTCTCGCGTCAAACTCGGCGCCAACTTCGCCTTCTACAACTACCGCAACGCCGACCGCATCGCCCAGAACCTGAACGGCGGCGCCGGTTTTGCCACCAACGGCACGGCCACCCCTTACGGCGGCACCTACGGCTTTGGCGGCAGCGGCATCACCAACAACTTTGGGACCATCGGCACCACGCGCTACTTGGCCTCGCAGTTCGGCATTGCCGACGTGCTCCTCCGCGCCGACATTGACACTGGACATGCCAAATGGCCCGTGGTTCTCATTGCCGACTACGTGCAGAACACCCGCGCCTGCTCAAATCTTCAGGTCTTCTACGACGCCCAAATCCTCAACCCGGCCCAGGTCATCCCGGCCTGCGACAAGCACCAGCGCTACGGCCACTGGCTCGAAGCTCAGTTTGGCCAGACCAAGAACCCCCGCGACATGCGCATCGGCTACACCTTCATGCGCATTGACCGTGACGCCGTCGTCTCTGCCTTCAACTTCAGCGACATCCGTCAGGCCACCAACGACGCCAACCACCGCCTCGAGTTTTACTACCAGGCCTACAAGAACATCACCGTGGGCGTCACCGGTCTCTTCGGCCGCCAGTTGGTCACCGCCCAGAGCCCCACACCGGAACGCTACCTTAAACGCTTCCAGTTTGACGTCATCTACGCCTTCTAACCCAAGCCATTCACCCAGCCCCGGAAGGCGCGAACCTCAGCGCCTTTCGGGGCTTTTCCATTTCCATTCCATCCGTAACCAACACATAAGTAACGGATTAGCTGACATTCCCCATAAGCCCCCGTAGGGGCGGGGCTTGCCCCGCCCGTTCTTCCTCAGCCCTGCGTTTTGCGAATTCTAATCCCCTTGTAATCCCCCTGTAACACTCCCCCGTCATTCTGTTCCCGCGACGACATCTCAAAGAAGCGAGGAAACTTCATGAAACGCTTTACCGGATTTGCTCTGGCTCTTCTGGCCGTCGGCTCCATCGCCCTGGCCCAGAACGCCCTGCTTATCAACGGCGCGGGCGCCACCTTCCCCTATCCCGCCTATTCCAAGTGGTTCGATGTCTACCATGAAAGCCTTCACCGCCAAGCGCGGCACGGAAATTCTTCATTTCCCCACCGTCCTCGGCGCCGACGTTCCCACCTACAACATCCCCGGCGTCTCCGCCGAACTGAATTTCACCCCGGAAGCTCTCGCCGGCATCTTCCTCGGCTCCATCACCAAGTGGAATGACCCGGCCATCGCCTCCGCCAACAAGGGCGTCAATCTTCCCGCCGGCGACATTCTGGTTATTCACCGCTCCGACGGCAGTGGCACCACCTACATCTGGACCGACTATCTTTCGAAAGTCAGCGACACCTGGAAGACCAAGGTGGGCACGGGCACTTCTGTGAATTGGCCCGTGGGCCTCGGCGGCAAGGGCAACGAAGGCGTTGCCGGTCTGGTCAAGCAGACTCCCTACGCCATCGGCTACGTCGAACTCATCTACGCCGTGCAGAACAAAATGCCTTATGGCAAAATCAAGAACTCCGCGGGCGTCTTCGTCAAGGCCGACCTCGCCGGCGTCAGCGCCGCCGCGGCCGGCGCCGCCAAGACCATGCCCGAGGATTTCCGCGTCTCCATCACCAACGCCCCGGGCAAAACCGCCTACCCCGTCTCCAGCTTCACCTGGCTGCTGATCCCGGCGCATATTCAGGACGCCGCCAAGCGCGACGCCATCAAGGGCTTCCTCCACTGGATGCTCACCGACGGTCAGAACTACTCTGAAGGACTGGCTTACGCTAAGCTGCCCAAGGAAGTGGTCGTCAAGGAGTTGAAAGCCATTTCCAAGATTCAGTAACGTGCCAGAGAACAACAATCCGGTGCGCGGCGCGGGCTCTTCCTTGAGCCCGCGCTCGCTCTTTTCCCGTCTTCGCGAAGGCGATGAAATTGCGCGCCTGATTACACTGCTCTTCGCCGCTTCCGTCGTCCTCATCGCTCTCGCCATCGTCTATCAGCTCTGGGCCGATTCCGCTCTCTCCCGCCACCGCTTCGGCCTTCATTTCCTCGTCACCAGCGTCTGGGACCCCGTCTTCGAACAGTTTGGCGCTCTTCCCTTCATCTATGGCACCCTGCTCACTTCCGCCGTGGCCCTGCTCCTGGCCGTTCCCCTCGGTCTCGGCGCAGCCATTTTCCTGGCCGAACTCGCTCCCCAGCGCATCTCCGCGGTCTGCACCTTCTTCATCGAACTCCTCGCCGCCGTCCCCAGCGTTATCTACGGCCTCCTCGGCGTCTTCGTCCTCGTTCCGCTCATGCGTCAGAATGTCCAGCCGTTTCTCAAGACCACTCTCGGCTTCCTCCCGCTTTTCTCCGGTCCCGCCTACGGCGTCGGTTTTCTCACCGCCGGCATCGTCCTCGCCCTCATGATTCTCCCCTTCATCATTTCCGTTTCCCGCGAAGTTCTCCTTTCCGTTCCCCGCGATCAGCGCGAAGCCGCCCTGGCTCTCGGCTCCACCCGCTGGGAATCCACCTGGAAAGTTGTCGTGCCCTTCGCCCGCACCGGCATCTTCGGCTCCATCTTTCTCGCTCTCGCCCGCGCTCTCGGCGAAACCATGGCCGTCACCATGGTCATCGGCAACACGCCCCAAATTGCCGCCTCCCTCTTCGCTCCCGGGTACACCATCGCCGCCGTCATCGCCAACGAATTCACCGAAGCCACCAGCGACCTCTATCTCCACGCCCTCATCGAACTCGGCCTGGTTCTCTTCCTCCTCACCTTCATCCTCAACGGC
>JAIQGC010000038.1 GCA_020072805.1 Terriglobia bacterium
ACCATGCACCATGGTGTACGCGTATTCCACACCGAGACCATACGCTCCAAAATGGTTCTTTACGATGTCCATGACCGCGTCATACGTGTCTTTCGCTGCCCAATCGCGCTGCCACTCGAGCATGACCGAAAGCGCCGTGACCGGCTTTGCGCCCGCCTGCACCACGCGCTTCATCGCGTTCTCGTGGGACAATTGGCTCACGTCGCCACAGCAATCCTCAACGACATAGACCTCGTACCCGTCGTGAATCGCCTGCACGGTCGGAAGCGCGACGCAGGTTTCCGTCCAGAGCCCGGCCAGCACAATCTTTTTCCGGCCGGCCTTCTCGACCGCGGCGACGAAGTTCTTGTCGTCCCACGAGTTCATGGTGGACCGTTCGATGGGTACCTGTTTCGGAAAGATCGCCTGGACCTGCGGCCAGAGATATCCGCTGAAGCCCTTGGTTTCCACCGTGCTCAAGACGACGGGCATATCAAAGACCCTCGCGGCTTTCGAGAGAGCTACGTTGTTGTTGATGATCGATTGGCGATCGAAATTCGAAACGCCAAAGAGCATCTGCGGTTGGAGATCGATCAGCGTAACCACACAGTTGTCCGGGGTCAGCAGCCCCTTTTCGCTGCGCTTTGCGCGACCATTGTTTTGAGCCATGACTTCCTCCTTTTCGAATTGGATTGACAACCGACGGAGAGGCCGATAAGGCTGCAGCCCACTCCCATGTATCATGGGTGGGGTATAAACTAGTTGCTCCGGGGCACATCTTATTTAGGGCCGTTGTTCAAAGCTGTCAAGTACGCATCTTGGAGTAACCAAGTGAGCCGTAGGTTACCGGCGAGGAGGAAGTATGAGGCCCGCCCGAAAGCATTGCCCCGCGGAAATCACTCTGCACCTTATCGATCATCGGTGGAAGCTTTTGATCTTTCGTGAACTGCTGCGGGGCACTAGGAGATTCTCAGCTCTGCAAAGAAGAATCCCACGGGTTTCACACAGGGTTCTGGCCACTCAGCTTCGCGAGTTGGAACGAGATGGGCTGGTTCAACGAGAAGCCTTCCCTGAGGTTCCGCCCCGAGTCCAGTATTCCCTCACCCGAGTCGGCAAAAGCCTAAGGCCTGTTCTTCTTGCCATGCATAACTGGGGTGCGCGTCACGCGAAAAGGCTGTCGCAATTCCGCGACGGACGAAACGGGTAGTCTCTAAAGTTGCCTAATTGAAATGTGTCTCCGCCCGAGATGAGTACGGGAACTGTACCGTGCCTGCTCACGAAGCAGGCGCATCCTTACTAACCAATAATGGGCTTGGCTGAATATTCGGTTACGAACCGAAAGACTAATTTTCACTCGGGGGTGGGAATCGTTCGGAGACGCTTCGCATCTTCTTCGCTGTGGGGAAAAGTGTGGGGACTTCATGCATGCGGAGCCACTTTGTCGTACATCGTGCCACTACTATTTTTCTTACTAACCCTTTTGTTTTCAAAAACGGAATTGAAAAGGAAGGACTTCCAAGAGATAGCCCGGCTGGCTTGGGCACAAGCGGCCGATGCCACACCATTAGGGCGTCAAGGTGAACGCCCTCGACATGGAGAAGATAAGGGATTTGCTCCTGCAACTTTCCAAGAAATAGCCGACGTGCCCCCCCTATCCCGGAACACGGTATCTTGGCCAGTATGTCGGCCGGGCCACATTTGATTTTTGATAAATCGGCGCTTGAATGCCTCAGTTTGGATGAGACGAATTGGCTCGACAATTTCTTCTACACGGTCATCACGCCGCTTTTCTACGCGGAAACACTCGCCGACCTTGAGAAAGAAGTCGCCAAAGGCAGAACGGCCGAGCAGGTCGTGGGAAGTCTTGCAATCGGAACCCCGGACATGCAATCAACGGCCTGCGCCCACCACCACAAACTGCTCGGCGGTGTTCTGTACGGTGAGACATTGCCCCTCGACGGCCGGATACCCCGCGGCCAAGGCAAGGTGGTTGAACTCGACGGCAAGAAAGGCATTTTCTATTCGAGATCCCCTGAAGAGGAAGCGCTTGATCGTTGGCATAAACGCGAATTCCTTGACGTTGAGCGGCAATTTGCGAAAACGTGGCGACGCCAACTCTCTAACATGAATCACGATGCAGAGTACACTTTCTTTCAGAAGTAGTCTCTCATGGGCAAGCCAAGAACTCTGGCAGAGGTCAAAACGCTCGCCGATGCCTATATCGACTCATCACCACAAGACGGTGTCTTCAGGTTCGGGCTATATCTCCTCAGTGTACCCGAGCAAAGGCACGATGAAATTATCGGGCGATGGAAGAAGGCGGGCTCTCCCCGTGTTCGGGATTACGCTCCCTATTTTCGGCATCTAATCGGCGTTGTTTTATTCTTCAGTCTGGCTGTCGCCGCCGACCAAGTCTCGCGCATCCGCCCAAAAGGCAAAGCCGACAACAAAGTTGATATTGCCTATTTGTATTATCTGCCGTTCTGCCATGTCTTCGCGTCGAGAGACAACATTCCTGCAGATCACTCGCGACATTCTGCGACGGAAGGGCAAATGGAAGCGTTTTCCCGATGATGTGTAATTACGCGGATATGGAGATGGTGAGGGATTTGCTGAATGAATTGTCTTGGCCCGCTAGGCAGCCCTTGGTTTTTCCACTCCCTTACCTTTCGCGTGGTTTTCCAGGTCCCGCTCAATCCCGATCCAGCAATAGAGCACAGTCCGGTCATATCCGGTACTCGTCTTGAATAGCGAATTCGCAAAACATGGATGACGAATGAAGCCTAACGAATTAATATAATTGCCATGGATATGCTTGAGAAACACCTTAGGGACTTGTTCGATGCAGTTATTTATTGCTATCAAAAAGAACTGCTTATGCCTTGCCTCGTGCTCCTCTACTCGGGGATCGATGTGGCGGCTTCTCTAGAGCCATCAGTAGCCCAAGGTGTGGGAGAGCGCTTTGAAAAGTGGGTAGAGCGATACATGCTGAGTGGTCGATCATTACCCTGCACAGCTAAGGAGATTTATGCCGCAAGGTGCGCGGTGGTTCACACGTTCACACCTGATTCCAACATTTCCAAAGCTGGCAGTGCGCGCGCGATTGGGTACGCATACGGGAACGCAGAGGTGAAGAAGTTGGACGAAGCGACTGTACTCTCGGGACGGCAAGAACTTCAAGTGAACGTGCACCTGAGTGATCTAATTGAAGCCTTCCATGCTGGATACGAGATCTATTTGAAAGAAGCTCTCAAGGACAGCGCAAGATGGAAGCAAGTAATGGAACACGCGAATATGTGGACCGTCTCCATTGAGCCCGCTAAAGTTGAAGGATATATAGCAGCCAAATCCTCTAGCGGAGATCCAGCGAACCCCAAAACACGCCCCACCTAACGCTGTGATTCACTTTTGCTTACTATATGAAGGTCCGTCAATAGGTCAAGCGGACACGGCTCCGGAGCATTGCCGAGGGGTCGGCAATGCGGAAGTTGGACAGAGACTGCGTACAAGAAAAGATCCTTGGACTTCGAAAGCGGATCCGGTTGTCACTCGAGCCGCTGGATTCCGTCCGAAACCGGGTCATCGAGCTTATTTGCCCCTTTTTGCCCCCGCGCGTTTTCGTTAAGTCCCGACCAATCAGGAAGTTGGTTGGCAGGGACGGTGGGGATTGAAACCAACTCCCGCGAAAAGTGTCCCGGGCGGTTTGTCGTAGCGCCCGATCCGAGCGCGTGGATTGAAACTCTTCGATCTCTATGCCGGCGGCGCGACGCCTCAGTCCGAGGGCGAAACTTGGCCGGGGGATTGAGATTCCGACCTGTACGCATCTAGCTGTTTAACTCGGACGGGAAGAATTTTCTCAGGTGTTCCGTGTACCCGGCATGTACCTCACTTGGGCGAATTCGCTGTTTTTGCCGTTTTTCGCGCTTAATGAAATCAATAACTTACGTGTTCTCAATCCACCTTAGGAGTTCGACTCCCACCCCGGGCACCAGTCTGTTCTTCGCTTGACCTGCGCCCCGGCGAATCCGCGATTATCCCCCCGGCTGCATTGTCCATGCCGGGCTTGCAATTCATGCAAAGGAGTTGCAATATTCCACTACCATTCACGCAATCTCCCGCAGCCGACATACGACAGACGGCACTTGCGATTTTATAAAATACAAGATATATTCCCCGCCAATGCGAAAACTTGTGGTGGGTTTTCTCATGATTGTGTTCTCCGCCTGCCTTTCCCTCCAGGCTCAGCGGGGGGCCTATGTCCATCCGGCGAATCTCGATTACCTTGCCCAGCAAGCCGAGATTATTTTGCGCGGTCACATAGTTTCCGCGCGGGTTGAACCCCATCCCCAATTTTCTTCCTTGCAAACTGTTGTCGTTACCCTGAAGGTCGATAAAGTCATCAAGGGCAAAGCGGATTCCACGCATACCTTCCGCCAGTTCATCTGGGATCTGCGGGATTCGGCCGATGCCGCGGGCTATCGCAAGGCAGATGAACTCCTGCTCTTTCTCAATCCCGCTTCCGAGTATGGTTTGACCAGTCCCGTCGGCTTGGAGCAGGGGCGCTTCCGCATCGTGCGCGACGCCCAAGGCAACGCTTTCGCCGTCAACGGCCGTGGAAACGCCGGCCTGTTTTCCCAGGTTCAGGAAAAGGCGGCTACTCGCGGAATCACCTTCTCATCGCCGGTTCAGAAAATGATGACGGCGCGCCCCGAAAAAGCCCCTCTCGCTGTCTTCGAGGGAGCCGTTCGGGTTTTGGCGGGAGCCTCCCCATGATCCGGCGCGCCAATGCCGTGCTCGCTGTTCTCGCCCTGCTGGCCAATCTGGCCCTGGCCGGCGGCCCCATGGTCGTCACCGGTCCCGCCGCCCTGGCCCCGGGAAAGCCTTTTGTCTGGGACGTCGCCACGCCCATCCAGTTCACAGTGGACGGCGGCCCCATGAGCAAAAGCCCCACGGGAACCGTTGTCGTCGACCATGCCACCGGTCTCGCCCGGGTCAAGGCCATGTTCCAAGTCTGGCAGTCCGTCCCCACCACGGCCATCAGCTTTTCTTACGCGGGCGCCCTTACGGCCTCCGGCCTTTCCGCGGATGGGGACGTGGACACCCTAGCGGAATATAACGCCTCCCAAACTACCTGCAAAAACGGGACGCAAAGCCCCATCGTTTTCGATGCGGACGGCTCCATTCTCAAGAGCCTGGGGCTCGATCCCCTGGTCATCGGTTTTGCCGGCCTGTGCAAAGTGGACCCCCAGGCCGGGCATATTCTTTCCGCCCATGTTCTTCTGAATGGAAGATTTCAGGATGGCGTGACCAACTCCACCACCTCGAATTATGAATTAACCGCCGATGAGTTCGACGAAGCCATCACTCACGAGATCGGCCATTTTGCCGGCCTGGACCATTCGCAGATCAATACCAGCGTGTTCAATCAATCGCCCGGCAACTGCAATCTGGATGACCTCGCCGGGCTGCCCCTCATGTTTCCCGTGGATTATTGCCAGGCTAGAAAATCGGCGGGATTGCCGGTCCTCGCTCCCGACGACGTGGCTTGGATCTCCAGTCTCTATCCCAATGCCGGCTACCCCTCCGCATACGGCACCATCAGCGGCTTCATCTACTTTTCCGATGGCATCACCCAGGTGCAGGGCTTAAATGTGATTGCCCGCTTCCTGGACAATCCCAATACCGTTCAGGACGAGTCCAAACGCGTCGCCGTCTCCGTCGTCTCCGGCTATCTCTTCACCGGCAATCCCGGCCAGTCCATCACCACCACCAATCCGGGAAGCCCCTACGGCAGCCGTTCGCCCGCTCTCATCGGCTACTACGAAATTCCCGTGCCCCCGGGCACCTACACCGTTCAGACCGAAAATATTGACGCTCGTTTTGTCGGCGGTTCCAGTGTGGGCCCTCTCGATCGCCCGGCGATCACCTACGGCGCCTACGAATTCTGGCACCACAACGAATCCGCTTTTGATGACCCCTCCCTGAAAGACCCCATTGTCGTCTCCGCGGGACAGACCGTAAACGGCATCGATTTCATCCTCAATTCCACTCCCCCGCGTTTCGACAAATATGAAGATGGCATGGCCTTCCTGCCTTCGCATCCGGCCGGCTTGTTCGCCTTCCGGCGGTCCGCCTTCTTGCTGCTGCGGAGGGGATCGTGATCCGGCATCACTCCGTCGGCCGCCTGCTTCCGCACCTGCTGCTTCTTGTCTCCCTCTCTGGCTGTGGCGGTGGCGGGACTTCCACTCCGGTTCAGCAGCCCCCCGTGCCTCCTCCTCCTTCTCCTGCTCCCTCCTTGACCATTTCCACGGACAGCAACGTCAAAGCCGTCATCAATGCCCCCTTCAGCCTCACCCTTCAGGCCGCCAATGCGGTTGGTACTTTGACCTGGTCCATTACCGCGGGAAGTTTGGCCTCGGGCTTGACCCTCGATTCCTCCACAGGAACTATCTCGGGCACTCCCACCTCGGGCAGTTCCCCCGTTACCATTCAAGTCGCCGATTCCAAGTCCACCGCTTCAAAACAATTCAGCTTCACTTTCTATAACCAGCTTCTCATCTTCCCGGCCACTCCCCCCCCTGCACATATCAACGCTTCTTATTCTCTTCAGCTGATTGCTCAGTATTCCGGTTTCTCGATCACCGGCTGGTCCGTTTCCGCCGGGCAGCTTCCTCCCGGCCTGCAGCTGACCTACAGCAGCACGGTTGCCTACATCTCGGGCACCCCCACGCAGACGGGCACCTACTCTTTCACCATTCAGGTTCAGGACAGTTCGCTTCCCCAGACCGCCACTCTTTCCCTCACCATCGTCGTGGATGCCAATCTCACCATCACCAAATCCACACTGATGGATGGCGGGCAGAATCAGGCCTATTCCGACTCCTTCGCTGCCGTCAATGGCACCCTCCCTTACCACTGGTCTGCCACGGGTCTGCCCGCTGGTCTCACCCTGGATTCCTCCACCGGGCAGGTCTCCGGCACCCCCACCGATTACTATCAATTTTCTTACACCGTCACTGTCCAGGATTCCGGCTCTCCCCAGCAGACCGATACCCGGCAGGGCATCCTCAATCTGGCAAAGCAGTTGGCCATCGTCGGCTCTCTTCCCAATGCCTATCTCAACCAGCCTTATTCCGCTTACCTGGGCGTTACCGGTGGCCGGTATCCTTACACCTTAAGCATCACTTCGGGCCTGCTGCCTCCGGGCATCTCCATGAATTTCACCGGCTATTTCTATGGAACCCCCTCTCTGCTGGGTTCTTCCAGTTTTGTCGTTCAGCTTCAGGATTCCAGTTCGCCGCCCTACATTGTCAGTCAGCCCATGTCCCTCAATGTGGTTCCTCCTCCCCTGATCATTCCGGGGACTCCTCTCTCTCCGGCCCCCCTGGGTCTGCTTTATCATTCACAGATTCCTCTCTCCGGGGGAACCCCTCCCTACGCCTGGAGCATTTCCAGCGGAATCCTGCCCCCCGGAATTGTCCTGGATCCGGCCACGGGCTATCTCGATGGCGTACCCACTCAGGTGGGAGTCTTCAACTTCCTTGCCCATGGAACGGATTCGGCCTCGCCCCCGCAGGCGGTTTCCGTCAACGAATACATTGAAGTCCGCACTCCTCTCGGTCGCAACGATTCCATCGCCACCGCCACTCCGCTCGGCAACTCCGCCACGACCACCATTCAGGCCTCCATCAGCCCTTATATCGATCCGATTGCCGCCTCCACACCCAATCCTGATACGGATTACTACAAACTCGTGGCCAACTCCGGCAGCCTCGTCCATCTGGAAACCTATGCCCAGCGCATTTGGGGCGCTAATCCACTCGATAGCGTCATCGAAATTCTGGATGCTGGCGGCCAACGCCTGAAGTTCTGTGCTTCGCCGGGCTACACTTCATCCTGCTTGAATGATGACCTCGACTCCACCACCTTGGACTCCGCCCTCGATTTCAAGGTTCCGGGAACCGCCAACACTCAGACCACCTTCTTCCTGCATGTCTTCGACTGGCGCGGCGATGCCCGCCCGGACATGCAGTATTACCTCAACGTGAGCGGGGTGATTGAACCGCTGGCCATTCAGCCCTCCAGTCTGGGCCTCGGCGCAACCCGCGGCGTGGCTTACCAGCAGCAGTTCTCCTCCACCGGCGGCACCGGCGCGGTTACCTGGTCGCTCGATTCCGGAACCTTGCCGACGGGCTGGTCCTTGAGCAGTTCCGGTCTCCTCAGCGGCACCGCCACCACCAACGGCTCCTACACCTTCACGATTCTGGCAACCGACTCCGGTAATCCCCCGCAGCTGGCCCGCGCTCATTACACCTTGCAGATTTCCGATCCCGTCTCCATCACCAGTCCCGCCATCTGGCCCAACGCCTGCGTCAACCAGCCCTACTCTTTCCAGATTACTGCCACCGGCGGATTGCCTCCTTATGCATTTGGTTTCATTTCCAGCGCTTGGATTCCCATTAACCTGAATCAGAGCACGGGCGTCTTCAGCGGTACCGCAGGGGGAACCGGCACATTCACGGGAACGGTGGGCGTGATCGATTCCAGCCAGCCAGTCAGCGGGGCCTCCCAGAACATCACCCTGAACGTTGTCACGTGCCCCTGAACCTTTCCTTGGCATATCTCCCTTCCTTTCTTTTCGCTTGGCCACACTTTGTGAACCGCCACTTCTTGTTTCTCATCGCAATTCTTCCCCGGAAATGTTATCCTTGCACGTGTTACATCGATTCACCTCCCGAACCCACATCCCCAATCTCCCCCCGCCGCCCCCACCCCCGCCCCAAAATCAAGCTAACCCCTTTACCATCTGCACTTACAAAAAACACGCCTCTAACCCCTTTATCATCTGCAGATACAAAACAAAGAACTTAAAACCCCGCAGAATCAACACTTACAATAAACACCGGGGGGTGGGGGTCATATTGTTAACCAGCTTCCCGGCGAAGGACCTCTCAACCCTCCATCCACCACAAACCTCGCGCGTGGCTCCTCTTCCACCAGTCACCAGTCACGAGTCGCCAGTCACTTTCCCCTCCGCGTTGACACCACCTCTCTCCTCCAGTACGCTCAGAAATTCGCATCGCACCGTCTTTGACGACAGGAGAACGGACCAACCGCCTCATGGCTGAAGAGAAACTACCCACACGCGCTCAGGATTTTTCCGAGTGGTACAACCAGCTGGTCATCAAAGCCCAGCTGGCCGATTACGCCCCCGTGCGCGGCTGCATGGTCGTCCGCCCCTACGGCTGGGCCCTCTGGGAAAATATCCAGCAGGCCCTCGACCGCCGCTTCAAGGCCACCGGCCACCAGAACGTCGCTTTTCCCATGCTCATTCCGCGCAGCTTCATTGACAAGGAAAAGAGCCACGTCGAAGGGTTTTCTCCCGAGCTGGCCGTGGTCACCATCGGCGGCGGCGAAGAGCTGGCCGAGCCTCTGGTCATTCGCCCCACATCAGAAACCATCATCGGCCACATGTGGTCCAAATGGATTCAGTCCTACCGCGATCTGCCCGTGCTGATGAACCAGTGGAACAGCGTGGTGCGCTGGGAACTGCGCACCAAGCTTTTCCTGCGCACGCTGGAATTTTACTGGCAGGAGGGTCATACGGCGCACGCCACGCGCGAGGAGGCCGAAGCCGAAACCCGCCAGATGCTGGACATCTACGCCGATTTCGCCGTCAACGACGCGGCCATCCCGGTCATCCCCGGAAGAAAATCCGACGCCGAAAAATTCGCCGGCGCGGAAACCACCTACTCCATCGAAGCCATGATGGGCGACGGCAAAGCCCTGCAGTCGGGCACCTCCCATTTCCTCGGGCAAAATTTCGCCCAGGCCTTTGAGGTCCGCTATCTCGATCAAACCGGCCAGCTGCAGCACTGCTGGACCACTTCGTGGGGCCTTTCCACGCGCATCATCGGCGCCATCATCATGGTCCACGGCGACGATCAGGGGCTGGTCCTGCCACCCAAGCTCGCGCCGTATCAAGCCGTCATCGTGCCCATCTTCAAGACCGACGAAGAAAAGGCCACGGTCATCGAAGTCGCCCGCAAAATCAAGGCCGATCTGGCCAAGTCCGAAATTCGCGTCACGCTCGACGAGCGCGAAGGCATGAGTCCCGGGTGGAAATTCAACGATTGGGAGATGCGCGGCGTTCCCGTGCGCATCGAACTCGGCCCCAAGGACGTGGCCAAGCAGGCCGCCGTGCTGGCCCGCCGCGACCGTCCCGGCCGGGAAGGGAAGATCAGCGTGGCCCTGGGCGATATAGTCACCAGCGTCGCCTCGCTCCTCGGCGAAATTCAGAAGTCCATGCATGACCGCGCCCTGGCCTTCCGCCAGGCCAATACCCACGCGACCGCCAGCAAGGACGATCTCAAGACCGCCGTGGAAAACGGCTTCGCCTCCGCTTTCTGGTGCGGCAGCCCCGATTGTGAAGCCGCCATCAAGGAAGAGACCCGCGCCACCATGCGCTGCATTCCCATGGACCAGCCGGCGGACTCCGGCCCCTGCGTTTATTGCGCCAAGCCCGCCACCTCCCGCGCCATTTTCGCGCGGGCCTACTAAGGCCACCCCGGCCCTTTCAGTTCAGGAAACCGCCCCGCTCTCCCTTCTCGACGGGAAACGGGGCCGGATGGTAATTTGGGAGCCTAAGCCATGAACGAAAATTCCATATCCAAAAACGCTCCCGGGAGCGCTGCCTCTTCCCGCCGCCGGATTCGCGAGCGCGGCGAAGGCGGGCTCAAAGCCATCGTCATCACCGCGATTCTGTCCATGATTGTCTATACCGGCTTCAAAGTTGCCCCGGCCTACATGAACGACTTTCAGTTGCACGACAAGATACAGCAGGAAGCCCGGTTTGCCGCGGGTACGAACAAGCCGGAAGATCAGCTGCGCGACAGCATCTACAAGGAAATGCAGGAACTTGGGATCCCGGCCAAGAAGGAAGACATCAAGATTGAATACAACGGGCGCGACGTAAAGATCTCACTGGACTATGTCGTGCCCATCGACATGTTTTACTACCACGGGGAGATACACTTCAGCACGTCCAGCGAGGGCAAGTCGCTGACCTGATGCAGGCCTCTGCCTGCGGAAAAGACGCCGCCGGGGGCTGATTTTCCGGCATCGCTGTTTCTTCCCGTGTGTTTCGCGGGGAAGTGATTTCCTTCCAAGCCAGGGGGCAAGGGTTGCGGATTCGCGTGTTAAAAGGTTTTTGGACCTCCACGCCGGGGCTGACATTTCTCAGCCTGCTGCTGCTCGGTTTCCTTTCGGCGACGGGGCTGTTCGCCTATTACTCCATCAAATTTTCCAGGATGATCGACGAGCGGCTGGCCGCGGGAATTTTGCAGAACACCACGCAGATTTTTTCCACGCCCACGCGGATTTTTCCGGGGCAGGCGCTGAGCCAGGAAGAACTGGTTTCCTATCTGCAGCGCGCCGGTTACCGCAGCAAGGAAGACGAGGCCGCGCTGGGGCAATACACGGTGCGCGGAAGCGTGCTGGAGGTGCGCCCGAGCAAGGCGTCCTACTTCGGCGGGAAAAACGCGGTGCAGGTGCAGTTTGCCGGGAGCGCAATCCGCAGCATTCGAACGATCAAGGGAACGGAACTGCCCGGCGCGGACATCGAGCCGGAGCTGATCACCAATCTCTTCGACAGTTCGCGCGAGAAGCGGCGCTACGTGCGTTATGAAGATTTGCCGAAGGTGATGATCAACGCGCTGCTTTCCGCCGAGGACAAGCGTTTTTTCGAACATCCGGGATTTGATCCGCTGCGCATTCTGGGCGCGGCCTGGGCCGACCTGCGCGGGAAAACGCATTTGCAGGGGGCCAGCACGCTGACCATGCAGGTGGCGAGGAGTTTTTTCTTTTCCACCGAGCGGACCATGCGGCGGAAGATGGCGGAAACGATGGTGGCGCTGAAGCTGGAACAGCGCTTCAGCAAGAAGGAAATTTTCGAATTGTACGTGAATGAAATCTATCTGGGCAATCGCGGCAGTTTTGCCATTCACGGATTTGCGCAGGCCAGCCTGGCCTATTTTGGCAAGGATATCCGGCAGCTCACACCGGGGGAAGCCGCTTTTCTGGCGGGCATCATCCGCGCGCCGAACTATTACTCGTCGGCGGACCGGCGTCCGGAACGAGGGGCGCAGGCGCGGGACCGCGTGCTGACGCAGATGATGGATAACGGCTACCTCACGGCAGCCGAGGAGCAACAGGCGCAGAAAACGCCCTTGCAGATTATCCGCAACACCAGTTCGGGCAGCGAAGCGCCGTACTTCACGGACATGGTCAAGGACCATCTGCTGGAGAAATTTTCCGAGTCCGATCTGCTCTCGCAGAATTTCCGGGTGTATACCACGCTGGATTTGAACCTGCAGCGGGCCGCGGTGGCCGCCGTGGAAGCGGGGATGAAGAACGTGGACGACCTGGTGGCCAAGAAATATGCCGCCTCCGGAAAATCGAAAAAGAAAGGCGCGGTGGAAAACCTGCCGCAGGCGCAGGTGGCCCTGGTGGCGCTGGACCCGCGCACGGGGGAGATTCGAGCGCTGGTGGGCGGGCGCAATTACGGGCAGAGCCAGTTGAATCACGCGCTGTCGCGGCGCCAGCCGGGCTCCTCGTTCAAGCCTTTTGTGTACGCCGCGGCGTTCGAGGGCACGGCCAAGGGGCTGGCCCCGCCGGTGACGCCGGCGACGCCGCTGGTGGACGAAGAGACCACCTTCGAATTCGACGGCAAGGAGTACACGCCCAACAATTTCGGGGAGAAGTTCATGGGGCCGGTGACGGTGCGCGAAGCGCTGATCAATTCGCTGAACGTGGCGACGATCAAGGTGGCGCAGATGATCGGCTTCGACCGCGTGGTGGCCGTGGCCCGGCAGATGGACCTGGGCAACAATATTCAGGCCACGCCCTCGGTGGCGCTGGGCGCTTATGAAATGACTCCGGTGGACGTGGCCGCGGGCTACACGGCCTTCGCCAATGGGGGCACTCGCGCCGAGCCCCTTTTTCTGCACAGCGTGGTGAGCGCGAGCGGTGAGAGCATCGAAAAATTCACGCCGCAAACCAGTGCGGTTCTCGACCCGCGCGCCGCCTTTCTGGTCACCAGCCTGCTCAAGGACGTGCTCAACCGGGGCACCGGGGCGGGCGTGCGGGCCATGGGATTCACGCTGCCTGCCGCGGGCAAGACGGGCACATCGCGGGATGGCTGGTTCGCCGGGTTTACCTCGAATCTCCTCTGCGTAATCTGGATTGGTTTCGATGACAATCACGACTTGGGGCTGACGGGGGGCTCGACGGCCGCGCCGATCTGGGGAGATTTCATGATGCACGCCGCGGCCATGCCGGGATACGGGGACGTGCATGATTTTACGCCGCCCGAGGGCGTGCTCACGCTGTCCATTGATCCCGATACGCTGCAACTGGCCACGCCGCTGTGTCCCAGCAAACGCGATGAGGTCTACATCGCGGGCACCGCGCCGACCGAATTCTGCGGACGGCATGGCGGCGCCCCGCTGGAAACCCTGCCGCCTTCCAATCCTCTTTCGCATGTGTTTGGCACACCGGCGAAGAGCGAACCCAATCCGGCCGCGCCGCCCGCCGGCAATCCGCAGGTTCCGCCCGCGGGAAACAAACCTCCCGCCCCGGGTGGCGCAGCACATCCTCCCGTTCGTTAAGAACCCAAAAATTAAAGTGCAGCGCCGCAATGGGTTTTTGCTATTGTGGGGGCAGCCAGCAGTTCCGCGGCTGTTGCGCGCGGAAGAAGGGAGATTCGCCATGAAATGCGTTCGTGTGGCGATGGCAGTAGCTGGATTTCTTTTTGCGGCATTCTCCGCCGCGGCCCGCCCGCCGGATGAGCGGCCCGCGCAGGAGGCCGCGGGAGCGGTGCCCGCGCAGGATTCCGCCAGAGAAAAAGTGTGCGACGTGGATTCGGCCGATCTGCGGATGGCGCGGAAGGAATACAAGGAGGCGGCGGAGTGCTACCGCCAGCTGACCGAGAAATTTCCCGGAAATCCCGCTTACCACAACAAACTGGGGATTGCCTATCATCAGATGGGAGCGCTGAAGGCGGCGCTGAAGAGTTACGAACGGGCCGTGAAAGTGGACCCCACGTTTGCCGATGCGCTGAACAACAGCGGCACGATTTGGTACCAGCGGAAGAAATACGAGAAAGCGGTGAAGGCCTATCGCAAGGGCATCGCCATCCATCCGGAGATGGCCGTGCTGCACAGCAATCTGGGATACGCCTATTTCGCGCAGAACAAGATGGAGGAGGCCATCGCCAGCTTCCGGAGGGCGCTGGCCATTGACCCGTCTTTTTTCGAGCATCCGGGAACGCGCACGGCTTCGATGCTGCAGGACCGCAGCGTGGGAGACCGCGGGAGATTCTTTTTCCTGCTGGCGAAATCCTTCGCGGAGGCGGGTAACACGGAGCGCTGCCTGCATTATTTGCGCAAGGCGCGGGAGGAAGGTTACAAGGACCTTGCCGCGGTGAAGACGGATCCTTCGTTTTCGAAGTTGCAGGCGAATCCGGAGCTACAGGAATTGCTGGCGCCGCGGGCGGCGGAGCCGGCGAATCCCTGAGCCCTCCCGGGGCGGGGGAGTGTTCGAGGAGCCATTCGAGAGAGTCTGCATGCCGATTCCGCTTCCGCATCTGCTACAATTTCGCACAGAATGAGGGGAAGAATTCGCGCTCGTGAATATCTGCGCGCCGCGGGAGTTGCCGCGGCGGCGCTGGTGGTTTTGCTGGTCTGCGCGGGGCCGTCGCGCGGCCAGGGCGAGCCGAAGCATGGGCATGCAGCCTGGGATTCGGTGTCGCGCGGGCAATTTCTGGTTTTTCCATTCGAGAACCACGGCGCCGGGGAGCGCTTGGACTGGCTGGGCGAAGGACTGGAGGAATTGGTCATACGCAGCCTGGCGGTATCCGCGCAGCGGGTCTATTCGCGGGAAGAGCGCGTGGCGGAACTGGAGCGCTACGGGCTTCCGGCCACGGCGAAGCTGAGCCGGGCGAGCATGCTGCGGCTGGCCGAGGAACTGGATGCCGACTACATCGTCTTCGGAGAGTTCTCGCTGAAGGGCAAGGAACTCGCGGTGGAGGGGCGCATCCTGCGGGTGAGTCCGCCGGCGCTTCTTCCGGCAGTGCGCGAGAGCGGAGCGCCCGAAGCGCTGGTGGAAATTGAAAACCGGATGGTCTGGAAGCTGTTGAGGGCGGCCGACCCGTCTTTTCCACGGACACTCGCGGAGTTCATGCGACTGCAGAAGCCGCTGCGGGTGGAGGCTTTCGAGCATTATATCCGGGGACTTTACGCCGGAGAGAGCGATCTGCGCGTGCGGGAGTTGCGCGAAGCGGCGCGGCTGGACCCGAACTGGCCGGATGCGGCGTTTGCCCTGGGGCAATCGCTGGTGCAGCGGCGCGATTGCGCGGCGGCGCTGCCCTTGCTGGAGCGCATTCCTCAAGGCCATGCGAGCCATGAGCAGGCGATTTTTTATACCGGGGTGTGCCGGCTGTGGATGGATCAGGCGGATCTGGCCGAGCAGTCGTTTCTTTCTCTTCAGGCATTGTTGAAAAAGGGAGCGGAAGAGGGCGGGGATGTTCCGGAACTGCTGGGTAATCTGGGAGTGGCGCGTGCGCGCGGGGCGAAAAGCGCGGCGGCGCGGGAGGACTTCAAGCAGGCGGCGGAGATGGATCCCGGGGACGACGACTATCCATTCAATCTGGGATTGCTGGCGCTGCGCGGGGAAGACTATGCGGGAGCCACGGCGGAGTTTCGCGAGGCGCTGAAGCGCGAGCCGGAGGATGATGATGCGCGGGCGCTGCTGGTGCTGGCGCTGGAACGCGGGGGAGCCAAGGAAGAAGCGGAAAAGGAGCGGGCGGCCGCCGCGGGGCCGCTGCCGGTGATCGTGGCGGGAAGTTTGGCGCGGCTGGAGCGCATCAAGACGGAACTGGACACGAGCGCATTGCAGACCGCGGTGGACAGCGCGGAAGATCCAGCGCCGGCGGCGGCCGCGGCGGGTTCGGCCAGCGCGGGAGGGCACGTGCGCGCGGGGCGACAGCAACTGGCCGCGGGGCGGCTGGCGGAGGCGGAGAGCGAATTTCGAGCGGCGCTGGCGGTGAACGCGGGCGATGCGCCGGCGCACCGCTTTTTGGGGGAAGTGAAGTTGCGCCAGGGGCGGCGGGACGAGGCCGCGGCGGAGTTTCTGGCGTCGCTGGAATTGCGGGATTCCGCGGTGGTGCGGACGATGCTGGCGCGGATTTATGTGGATGGGGGAAAACCGGAACTAGCGCGGCAGCAATTGGAAAAGGCCTTGAAGCTGGCGCCCAACTATGCGGAAGCGAAACAGCTTCTCCATCGGCTCGATGCAGCCAAGACGGGAGCGGTGCGATGAGACAGCGACTGCCGGACGGAAGGGAACTGCCGCGGAGATTCCGCTGGGCGACGATGGCGCTGCTGGGGATGGCTGCGCTCCTGCCGCTGCGGGCCGTGTGGAGCGCAAATTCCCCGGCGCCGGCGGCCGCGGGGCCATCTCCCGTGGTGGTCTTGAAAATTGACAAGGAAGTGGAGCCGGTGCTGGCGACGTACATCGGCGAAGGACTCGATCAGGCGGCGGCGCGGCATGCGGCGCTGGTGCTGATCACCATGGACACGCCGGGAGGATTGAGCGATTCGATGCGGGAAATCATCGCGCGAATCCTGGCTTCGCCGGTGCCGGTGGCCGTCTATGTTTCACCGGCGGGAGCGCGGGGAGCTTCGGCGGGATTTTTTATTCTTTTGTCTGCGGACGTGGCGGCGATGGGGCCGGGGACGCATACGGGTTCGGCCTCGCCGGTGATGGCCATCGGCGGGTTCAGCGTGCAGATCGACGAAACGATGAAGAAAAAGATTTTCAGCGACAGCACGGCGTATCTGCGCAGCTACGCGGGGCAGCGGGGGCGCAATCCGGCGCTGGCGGAAACGGCGATCACGGAAGCGCGGGCGTTTACGGAGAAGGAGGCGCTGGAGGGCAAACTGGTCGATCTGATCGCCAGCTCAGAGGCGGATTTGCTGCGGCAACTGGACGGGCGGGAGATCACGCGGTTTGACGGGACGCGGGTGAAGCTGGCGCTGGCACAGCCGGTGCTGTCCACTTTGGAAATGTCCTCGCGCCAGAGATTTCTGGCGCGGATCGTGGAGCCGGACCTGTTTTTCGTGCTGCTGATTTTCGGGGTGCTGGGTTTGTACGCGGAATTCACGCATCCGGGATTGATTTTTCCAGGTGTGATCGGCGGGATCTGCCTGCTACTGGCGCTGTACGCGATGCATTTTCTGCCGGTGAATGCGGCGGGGTTGCTGCTGATTTTTCTGGCGCTGGCGCTATTCATGCTGGAGGCAAAATTCACGAGTCACGGGATTCTGGCGGGCGGCGGGGTGCTGGCCATGTTTCTGGGGGCGATTTTTCTGATTCGATCGCCGCTGACGCGTGGAGGAGTGAGCCTGTCGATCGCGCTGGCGGTGACGCTGCCCTTTGCGGTGCTGACGATTGTGCTGATGAGGCTGGTGCTGCGCTCGCGCGGGTGGAAGGCTTCGGCGGGACGGGAAGAGATGATCGGCGTAACGGGCACAGTGGTGACTGCGATTCCCGGCGGATTGGACGGAGCACAGAAGGAAGGAATGGTGCGCGTGCGCGGGGAACTGTGGAGGGCGGTGGCGGCGCAGGCGGCGGGCGAGGGGGAGCTGGTGCGAATTGTAAGCGTGGACGGGCTGACGCTGCGCGTGGAGGCGGCGGGAGCGGCCGCGGCGGGCGTGCACAAATAGCTTCGCGGGCCGAGAAAAGCGGTGGATTCCGCGTGCGGGGCGCGGGGAGTTCGGTTATCGTTAGTCAGTTATCATGGGGTTGTCCATGCGGTGGAATTGCGAGGAGGGCTTATGGAAGGCGGATTTCTTTTTACGGTAGTGGTGCTGGTGCTGGCGCTGGCCTGGTTCTGGAATTCCATCTACGTGATCAAGGAGTGGGAACGCGGAGTGGTTCTGCGGCTGGGGCGGCTGATGCCGCAGGCGAAAGGCGCGGGGCTGCGGCTGGTGATGTATCCGATCGAAACGCTGACGCGCATCAATCTGCGCATCGAGACGCTGGACGTGCCGCCGCAGGACATTATCACGCGGGACAACGTGTCGGTGAAGGTGAACGCGGTGTGCTATTTCCGGGTGGTGGACGCGAATCTGGCGCTGTCACAGGTGCAGAACTACGGGTATGCGACTTCGCAACTGGCGCAGACCACCATTCGCAGCGTGGTGGGGCAGTTCGAGCTGGACGAAATTCTTTCGCAACGCGACAAGGTGAATGCCAAGCTGCAGATTATTCTCGATACCGACACGGAAAGCTGGGGCATCAAGGTGACCAAAGTGGAAGTCAAGCAGGTGGACATCCCGGAGAGCATGCAGCGGGCCATCGCGCGGCAGGCGGAAGCGGAGCGCGAGCGGCGGGCCAAGGTGATTCACGCGGACGGGGAATTCCAGGCATCGCAGAAGCTGGCGGATGCGGCGCGGGTGCTGGAAACGCAGCCGAGCGCGATCCAATTGCGGTACCTGCAGACGTTAACTGAAATAGGTGTCGAGAAGAACACAACGATTGTATTTCCCCTGCCCATAGATATTATTAACAAGTGGGTGCAGACCCTGGGGGGCTCGCAAAGATAATTATGACTTCCGCGGGGAAAAAGAGAAGCACGGGGGAGCGCGTACTGGAAGGGCGGCACGTTATCGGGCTGTTCATGCTGATGCTGCTGTTTTCGGGCGTGTTCTTCACGCTGGGCTATGTGATGGGGCGCGGGCAGTTTGACGGGCACGTGAGCGCGGCTTCGAACGGCGCGACGCATGCGGTGATGCCGCGGGACAATTCCGCGGACGTGGCGATTGAACACAAGGATGATTCCGGGCCGAAGATGGCGGCTGGGTCCGGGCCGGCGGCTGCGCCCGGAGCGGCGGAAATTCCCGCGCCGGCGTCTTCGGAATGGGAATTCTATGATGCGGGGAAATCCGGCAAGGCCAATGATCGGCTGCGTCCGGCGGCGAGCGCGCCGCGGACCGTGGCGGTGTCCGCGCCAGTGCGGCCTGCGGTGCAGCCGCGCGCGGTGGTGAAGGCGCCCGTGGTGACTTCGAAGTCCGCGCGGCGCGCGCCGAAAATTCCGGCGGGCGCGTACGTGTTGCAGGTGGCGGCGCTGACCAAGGAATCCGACGCGATGGACCTGGCCGCGCACTTGCAGAAGAAGAAATTTCCGGCATTCGTGCAATCTCCCGGCGCGGATAAGTTCTATCGCGTGCAGGTGGGGCCCTACGCCGACCAGAAGGGCATGACGGGCGCGCGCAAGGGACTGGAGAACGCCGGCTTCAAGGCCATCGTGAAACACTAATGGCGCGGATGGGCTGGCCGCCGTGGAATCCGGATGCTTCCGCGGCGGGCGCGTCCGCTGTTTTTTTTCGGCTGCTCTGCGGCGGGGTTTCCGGTTTTCTTCTTTCTCTTCCCTTTACATGCGGTCATTGCGGAATGTTCGCCTGGTTCGCTCCGGCGCTGCTGCTGTTTGCGGTGATGGGCGCGCGCGGGGGAGTTGCGTTCGCCGTTGGATTTCTGCATGAATTTGTTTTCGTGCTGGCGGGCGTGTCGTGGATCGCCACGGTGCTCACGGTGCACGGAGATATCCCGCGCGCGGGCGGGATCGGCGTGCTGGCGCTGATTGCGGCGTATAGCGGCTGCTGGGCGGGGGCGCTGGCCTGGTGCGTGGCGCGGATGGCGCGTGGCGGCGCGGGGCGCGCGTTGCTGGCCGCGCCGTTTCTGTGGGTGGTGATGGAGTTTGCGCAGGGGCGCGTGCCGGCGATTGGATTTCCGTGGAATTTGCTGGGGTATGCGGTTTCGTCGAATCTGGCGCTGGTTCAGATTACGGCGCTGACTGGAATTTACGGGCTCTCGTTCCTGGTGATGGCGTTTAATGCGCTGGTTGTTTGGGTTTTTGCTGCTGCGGACTGGCGGCGGCGCATCGTGTTTCCCACGGCAGGTGCGGCGGTCATTCTGCTGGCGATGATTGTTCTGCCGCGATTTGTGCCACAGGCGCCTGCTGCGCATTTTGCGCGGGCGGTGCAGCTGAATTTTCCGGAAGCCTGGCGCACGCCGCCGGATTGGTACGAGATCAATGCCGCGGCGCTCGCGGAGATTAAGCGGATCAGCGTGGCTCCTTCGGCGGCCGCGCCGGATCTGGTGATCTGGCCGGAGTCGCCCACTCCGTTTACTTTTCAGGACTCGCAGTTCGCGGCGATGGCCGCGGAGATCGCCGTGCGCGCGAAGAGTCCCGTGCTGATGAGCGGAGTGGAATGGAAGGCGGCGGAGGCGAGAACCCCCGGGGCGGCGCCGCGGGTGGTGCCTTTTAACAGCGCGGTTTTGTATGACGCGCAGGGGTACCGGATTTTTTCCTACGACAAGATTCATCTGGTTCCGTTTGGCGAGTACGAGCCGTTTCCGCTGATTCACCGCGTGGTGCGCACCCTGACCGAGGACGTGGGCGGATTTTCTCCCGGGGGCGAGGCGCGCGTGGGGCGGCTTCCGGGCGGGCGGGGATTTGGCGTGTTCATCTGTTACGAATCGATTTTTCCGGGAGAAGTGCGGCGGTTCGCGGCAGGCGGGGCGGAGTTGCTGGTGAACATTTCGAATGACGGATGGTTCGGGCGCTCGACGGCTCCCGAGCAGCATCTGCGCATCGCCCGCGTGCGGGCGGTGGAAAACCGGCGTTGGCTGCTGCGCGTCACCAATAATGGCTACACGGTTTCGGTGGACCCCTATGGGCGCATCGTGGCGCGGCTGCCCGTGGATGCGCGGCTGGCGGGGGATCTGCCGTACGATTTTCGCGCGGACGAAACGCTGTACACGCGCTGGGGCGACTGGTTTGCCTGGCTCTGCGCGCTGATTTCCGCTATTCTAGTATTGCAGACATTTTGGAGCGTCCCCACGGGCGCACAGCAGGGAAGGGCTTAGGAGTACCGGATGATTTTGGAAGATCTCACGCACCGCTTTGAATCGCTACAGCAACGCATGGAGCTTGTGCGGAGCTATCTTTGACGTTGCCCCGCATCGTGAACGCCTGAAAGTCCTCGAAGCCAAGGTAGCCAGCCCGGATTTCTGGAGCAATCAGGAAGCGGCGCAGGCCGTTTTGCGCGAGCGCAAGCGCTGCGAAGACCAGATTGCCGCGGCGGACAAGATCGCGCGGCTGGGCGAAGAGATTGAAACGTATATTCAACTGGCGCGGGAGGAGTCCAACGCGCAGCAGCACGCCGAACTGCTGAAGGATTTATCCCGCGAGCTGGACGGCGCGGAGAACTTCATCGCCGAACTGGAAACGCGGACGCTGCTCTCCGGCGAAAACGATCACCTCAACGCCATCATGACCATCAAGCCCGGCGCGGGCGGCACCGAGTCGCAGGACTGGGCGGAAATTCTCCTGCGCATGTACTTGCGCTGGGCGGAGCGGCGGGGATTCCGCGCGGTGCTGCTGGACGAAACGCCCGGCGAAGAGGCGGGGATCAAGTCCGCGACGGTGAGCTTCGAGGGCGAGAATGCGTACGGATTGCTGACGGGGGAGACCGGCGTGCACCGCCTGGTGCGGATTTCGCCGTTCGATCAGGCGGCGCGGCGGCACACTTCGTTCGCGTCGGTCTTCGTGATTCCCGAAATTGACGACCGCATCGAGGTGAATATCCGCCCCGAGGATCTGCGCGTAGACACCTATCGCGCGGGGGGCAAGGGCGGGCAGAACGTGAACAAGGTGGAGACGGCGGTGCGCATCACGCACATTCCGACGAACGTGGTGGTGCAGTGCCAGGCGGAGCGCAGCCAGCACAAGAACCGCGACATGGCCATGAAGATGCTGCGCTCGCGGCTCTACGAATTGGAACTGGCCAAGCGGCAGGCGGCCACGGATAAGCTGGACGAGACCAAGCTGGAGATCAGTTTTGGCAGCCAGATTCGCTCGTATGTGATGCAGCCCTACCGGCTGATCAAGGACAACCGCACCAAATTTGAAATGGGCGACGTGGACCGCGTGCTGGACGGCGATATTGATCCTTTTATCCGCAGCTACCTGATGGCCAAGAAGACGAAGGGGAAGCTGGAAGTGCAGGCGGTGGACGATACCGAGGTGGCTTAACTCTTCCTTGCCGTTTAGTTTTCTTTTTGCCCGTTTGAGGAAATATTGTGCAGTTGGTTGAATTCAGTCGCAGTTTCCGCGCA
The DNA here is from genome assembly GCA_020072805.1 of Terriglobia bacterium. Taxonomy (GTDB): domain Bacteria; phylum Acidobacteriota; class Terriglobia; order Acidiferrales; family UBA7541; genus Acidiferrum. The sequence goes on from JAIQGC010000038.1 coordinate 22,219, forward strand.
GTCGACAATATGCCAAAAACCTCGTTTTGCCTCCCCCCGATACCGTTTGTGAAGCATGAGAGTTGGTACGGCAGCCATGGCTTGACAAGAAAAGCAAAATAAGAATATAAGCAGCTATATGGAAAGTAGTTAATGGGTGCAATGTTCGGCGGGCGAATGGCTTGTTTAGTCCATGCTAACTAGAAAGTTTTCCGCGGTGTAACAATAGGAGGCTTGTTATGAACCAGTCAGCCGGCCCTCAAGATGAACTTGTGCTCTCTTACCTCGGCCTGCGGAAGGCTGTTGGGATCGTTGGATTTACGCTCCCCTTTGCCCTGGCATTCGGAAAGATTCTCTTGCAAGGTCCCGGAATGCAAGACTCGATTAGCGCCTACTACTACACCGACATGCGAAACGTACTCGTGGGAAGCTTGTGTGCAATCGGAGTCTTCCTCATGTCGTGCAGAGGATATGACTGCAAGGATAGAATCGCAGGGTATCTTGCTTGTGTCTGTGCAATTGGCGCGGCCCTTTTTCCAACGACCCCTTCTGGGGACGCAACGCTGCAAGCCAAGTGCATCGGAACCCTGCACCTGTCGTTCGCGGCGCTGCTCTTCCTGACGCTTGCCTACTTCTCCCTTGCATTGTTTACAAAGACGGCCGTGGGCGGAACTCCCACCAGGCGAAAGCTCCAGAGAAACACAGTCTATCGAGTCTGCGGATGCACCATCCTCGCTTGTATCTTCCTCATCATTGTGGCCGCCTTGCCGGCAGTTAAAATCGCTCTTGCGTGGCTTAATCCGGTATTCTGGCTTGAGTCCATCGCCATTGTTGCATTCGGAGTGGCTTGGCTTACCAAGGGAGAAACGATTCTTGGGGACCAAGGATCCTAAAAGCCTTTGAAGCATTTGCTCCCGAGTATCGGCACAGCCGGAAATAATCTGCCGGATTGCAGGAAGGCCTTCCTCCCCGTTCGACCTGGCTTTTCACCCATTCACTGGACCAGCAACACCGTTGGATTCAATGCGTTGACACTGCTAAATTGAGGATGATAGCCTGCTAAAGTAAAGAGCGAGCGTGGAATTGCGCCTGGCCCGCCTGCGGCGGATTCCTGGGGCCTCCCAAAGACAACCACGAGGAGAAATTCGTTTGAGTTCACAAGGGAAGAATTTTCTGTTTACGTCCGAGTCGGTGACCGAAGGTCATCCGGACAAGATTGCCGATCAGATTTCCGACGCGGTGCTCGATGAGGTGATGAAGAGCGACCCCAAGGGGCGCGTGGCGTGCGAAACGCTGGTCACCACGGGGCTGGCCGTCGTTGCCGGGGAAATCACCACGAGCGCGGTGATTGATTACGACACGCTGGTGCGCGACGTGATTCGCGGCGTGGGCTACGACCGGGCGAAGTACGGCTACGACGCGGACACGTGCGGCGTACTGTGCACGGTGAAGCGGCAGTCGCCGGACATCGCCATGGGCGTGGACACGGGCGGAGCGGGCGATCAGGGGCTGATGTTCGGCTTCGCCTGCGACGAGACCGACGAGCTGATGCCCATGCCGATTCAACTGGCGCACCGGCTGACGCAGCGGCTCGCCGAAGTGCGCAAGTCCGGGAGCGTGGATTTCCTGCGTCCCGACGGCAAGTCCCAGGTGACCATCGAATATAAGGATGGCCGGCCGGCGCGCGTGGACTGCGTGGTGATTTCGACGCAGCACGGGGACAAGGTTTCGAATGAAGTGTTGCGCGAAGCCATCATGGAGTCGGTGATTCGCCCGGTGGTTCCCGCGGCGATGATGGACAAGGGCACCAAGTTTCACATCAATCCCACGGGGCGGTTCGTGATCGGCGGGCCGATGGGTGACGCCGGGCTGACCGGGCGCAAGATTATCGTGGACACTTACGGCGGCTACAGCCGTCACGGCGGCGGGGCGTTTTCCGGAAAAGATCCGTCGAAGGTGGACCGCTCGGCGTGTTACATGGCGCGCTACATCGCCAAGAACGTGGTGGCGGCGGGACTGGCGAGCAAGGCGGAAGTGCAACTGGCTTACGCGATTGGCGTGGCCGAGCCGGTTTCGGTGATGGTGGAATCGTTCGGCACGGCGGCCATCCCCGAGGAGCGCATCACCTCCCTCGTTCGCGAAAATTTCTCGCTCACCCCGAAGGGCATCATCGAGGCGCTGAACCTGCGCCGACCCATCTACAAGGCCACCGCGGCCTACGGCCACTTCGGCCGCACCGGCCCGGGCTTCACCTGGGAAAAGACGGACCGCGCCGAGGCTTTGCGCAAGGCGGCGGGACTTCCAACGGCGGCGGGCGCGCGCAAGTAGCCGGTTCCATTTCATCGAGATTCGAACTTTCATCCAAGAGGAGCACGAGAGTGTCTACAGCTGAACTGAAAAAGGGCGATGTAAAGGATATGTCGCTGGCCGATGCGGGCAAGCGCAAGATTGAATGGGCGGACCAGCAGATGCCGGTGCTGCAGAACATCCGCAAGCGTTTCGCCAAGGAGAAGCCGCTCAAAGGTATTCGCGTTTCGGCGTGCCTGCACGTGACCAGCGAGACGGCGAACCTGATGATTACGCTGCGTGACGGCGGGGCGGACGTGGTGCTGTGCGCTTCGAATCCGCTTTCGACGCAGGATGAAGTGGCCGCGGCGCTCAACAAGCACTACAGCATTCCCACTTACGCGATTAAGGGCGAGGATAACGCGACGTATTACACGCACCTGGCCGCGGCGCTGGATCACAAGCCGCAAATGACTATGGACGACGGCGCGGACCTGGTTACCCTGCTGCTCACCAAGCGCACCGATCTGGTGCCGCACGTGATCGCCAGCACGGAAGAAACCACCACGGGCGTGATTCGTCTGCGGGCCATGGCCAAGGACGGCACGCTGAAGTTTCCGGTGATCGCGGTGAACGACGCGATGACCAAGCATTTTTTCGATAACCGCTACGGCACGGGACAGTCCACGCTGGATGGCGTGATTCGCGCGACGAACATTCTGCTCGCCGGGCTCAAGGTGGTCATCGCCGGCTACGGCTGGTGCGGACGCGGCGTGGCCATGCGCGCCAAGGGGCTGGGCGCGGACGTGATCGTGACGGAAATCGATCCGGTGAAGGGAATTGAAGCGGTGATGGACGGCTTCCGGGTGATGCCCATGGCGCAGGCGGCCAAGGAAGGCGACGTCTTTATCACGGTGACCGGCAACAAGAGCGTGATTCGAAGCGAGCATTTCCAGGTGATGAAGAGCGGAGCGGTGGTGTGCAACTCCGGGCACTTCAACGTGGAAATTGATATTCCCGCGCTGGAAGCGCTGACTTCCGGCAAGCGCGAAGTGCGCCCGCTGGTGGATGAGTTCGTCACCAAGGACGGCAGGAAGATTTATCTGATCGGCGAAGGTCGGCTGGTCAACCTGGCCACCGCCGAAGGACATCCCGCCTCGGTGATGGACATGAGCTTCGCCAACCAGGCGCTCTCCGCGGAGTATCTGGTGAAGAACGCCAAGGACATGAAGGCGCAGGTGTACGTCGTGCCCGAGCATCTCGACAAGGAGATCGCGCGGCTCAAGCTGGAATCGCTGGGACACACACTG
>JAIQGC010000039.1:0-40950 GCA_020072805.1 Terriglobia bacterium
ACCTCCCGCGCGCGCGTCACCGGCGAACCCGTCCTGGTCCGCCCGGCCCCCGACGGAAAAACGCTCCTGGTGCTCAATCGCCGCTCCGGCACACTCGACATCCACGACGTCCAATCCCTCGCCCTGCTTGCCACGATCCCCGTCACCGCGCATCCCGCCGCCGTGGCCATTCTGCCGGACAGCTCCATGGCCTTCGTAATGAGCCGCGAAAACCGTCAGCTCTCCGTCGTGGATCTGCGCCAGCGCGTGCTGCTTTCCAATTTGCAACTGGCCGGCAAGCCCGCCGACATGCTCCTCAAGCCGGATGGCGGCGAACTCTACGTCATTTCTCCCGAAGCCCACGGCCTCGAAGCAATCAACACCTGGACGCACGAGGTCGGCGATTACGTGCTCCTCGGCTCCGCCCCCACGGGCGGCATCCTCAGCGCCGACGCTTCCCTCCTCTATGTTTCCGACTCCGCCGCCGGACGCATCACTCCGGTGGACATTTACAACCGGCGCGTGAGCCTTCCCGTACAGGCCGGCGAAAATCCATCCGTCTGCCGCTTCGACCCCGGCGAAACCCTGCTCCTCGCCGCCAATGAAGGCTCGAACGACCTCGCCGTCATCCGCGTGCGCACCAACAGCCTGCTGACCATCATTCCGGCAGGCGGACGCCCGAGGGAAATCGCGGTCAAGCTTTTCTAGTCAGGATTCTTCTCGGGCGTGGGAGAGTAATCTGTCTTCTTTTGAAAGTAAGATCAGGCGAGCCGGCGGTTGGTTTTTGTTTTCACTGAGAACTAACAACTGTAAACCGTAAACTTCTCCCCTCATGCCGGCCACGCGGAATTGTCTTCCCCCAGTGAAATCTCCAGCGAACCCTCCGCCGGCAGCACATCCACCGGCAGCCCGCCGTGCCACAGGGCCACGCCCAGCGTCAGCCGCGACTGCCCCGCCAGGTTGAAGAATTCCTTGCGCACGGAAACCTCCAGAATGCGGTCGAAGGCCGCCGTGGCCACCATCCGGGGATTGAGCAGGCACACGCGGTCCTTCTCCACGGCGAATTCCTGCAAACGCCCGCGCAGCAGCCGCACCACCAGGGTCACTTCCTCCGCGCCGCAAATGGTGATGCGAAATTCCGGATCATCGAGCTGCTCCAGCGCAGAACGGAAGGCATCCACGCGCACGAATATTTCCTCCTCGCTGAATCCGAAATGCAATTCGTGCAGGTAATACGTGCGCCCGTGCATGGCCCCGCCGCGCCGCTCCGGGGAAAACAGCCCCGCGCCCAGCCATTCGAAATACGACGTTTCCCGCCCGTCCACGCTGACCCGCAGCAGCCCGGCGGGCGCCAGCTGCACGGCGTGTTCGGCCTGGCGCTTGATGGGCTTGGCCAGCTCTTCCGGCGCGGTGCGCCCCAGCGCCAGATAAACCGCGGTCAGATGTTTGCGGAAGAGCGCATCGAACTCCGCGTCGTTGGTGGTGCTGTGTTCCGGGCCGAACCACCAGCACCAGTCGCTTCCCTCGGCGGCCAGCAGCGATTCGTAAGCCTGCGTGATCCCGGTCTCCGTCGGCGCCCCGGGCATTTCCCGCTGCCGCGCCTCCACAGCCCGCTCATAGGCCTCCCGCGCCTCTCCCAGAAGTTCCCAGGCGTTCACGTCCTCCGCGTGACCGATCCACACGTCGAAATTCGCGTTGATCCACGAGCCCGGGAAAATCACGGGGGAGATGGAAATTTCCCCGCCGGCGGCGATGGCTTCCGAGCCGGTCATCGCGCGGATGTCGCCATCCCCCTCGATGCGTCCGTAGAACTCGCGCAGAAATTCGCGCCCGTTTCCCGGAAAATATTCCCAGGCGTTTTCTCCGTCAAGGAACAGGGACACGGTGAGCGGCCGTTCGCTCTTCACCGTATCGCCCAGGTGGCGCAGCCGCCCGTGCAGTTCCGCCGCGGCATCCTTGCCGTTCATGTTGCTGTAGACGAAGCCGATCAGGTCGGAAAGGTGATGGTCGCGGAAAAGTCCCACGATGGGCCGTCCGCCGGGGGTGAACCGCCAGGGCTGATAAAGCTGGTCCGCGTGCGTGGGCACCCCCGCCGAGTCGCGAAAGAATCCCGTGTTGAGCGTTCGTCCCAACACGCCTTCGTCCGTGCCGAACCAGCGAAAGCCTTCCTCCGCGGCGATGGCCAGGGACTGCTCGGAAACCGACCCTTCCGAAGGCCACAGTCCCGCGGGCTTGGACCCGAAGTGCCGCTCGTGCGAGACAATCGCCCGGCGCAACTGTTCGCGGGCGTCCGCAGCCCGGCGGTAGGCCCGGCGCGGAAGCGGCGTGGCCGGATTGGCCACGCGCGCAATATCGGAATCGCAGAGCAGCGGCAGGATGGGGTGGTAGAAAGGCGTGGTGGTCAGCTCGGCCTGGCCGCTTAGTCCCACCGCGCGATACGCTGGAAGCACCAGGCGCAGCAACTCCAACTGCTTTCCCTGCAACTCCTGCTTGTCCTTCTCGGTGAACTCTTTTCCCTTATCCGCCAGACGGGAGATCACCGGGTCCTTGGCCAGCCAGTATTCGTCCATCCAGGCCAGTTGGGAGAGCACTTGCAGGTCGCGCCAGTCGCGCGGCGAAAACGTAACCAAGGCCTGCTCGCTCCGGCCGGTGCGCGACCATTCGTAGAGTTCCACAAAACGCGGCCAGCGCGACATCAGCCGTTCGTGATTGAGCTGAAAAGCCCGCTCCAGAATTTCCCGCTTGTCCTCCCCGCTCAGCGATTCCGCCGGACGGCAGGCCAGATCGAACCACAGCTCGCGGAATCCGCCCGCGGCGTATTCCTCCAGCTGCATGCACAGCGATGGCACCATGTTGAACGTGACATGCACGCCGGGAAATTCCCGAAGCAGTTCGACCATGCCCCAGTAGTCCTTCAGCGCATGCAGCCGCGTCCAGGGAAGCAGGTAGGCTCCGCTTTCCGGGTCGCGGTACTGCGGCTGGTGCATGTGCCACAACAAAACCAGGTGGATCGGCTTCATCGCTCCTGTCATTCTCTCAGAACTTTACTCTTAACGTGTTACACTGTGCTGCCTCGTCATGCGAATTCTGGACCGCTACATTGTCCGAGAAACCCTGCGCCACTCCCTGCTCGGTCTGCTTGTCTTTTCCTTTGTTTTCTTCGTTCCCAAGCTCGTGCAGATGATGGAACTCTTCGTCCGCCACAGCGGTTCCTCCGCCGAAGTCCTGCTCCTGCTGTTTTGCGCCTTCCCCGCGGTGCTCACCTTCACCCTGCCCATGGCCGTGCTCACCGGAGTGCTCCTGGGCCTGGGCCGCATGTCCGCCGACAGCGAACTTATCGCCATGACCGCCCTGGGCATCGGCCGCCGCCGCATGCTCGTGCCCGTCGGCGCGCTGGCCGCCGCCGGCATGCTGCTCACCCTGGCCATGACCTTGTGGGCCGGGCCCAACGCCCTGCGCGTCTTCCGCACCACCGAACTCAGCCTGGCCGCCAGCCAAGCCTCCTTTCAGGTGCAGCCGCGCGTCTTCGACGAGCGCTTCCCCCGCTTGGTCTTCTACCTTAACGATGTCTCCCCCAGCGGCCTGCAGTGGAGCGGCGTCTTTCTCGCCGAGACGGGTGGGGAGAATGCGGCCCAGCTTACGCTGGCCGAAGAAGCGATTGTAATCGCCGACCACAAGCGCGGCAAGCTGGAGCTGCACCTGCGCGGCGGCACCACCCATGAAGTCAGCCGCTCCCAGCCCGACCACTATTCCCTCACCGCCTTCGGCGACAGCGATTGGCCCCTGGAAGTCTCTCGCATCACACCGGCCACACCGCGCCCGCCCACCCTGGGCGAACTCCCCGCCGCCGAACTGCTCTCCCCTCGGCGGCCGGACTGGCGCGAAGCGCGCATCGAATTTCACCGCCGCCTGGCCTTCCCCGCCGCCTGCCTGGTTTTTGCCCTGGTGGCAGTCCCCCTGGGCGCCCGCCCGCGCCGCGGCGGCCGCGCCGCGGGCTTTCTCCTCACGGTTCTTCTGATTGCCGGTTATTACGTTGTATTCATCCTCGGCGCCGGTCTGGCCCGCCGCGGAGTCCTGCCGCCTTCTCTGGGGATCTGGGCTGCGAATCTATCTCTGGGCTTCCTCGGCCTCTTCCTGCTCCCCCGCATGGAGCAGTACCGCGGGGAAAGCTACTTCTCCCGCTCCCTGGCCAAGTTCTCCCAGCGCCTGCGCGTCCTGCGCAACAGAATGCGCGCCCGGCGCAAAGCCCGGGCCCGCGCCGCCAACGGCGCCTCCCCGCAGCGCGAAGCCACCGCCCCCACCGGCGCGATCTTCCCGCAGTTGATGGACCTCTATCTTCTCCGCCAGTTCTTCTCCCATTTCGCTCTGCTTATGACCGGCTTTCTTTTTCTCTTCGAGGCCTTCACCTTTTTCGAACTGCTTGACGATATCGGCCGTCACCGCGTTCCCTTCCTCGTCGTCGTCAACTATTTCCGCTTCCTCACTCCTTATCTCTTCTACCAGATCACTCCCCTGGGCGCCCTGGTGGCCCTGCTGGTCACCCTCGGCGTCATGTCCAAGAACAACGAACTGGTGGCCTGCAAGGCCAGCGGCATCAGCCTCTATCGCCTCTCTCTCCCCTTGCTCCTCGCCGGCCTGGCCCTCGCCGCCACCATGCTGGCCCTCGACCAGAGCTATCTCCCCTACGCCAGCCAGCGCCAGGATGCCCTGCACAACCAGATCAAGGGCCGCCCGCCGCAGACATTTTTTCATCCCCGCCAGCAGTGGATTTTCGGAGAAAATTCGAAAATCTATAATTACGAGGTTTTCGATCCCGCCCACTCTATCTTCGGCGGCCTCACCGTTCTCGAACTCGAACCCGCCACCTTCCAGGTCCGCCGCCGCGTGTACGCCTCCCGCGCCCGCTGGGACGAGCCCCGCAAACAGTGGGCCCTCGAATCCGGCTGGCTGCGCGAATTCTCTGCCGGCAGCGTCACCCGCTACCAGCCCTTCGATCATCTCTCCCTCGCCGAGCTTTCCGAGCCGCCCAGCTACTTCAACCGCGAGGTGCGCCAGGCCTTCCAGATGAACTTCAGCGAGCTGGGTTCCTACATCGAAGAGCTCCGCCAGGCCGGCTTCGACGTCTCCGCCCTCACCGTGCAATGGCACAAGAAACTGGCCTATCCCCTCATCGTTCCCGTCAGCATCCTCCTGGCTATTCCGTTTGGGATTCTGGTCGGCACCCGCGGCGCCGTCGGCGGCGTGGCCCTGGGTATCGTCATCGGAATCGTCTATATCGCTGTCTCCCGCCTGCTCGAAGCCATGGGCGGCGTCGGCCAGCTCCCGCCGCTGATGGCCGGATGGTCTCCCGATTTAATATTCTTTTTCCTGGGAATGTATTTCTTTCTGAAAATGCCTACCTGAGAAAACTTCGCTTATTTCCTGGGCAGCAGCACCAGCGCCGCTCCGGCAAACAGCGCCACGCTCACCAGCGCATACCCTCCATACACCCCATAGCGCGTCTGGCTGACCGCCCCGATGGCCCACGGCCCCGCCACCCCGCCCAGATTGCCCACGGAATTGATAAAGGCAATGCCCGAAGCCGCGGAAAAGCCGCTGAGAAATTCGCTGGGCAGCGACCAAAAAGGCCCCAGAAAACTGTAAATTCCCGCCAGCACCAGCGCCAGCAGCAACACGCACAAAATCGCCGAACTCGGCGCGCTCCCTAGCAGCAACAGCCCCACGGCCCCCGCCAGCACCGGCAGCGCCGTGTGCAGTTTGCGCTCCATGCGCCGGTCCGAACTCCACGAGACCGTGAGCATGGCCACCAAACCTACCAGGTGCGGGATCATCACCAGCAGCCCCACCGTGGTGTTCGAGTAGCGCCACGACAAGGATTTCACCGTCTGCGGCATCCAGAAGCTCATCGAATAAAATCCCGTCATTAGCGCCAGATACGTCGCCGCAAGATGCCAGACGCGCCCATTCCCCAGCGCCTGGAGCGCGGAAACAGGATGCTGCGCACGCTTGCGCTCTTCTTCCCCTCGCAACCTTTCGGTCAGCAGCTGTTTTTCCTCCGCCGAGAGAAAGCGCGCCTCTTCAGGCCGGTTGGGCAGCAGAAAATACGCCAGCACGCCGCAAACGATGGCTGGCAACCCTTCCAGAATCAGCAGCCATCGCCAACTGCTCATCCCCAACCCATGCACGTGATCCAGTATCCATCCGGAAAGCGGCGCGCCCAGTATCGTGGTCACCGGCGCCCCGGTCAGGAACAGCGCCAGCGTCCGCGCCTGCTCGCGCTGGCTGAACCAGTAGGTGAGATAGAGAATGATCCCGGGGAAAAATCCGGCTTCGGCCACACCCAGCAAGAATCGCAGGGCGTAGAGATGCGTCACGCTGCGGGCAAATCCGCTGAGCGCCGCCACCACACCCCAGCTGAGCAGGATGCGCGCGATCCACACCCGCGCCCCCACCCGGTGCAGAAGCAGGTTGCTGGGCACCTCGAACAGGCAGTAGCCCAGGAAAAATACCCCGGCCAGCAGCCCGAACTGCCCGCCGGTGATTCCCAGCTCGCGGTTCATGGTCAGCGCGGCAAAACCGATATTGATGCGGTCGAGGAAGGCTACGATGTAGAGCAGAAACAGAAACGGCAGGAGCCGGCGCCGCACCTTGCGCGCAATCTCTTTTTCCATGAGCTCCGCCGCGAACGTTGATTTTCTCCGCTATTTCCCCACCAGCCGCAGGCGGCCCCAGAGGGTGCGCCCATGCCCGCCCATGAACGTAAGGTAATCGGCTGCCGATACGTTATTGCTGACCACGTCGAAATTGTCCCGGCCCAGAATATTGGCCACCGTGACCCGGAACGCCCAGCGGCGGTTGATGAAGTTGAGATACTTTTCGAATCCGATGTTCACGGTCGCGTAATCGGGATAGCGCAGCACGTCCGGCGTCCCGAAGATCTGATGATACTGGTCCACGCTGCTGAAGGGATAGCCCGTCCGGTATTCCACCGAGTAGCTCAGAAACAGCCCCCAGATCTTCGTCTGCGTCCACCCCCAGCTGGTGAAGCGGTTCGGCGTATCCCAGGAAACCGGCCCGGACTGCAGCGGAGCGTAGAGCAAGGAGCCCAGGGTGGGATCAATCACCTCGCTCGATCTGGCCCGCGACCTCGCATAGCTCCCGAAGATTTCGGCTTTCTTTGCAAATGTGTGACGCATCGAAACCGTGGCCGCGCGGTAGCGGTCGCGCCGGTCGTTCAGCAAAACAAACGTCTGCAGCGGCCCGCCCGCGCCCTGCGGCTCGTAGTGCAGCTGGTCATACCCTTCCCGCGCCAGCAGGTCCACCGTCACCGCCGTGCTGGCGCCGATCTTCTGCTGCCAGCTGATGCTCGTGGCCTCGAATCGCGGCGGACGAAATCCGCCTCCGGGGATGACAAACTTGCTCGTCACCGGACCGGAAATCACGTTCAGCCCGGTCGCGTCGTAGTACGTATCTACCTGCGCCTGATCGTTGGCCCGCCCCGCAAAGGCCAGCGTCATGGGCGTGGCCGTGACGTTCCATCCCAGGGAAATCTTCGTGTCGTCCCCCTTGAACGGCATGATGTTCACCGCCACATGCGGCGCCACCAGCGAACTCTGCAGAATGCGGTCCCAATCCTTGCGCACGCCCGCCTGCACCACCAGATGGTCGGAGGCCACCCAGGTGTCCTGCGCATAGACGCCCGGCAGCGTATCGCTCAGATGGAACGCCGGATTTCCCGTGAACGTCGTCAGCCGCGCCAGCGTCCCGTCCGCGCGCACATCCTGAATGCTGCCCCGCTGCGTGCTCTGCGAGAGGGCCACTTCCTGCGCGCTGAATCCCGCCGCCAGATCATGGCGCCCGTGCCACTGCACCGCGGCGAAGGTCACGCTGCCCAGGGCCTGCACGCGCCGCCCGCGCTGCCGCAACTGCTCGTAATAATTTCCGCTCGCTCCCGTGGGTAACTGAATGTACGGCGCTGCCCCCTCGGGCATCTGGCTCATGACCCCGCTGTCGGCGGCAATCCCCAGCTCGATCAGCGCGGAATGAATCCAGATCTGGTCCTTCAACGTGGCGAATGAGCGCTCATGCGTCGGGCTGAGCGTGGACGCATACGGGTGAATCGCATCCAATCCCACATATTCGGCGCTGTCCCGGTTGTAGAGATAGCTCCCGGCCAGCGTGTGCCGCGGCGTCCAATTCCATTGCAGCCGCAGCAGGTCCTGCCCGCCCCACAGCGTGGACATATCCGGCCCCGGCACGGGCACCTTCACGATGGAGATCACCCGCTGCACGCTCACCGCATCGGAAAACCAGAGCTTGCCGCGCACGATGGGGCCGGAAAACTGAAACTGCGGCGTCCAGTTCCCGATGCGCAATCCCCCTTCGGTTTCCGCTCCCGGCACGAACGAGGACAGCCGCACCCGCCAGTTATCGTCGCCGGATACGGTGTCCACGCTGAGCAGGCCCGCGCCCGCATGCGCGTTTCCGCTGCCCACCCGCCCGGACTGCACTTCCACGCCGGTCGTCGCATCCACGTTGAACTGCACGTTCATTGCTCCGGTCACCGGGTCGCTGATCTCAAATCCGTCCAGCAAATACAAGACTTCGCCCTGCCTGGCCCCGGCCACGTGCATGGCCCCGGAGTTGTCGCGCACCACATCCGGCATGATGGCCAGACTTTCGCTGAGGGAATAATTGGTGGGAACCGGAACATCCTGAATTTCCTGCGCCTGCACGGTACTGCGCTGCGTGGTGTCCTCCGGCTCGATGCGCGTCAGCTCCGTGCTCACCTCCACTTGCTCGTGCACTTCCTTCTCGCGCGTCAGCGTGTAGGTGTCTTCGCTATTCTGCCCCGCGCTCACCAGCACGGACTGATTCTCCAGCGCGAAAAATCCCTGCTTGCGTATGGTCAGGAAGTAGGCGCCGGGAGCCAGCGCGGAAAACGTAAAATGTCCCTGCTCGTCCGTCAAAACGGCTGGCGCAGGATGCGCCTCGCTTCCCGCAGGCGGCTGGGCCCCGGCCACGAGCGTAACTTCCGCGCCCGCCACCGGAGCGCCCGCCTCATCGGCCACCAGGCCGCGAAATTCCACGCCCGCGGGAACGGCTTGCGCCGTGAAAACCAAAAAACACAACAAAAATAAGGCTAGAGTCGGCCGAAACACGTTCCCATCCCCCATGCGCCTGTCAAAGTGTATGTCTTGCGGTGGCCAGTAAAGCCAGACAGGCATTATGGGTTATGGTACTAACATTACCTCTCCGCCCTCACCTCTTTTTCTTCCCCTGTTTCCCTTCAATAACCGCCTGCGCCGCCGCCAATCTCGCAATCGGCACCCGGAACGGCGACGCGCTCACGTAGTCCAAGCCCAGCTTATGGCAGAACTTCACGCTCTCCGCGTCCCCGCCATGCTCACCGCAGATCCCCACCTTCAGCTTGGCCCGCGTGGCCCGTCCCTGCTTCACGGCCCATTCCATCAGCATGCCCACGCCTTCGATATCCAACGACTGAAAAGGGTCTTCGCGGAACACCCCGGCCTTCTTTTCGTCCACGTAGTCCGGCAGGAAGCGCCCGGCATCGTCGCGGGAAAGCCCCATGGTCGTCTGCGTCAGGTCGTTGGTCCCGAAGGAGAAGAACTCCGCCACACGGGCGATTTTCCCCGCCAGCAGCGCCGCCCGCGGCAGCTCAATCATGGTCCCCACCAGGTAGGGCAGCTTCACCCCGGCCTTCTGCAGGATCTCATCGGCCACGCGCCGCGTGCCTTCCTCCAGTATCCGCATCTCCTTCTCGTCCAGCGTCAGCGGATGCATAATCTCAGGTAATACTTTAACTTTCTCGTTCTGGCATTCGATGGCCGCCTCGATGATTGCCCGCACCTGCATCTCCAGAATTTCCGGGTAGGTGATGGCCAGCCGGCATCCCCGATGCCCCAGCATGGGGTTGGCTTCGTGCAACTGCTCGACGCGCCGCGCCACCTTTTCCGCGCTGATGCCCAGCTCCCGCGCCAGTTCCTCCTGTTTGCCCGCTTCGTGCGGCAGAAACTCGTGCAGCGGGGGATCCAGCAGGCGAATCGTCACCGGAAAGCCGTCCATGGCCTTGAAGATCCCGATAAAATCCCGCCGCTGGAACGGCAGCAGTTTTCCCAGTGCCTTTTCGCGGTCCTCTCGATTGTCCGCCAGGATCATCTCCTGGATGGCCCGCTGCCGTTCATGACTCTTCTCCGGCTGCTCGAAATCGGTGAAGAACATATGCTCGGTGCGGCAGAGACCGATGCCTTCGGCGCCCATTTCCCGCGCCTTGCGCGCGTCCTGCGGCGTATCCGCATTGGTGCGCACCCGCAACCGGCGGATCTCATCGGCCCATTTCATCAGCGTGGCATACGCCTTGGGCATAGTCGGATTGCCCAGCGGCAATTGCCCCAGGTAGACCACTCCTTCGCCGCCGTCGAGCGTAATCCAATCCCCCTCGCGCACCGTCTCGGCGCCCGCGCGCATTATTTTCGCCGCGGAGTCCACGTCCAGCGTTTCGCAGCCCACGATGCAGCACTTGCCCCATCCCCGTGCCACCACCGCCGCGTGCGACGTCTTTCCTCCCGTGGCCGTCAGAATGCCCTGCGCCACGGCCATGCCCCCCACGTCCTCGGGGCTGGTCTCGCGCCGCACCAGAATCACTTTCTCCCCGCGCGCCACCCACTCTTCGGCCTCCTGCGCCGTAAAGACCACCTTGCCCACGGCCGCCCCTGGCACCGCGTTGATTCCCTGCGCGATGGGCTTCACCGCCATCCCGTCCTTGCCCGTCTTGGCGCTGATCACCGGATAGAACAGCCGCTCGATGTCCGCAGGCTGAATGCGCTGCACCGCCTCTTCGCGCGTGATCAGTTTCTCGTTGGCCATATCCACGGCCATGCTGAAGGCCGCCGCCGGTGTGCGCTTGCCCGTGCGCGTCTGCAGCATGTAGAGCTTGCCGTCCTCGACGGTAAACTCCATGTCCTGCATGTCGCGGTAATGCCGCTCGAGCGTTCCGCGCACTTTGTCCAGTTGCTTGTACACCTGGGGCATCCGCGTGGCCATTTCGTTCAAATGCATCGGCGTGCGGATTCCCGCCACCACGTCCTCGCCCTGCGCGTTCACCAGATAGTCCCCGTAGAAAATCTTTTCCCCGGTGGACGGGTCGCGCGTGAAGCACACCCCCGTGCCCGAATTATCCCCGGTATTCCCGAAGACCATCTGCACCACGTTCACCGCCGTGCCCAGCAGCCCGGTGATCTTCTCGACGCGCCGGTAGGTCACCGCCTTCTCTGCCATCCACGACCCGATGACCGCCCCAATCGCTCCCCACAACTGTTCCTTGGGGTCGTCCGGAAAGGCATGGCCCGTCTTGCTCTGGAAATAGGCCTTGTACTCCGCGATCAGATCCTTCCATCCCGCCGCGCTGACGTCCGTGTCTTCCTTCACCTTCTGACGGGTCTTCATCGCCCGCAGTTTCTCCTCCAGATGCTCCTTCGACAGCCCCACCACCACCGTCGAATACATCTGCACGAAGCGCCGATAGGCGTCATAGGCAAAGCGCTCGTTGCCCGTCGCGGCCACCAGCCCGGCCACCGAACGGTCATTCAGCCCCAGGTTAAGGATGGTCTCCATCATGCCCGGCATCGACCGCGCCGAACCGGACCGTACGCTCACCAGCAGCGGGCTCTTGGGGTCGCCCAGTTTCTTCCCGGTCACCTTCTCCAGACGCGTCAGCGCCTTCAGCACCTGCCCGCGCAGCTCCCCGGGGTATTTTTTCCCGTGCTTATAAAAATAGTCGCAGGTCTCCGTGGATATCGTGAATCCCGCCGGTACCGGCAAACCGATGCGCGTCATCGCCGCCAAGCCTGCGCCCTTGCCTCCCAGTATCTCCTTGGAATCCCCGCCGCCTTCCGCTTTGCCCTTACCGAAGGAATAGACCCAGTTTTTCACGATGCGCCTCGCCCGGTTTGAATTTTCAATTCACTGCTTATCTGCAACCTGAAAATCAAAACTTAAAGTAATACTTTAAGTTTTCCTTATCGCGACTCTTCTCCGCCGATTTCCGAAAAATCAGCGATCGTGGTGAATTCCGCCAGCAACTGCCCCAGCAGCGCCAGCCGGTTTCTCCGCACAGCCTCCTCTTCGGCCATCACCATCACGTCCACGAAGAAACGGTCCACGGCATTGCGCAGGTCCGCGATCACTTCCAGCGCTTCGCGGTATTTCCCCTCGCGCTTGCGCGCCTGCACCTGGCGCGCCGCCTCGCGCATCCCCGCATGCAAATCCCGCTCGGCATCCAGCTTCAGAAACTCCTCGCTCACAGCATGCCCCTTCTCCGCCGCCGGAGCCTTTTCCAGTATCTTGCGAATACGCTTAAAGGAAACCGTGAGGGGTTCAAAATTCTTCGATTTGCGGATGGCCCGCAGCGCTTCCAGCCGCTGCCGCGCATCCACCAGGTTGTCGCTCCCCGCGCGGAACACCGCGTTCACTTCGTCATAGGCAAAGCCCAGCTTTTCCCGGAAAACGAACCGCGCGCGGTCCTGAATGAATTCCAGAATTTGCGTTTCCCGCGCCTCGGGCACGGCAATTTTCGGCGCATGCTCCTGCAGCGCCTTGACCGCCGCGCCCAGCGCCAGCGCAAGCGAGAGGGGCACGCTGCGCTCCAGAATAATCTTCACGATGCCCTGCGCGGCTCGCCGCAGAGCGTAGGGGTCGCTCGATCCCGTGGGGACGATTCCCACCGCGAAGCAGCCCGCCACGCTGTCTAATTTGTCGGCCAAGGAAACCGCGCAGCCGGTCAGATTGCGCGGAATGGCGTCTTCGAGACTGGCCGGGAGATAGTGATCGTAAACCGCATCGGCTACTTCCGGCGATTCGCCCTGCGCCCGCGCATACAGCCCGCCCACAACTCCTTGCAGCTCCGTGAATTCGCGGACCATTTCGGTAGCCAGGTCGCATTTGGCGAGTTCCGCCGCGCGATCCGCGTCCGGCACATGCGCTTGCGCCAGGCCGAGATTGAACCACTGGCTGGCAATCCAGCGCGCAACCGCACGCACCCGCTCCACTTTGTCGCGATAACTCCCCAGCCGGGATTCGTACGTCACCCGTTCGAGCTTGGGGAGATAGTCGGCGAGCCGACATTTTTGATCCGTCTTCCAGAAAAACTGGGCATCCGCAAAGCGCGCCCGCAAGACCCGCTCGTGCCCCGCCCGCACCAGCCCCTTGGGGTCGCGGTCCAGGTTGATCACCGCCAGAAAATGCGGTGCCAAGTCTCCGCCGCGCTTTTCCACGGCAAAATATTTCTGGTGCCCGCGCATCACCGTGATCAGAATCTCATCGGGCAGGTCCAGAAACGCCGGATCAAACTGCCCTTGAATCACCGAAGGGAATTCGTTCAGGTACGTCACCATGTCCAGCAATTCCGCGTCCGCGTGCAACTTGAGTCCGGATTTCTGCCCCAGCGCCGTCAGTTCCTTTTCGATCTTGGCGCGGCGCAGTTCCGGCCGCACAATGACCCCGTTGGCCTTCAGCTTGGCCTCGTATTCGCGGAAATTTTTCACCGGGAGGCTGGGCTTGCCCAGAAAGCGATGCCCCCGCGTGCGCTCTCCGCTGGCCACGTCGCCGTAGGAGAAACGCACCGGTTTGCCGTCCAGCACCGCCACGATCCAGCGAATCGGGCGAATGAACCGCGCATCGGAAAGCCCCGCCCAGGTCATCGAGCGCGGCCAGGTCAAATCCTGAATCACCCGCGGAAGAATCTCTGCCAATATTTTTTCCGTTGTTCTTCCTGGAATCACCTGCTTGACGGCCAGATACTCGCCCTTGGGCGTCGCGACAAACTGGATCTTGTCCAGCGCAATTCCCTGCTTGTCGGCGAAGCTGACCGCGGCCCGTGTCGGCGCGCCGACAGAGTCATAAGCCACCGACTTCGGCGGCCCCAGGACCTCCTTCACCAGGTCCAGTTGGCGCAGGCGAATCTCCCGCACCTGCGCCACCAGCCGCCGCGGCGCCGCAAACGTAACCACCTCCGCGCCTTCGGCCAGGTTTTCCGCCACCAGATATTTTTCCAGCACGCTGCGCAGTTCCGCCTGCGCCTTGGGCAGCAGTCCCGCCGGAATCTCCTCGCAGCCGATTTCAAAAAGAAGTTCGCTGCGCCGTAAGGAAACCTTCTTCACGGATGCCTTCATGCCCGCACCCCTTCGGAAGCATCCGCCTGCCCCGCATCCGTGGGCGGAGACATCTGCGCCGCATACGACTGCGCCGTGCGGCAGGCCAGCGTGCGCACCCGCGCCATCAACGCTGCCCGTTCCGTCGTGGAAATAACCCCCCGCGCATCCATCAGGTTGAACAAGTGCGAACATTTCAGGCAAAGGTCATACACCGCCAGCAGCGGATAGCGTTCCCGCTCCGGCCCGCGCAACAGATCAAAGCCCTCCAGCAGCCTCTGGGCCTCCTTCTCCTGAATCTCGAAATCCGCGCGAATTGCTCCGGCATCGCTGCGATCGAAGCTGTAGGACGAAAACTGCTGCTCTTCCTTCAGGCGGATCTGCCCGTAGGTCACGTCTTCCGACCAGCGCAGGTCGTACACGCTTTCCACGCCCTGCAGGAAAGCCGCGATGCGCTCCAGTCCGTAGGTAAGCTCCACGGAAATGGGGTCCAAGTCCATGCCGCCGCATTGCTGAAAGTAAGTGAACTGCGTGATTTCCAAACCGTCGAGCAGCACCTGCCAGCCGATGCCCCAAGCGCCCAGCGTGGGCGATTCCCAGTTGTCCTCCTCGAAGCGGATGTCGTGCTCGGCCAGGCGAATGCCGATGGCTTCAAGGCTCTGCAGATAAAAATCCTGGACGTCGCGCGGAGACGGCTTGAGGATCACTTGAAACTGCGTGTGCTTGTAGAGCCGGTTGGGATTTTCGCCGTAGCGACCGTCGGCGGGCCGACGTGACGGCTGCACATAGGCCACCCGGTAGGGCGCCGGACCCAGCACCCGCAGAAACGTCTCAGGGTGCATGGTCCCCGCTCCCACTTCCACGTCGTAAGGCTGCTGCAGAACGCATCCGCGCTTCATCCAGAACTCCGACAACTTCAGAATCAAGTCCTGAAACGCCAGCCCCTTTTTCTTCTTTTCCACTTGTTCTTTCGCTTTCACGCCGTCTCCAGTAAATTCCGGGTTATCAGTTTTCGTTCCGTGTGATGCTCAATCCAATCCAAGCAGGCATCACGCAATTCTCCCACAAGTCCGCCCGGAGCCTCCGCCTCGGACAACTTCTCCAGTCCTTTCCTGGCAAAGAGCGGAGCCACTTCCCTTGCCGGGAGCGATATCGCCCTCATTCCCGGGTGGCGGCAGTCCCGGCAGAGCTGTCCGGGACTCCAGGAAGCATGATACCCGTCCCCGGAGCCAAGCTGCGCTCCGCACTTCCCGCAGCGGTCGAGCGGAGGCAGCCAGCCGGCCAGCTTCACCGCCCAGAAAACAAAATAGCCGGCCGGTATCCGCCATTCCTTGCGCCGCTCGATTTCCCGCGCGGTCAGCAGCACCAGCCGGAACATCGCTTCGGCGGGCTCGCGCTCCGGCAGAAGGATCTCCACAATTTCGCTCACCAGCGCCAAGCCGGTCGCCAGGGAATACTCGCTCTGCGCCGCATGAAACGAATCCAGCAGGTCGCACTGCTGAATGCGCACCAGGTCGCGGGTCTCCCGCTCGATGTATTCCATCTGGACATGCGCCAGCAGTTCCAGCGTCGAGCCGTAGCGGTTTTTCAGCTTCCTCGCGCCCGCGGCCACACCCCGCATGCGGCCAGACGAGCGGGATAGAAAACTCACCAGCCGGTCGGCTTCGCCCAGCGGAAATGTCTTGAGAATGATCGCTTCCGTATCCTGGGCAGGCATAGTAAGGCTGTCGGCACGCCGACTCCCGCCTCCCGGCGGAGCCGCTCGCAACTCGCCAAAAAACCAGAACTTGTTTCTTACCACAGGCTTGCCGGACGCGCAATCCTTCGTTGCGAAAAGTGATGAAAAAATACGGGAAAAACGAAAATTTTCACGTCCGCCGCACAAAAAAACATCGCCAATGCGCCTTTTCGAGACGCTCATGTATTCTGTTAACCAAGCCCTGATCGAAAAATTATTATAGGACGCCCCTCCCTGCCTAGCGCTTCGAATTCTCGCCGTTTCTGGTATGCTGGAAAAACATGCCCAAAGCGACACAGCCCCGGCAATGATCATCCCCCTCAAGGACCTCAATCCCCGGCGCACCCTTCCCTTTATTACCGTGCTGCTGATCGCCGCCAATGTCGCCGTATTCATCTATCAACTGACCCTCCCGCCTCATCTTTCGAAAGCCTTCCTCCTCTCCTTCGCCGAAGTCCCCAACCGCCTGCCGGCGCTGCTCGCCGGACACGGCAACTGGCGCACTGCCCTGCTGCCCCTCGTGACCAGCATGTTCCTGCACGGCGGCCTGCTGCATCTCGCGGGCAATATGCTTTTCCTTTGGGTGTTTGGAGACAACGTCGAAGATGCGCTGGGGCATTTCCGCTATTTGATGTTCTATTTCGCGTGCGGAATCGCCGCCGGATTGCTGCACATTTTTATTAATTTGCATTCCGGGCTGCCGGCGCTGGGGGCCAGCGGGGCGATTTCCGGAGTGATGGGGGCCTATCTGGTGCTGTTTCCCCGCTCGCGGGTGCTGACGCTGGTTTTTGTGATCCTCGTACCACTCCCGGCTGTGCTTGTGCTCGGATGGTGGTTCATCCTGCAATTTCTGGGAGGGATGGACTCGCTGGGGATGCGCGCCGGGGGCGGAGTGGCCTGGTGGGCGCATGTGGGCGGGTTCCTGACAGGCATGGCGCTAGCGGTTGGGAGCCGGAGGAGATAGGAAAGCAGAAGAATTAATTTGAAGACGCAGAGGACACAAAGAAGAAGCGAGAAATGCAAAGTTAAAGTAAAACTTTAAGTGCTATTGCAAATCGTTAATTGTGAATACCTTAGCTGTTTTTTGAAACGTATTGCGCCAACCAGTCACCGACCTCCGTTGTTTTCAGGTTTCCTCCCAAGTCTGGAGTCACTTTGTTTTCGCGCAGCGCTGCTCGCACAGCTTCCTTCAGCAGGGCGGCTTCCTGCGGCCAGCCGAGGAAGTCGAGCATCATGCCGGAAGTGAGGACGGAACCAAGGGGGTTGGCAATGCCCTTCCCGGCGATGTTGGGGGCGGAGCCGTGGACCGGCTCGAAGAGCGAAGTTGCGCCGGGGTGGATATTGCCGGAGGGGGCTAGGCCCAGCCCGCCGCCGAGCTGCGCACCCAGGTCGCTGATGATGTCGCCGAAGAGGTTGCAGGTGACGATGACGTCGAACTGGCTGGGGTCGCGGACGATCTCCATGGCCAAGGTGTCAATGTAGAGGTGGCGGGAATCAACGTCGGTGTACTCCTGGCGGACCTCCTTGAAGACGCGCTGCCAGAGGTCGTGGGCGAAGGTCATGGCGTTGGATTTATCGCTCATGCACAGGCGCTTGAGCCTGTGCTGGCGGGCGTAGGCGAAGGCATGGCGGATGATGCGCTCGACACCCTTGCGGGTGTTGAGATCCTCCTGGAGGGCGATTTCGTCTGGAGTTCCCTTCTTGAAAATGCCGCCGACTCCGACGTAGAGTCCCTCGGTGTTTTCGCGGAAGACCATGATGCGGATATCGCGCTCGGTGCGGCCGCTGAGCGGTGTGAGGCGGTCATGAAGAAGCTCGACGGGGCGGGCATTGACGTAGAGATCGAGCTTGAAGCGCAGGCCCAGGAGGATGTCGGCGGCGTGCTGATTGGAGGGCACGCGGGGGTCGCCCAAAGCGCCGAAGAGGATGGCGTCGAACTCATCGCGGAGCATTTCCACAGCGCCGGGAGGAAGAGAGACGCCTTCGCGGAGGAACTTGTCGGCGCCCCAGTCCAGGTCCACGAAGTCCATGGGGCGTTTAACGGCGGCGCGGAGGACTTTTATGGATTCCGGAGTGACTTCCCTGCCGATGCCGTCGCCGGGCAGCACAGCGATGCGGGCCGCGGGGCCGCCTTTGCGGAGTGGAGTGTTGGACAAGGGGAGAGCCTCCTAATGTGTGAAATATGCGCCTATTTGGGAGCGTCGAGTTGCAAGGGAAGATCGGCGGTACCGATGAAGCCGCTGCGCTGGTCGACGACGCCGAGGCGGAGTTTGTAGAGGCCGGGAGGCACATCAAGGTCGAGATGATAAAGAAGCCCTTGCTGCTGGATGGAGGCGAAATCGGCAGCTTTGAGGGTGACCTTCGTCGCGACATCGCGTTGTCCGGCGGCCTTGCCATCCTGCTGGTAAGCCACGGCGTGGAATTCGATGGCCAGGCGCTTGGAACCGCCGCCGGCATCCTCGGTGTAGAGCGTGGAGGGGTCCACGAGGAAATCGACCGCGACTTTCATTTTGGCGGCGGGGGCGGGGGGCTGGACGCGGGCGTCGAAGATAACGCCGGTGGCGCCCGGTGCAGCGGCCTGCATGGCCATGCGGACTTCCCCATCGCGAACCCGGGCAAACTTGGGGTCATCGGCTGTGGGAAGGGCGTAAAAACCGCGGCGGGAGCGGACAGAGACGCCCGGGCGGTTTACCTTGACCTCGATTTTATGGAATTTGCTATCCACCTTACTGGTGGGAGAGAAGGCCAGTAGGTAGTAGGCGGCGCCATCCTGCATGCTTAGGGCTACGGCGTGGTCCAGATCATTACGGTTGAGGTAGACCTTTCCGCCGGTATCGCCGGCGAATTGCTGCATGGTGGCCTGCGTCTCCTGAAGGCCGCGGCTGGCCAATTGCAAATCCTGGCCGTATTCGGCTCCCGTTTTCAGCGTGCCGCCAAGGGTAAGTCCGGGGTCTTCGGCGCCACCGAGAAGCGAGCCGATCAGGCCGCGGGCATCCACGGGATAGACGGCCATCTGAGCATCATTGAGGACGGAACTGGTTTCGCGGATCATGTCCTCGTATTCGTGCTCGGCGCGAACGTAGTTGGGGTCGTTGGCGGCGGCACCGTCGGCGCTGTATTTGATGATGCGCGAATAGGTGGCCAGCGGGAAGGAACCGGAAACCCAGATGAGGTTTTTTCTGCCGGGAAGACCGGCGACGGACTGGGCAATCCAGCGGAAGGCGGTGAGCGTGGCACCGACGCGGGCGTCGGTGATCAGATTGATCTGCTCATTGAGAAAATCCTGCATCCGCTGCAGAGGAAGAGCCATGTCCTGCTGAGTCCCGTGCAGTGATTCTGGTTGAGCGCCGGAAGTGCGCGGCATTCTGGCGCTGAGATCGGAAAGCATCATCTGGACGGAAGCGTTCGGTTGAAAGCTTTCGACGGCGGCCTTGAGCAGACTAGGGTCGTCGGTAAAGTCCTGCAGGAGGCGCAGGGAGTTGCCCAGGGTGTAGACGGCGATCTGCTGGCCAGGCTGTACCTGCGTGCCGAGATATTTCAAGAGTTCGAGGCGGGCATAGGCTTGGTCCTTGGTGCGGGTGTTGAGGGAATCGAGGAGCACGACAATGACCTGGCCGGAGGGCATACGGAAAGCGGGGCGGTTGGTGGTGACATTGGGAGGAAGAGCGGCGCGCTGAGAGCGCACCTCGCGCGCCAGGAGGACGGGCTGCTCGAAAGAAACGTTGGTGACATTCTGGAGCTTGCCGTCTTCCAGGACGGAGAAATCCTGGGGGCCGAGGCCGCGCACCACGTTTCCTTCCTTGTCGGTGACCAGCGCGTCGACGAGGACGAGACGAACGGAAACACGCATGGCCGGCGAGGGAATGGGGGAGGACTGGGTCTGGGCCTGTGCTGCGAGACCGTGAGCCAAGAGGAAGGCTGCGGCGGCGAGAACCGGGAGTAATACACGAAGCCTGCTTGGAAATCTAGCGTTGGTCATGGGGTGAACCTCCTGATGATTAGGAAGCGAGCCAGTGTGCAAACTATCATGGGCCCCGGCGGTGGTCAATCGGGGCTGGCGGAGAGCGCATCTTGCCGTTGCGGCTCGCCCTGGCCATTCCTGGGGAAGCGGTGATCGAGCCATTCCATCAGGGAGAGGCCGGCGAGCAGGGGGAGCAGCCAGATCACGCGGGACTGGTAACGGTCCAGCACGTCGGAGAGGACGCCGGTGACCAGGGCATTGGCGAGGAGCACGAAAATAATCAAGGAGGCGAGACCGAGGAGTGTCGGGCTGCGGCCGCGCCAGAGCAAGGTGGTCAGGATGGCAATGATCGCGAGCGACGCCATGACCGCCCATTCTTGCGCTGTGGAGGAGAATTCATCCGGGAGGGCGCGGCGGGCCTGGCGCGTTTCCAGATAATGCGGGCGGGAGCCGGGCAAGACCCGCTCGAAGACGTCGGAGACCCACTGATTGGGGAAGTAGTCCTCCAAACCAAAAGTGATTAACTGTTCGCGGAAATTGGCGGCCGAGGCGGAAAGCTGTTCGCGCGGATAGGCCCGCAGGGTGGCCAGCACGAAGGGCATCTCCTCCTGGCGCAGAAGTTCTTGCGTCTCGTCCGAGGCGCTCGTCCAGACCCCGTCGGCATTCCAGAGAAACGCGTTGGAGTCGTCGGGAATCCTGGAAAGATAGTTGCAAATGACGAATTTTTTATCCTCGCAATGCTGCAGGAGATAGGAGCGGCCGGGGCCATCGACCAGGACGCGGGCCATGAGAAAGGGCGGGCGCTTCCCATTGAGCGAGGGTTTTCCGTAGAGGTAAGCGTGCAGGGCAAGATGGGCCGCGGCGGCAAGCAGGACGAGGAGGGCGACTTGGGCGATGCCCGCGAACCAGCAGCGCAGGGAGCGGCGAAAGGCCAGCAGGGTCAGAAAGAGCGTGCAGAAGCCGCCGGCCAGCATCAGGTGGGTGACGTGGGAAGCCACGGACCACCAGGCGATGGCCAGCAGGATGGCGTGTTCGCCACGGGAAAGGCTTTTCCTGGCAAAGATGAGCAGGTACATGGAGAGATACAGCACGGGGCCGAGAATATCCGGCATGATCAGGCTGATGAACCAAGGCAGGCTGGTGAAGGCAATGAGCGGCAGAAGGAGTGCGAAATAACGGGCAATGCTCTGGCGCGGCGAGAGGGAGCGCACCACAAGCCAGATGACATAGGCGGTGAGAAGAGCATTGAGCGCCACAATGGGCCAGGGAGTGACGTTCCAGTGGAAAGGCAGAATGCCCAGGCAATAGAGGAACGAACGTCCGCCATAGTCGATCGAAAATTGATGCAGGAACAGGGCTCGCGCGACCAGCGGGCCATCTTCCATATAGGACATCGAATCCGGGTAGAGCAGCGGATAACGGTTGTAGAACGCGAGCCATGTCATTAGCAGCGCGCCGGACAGGACCGCGGCGGCGCGGGGAATGGCTCGGGAATGAAGCAGCGACTTATTCACCGGGATTTCCTCTTCGACCTTGAAAATAACACGAGCGCCTTCTTCCCTTCGCGGGATGCGGCTCCGCTGCGCACGCAGAGGGCATGGGCCATTGGACTATTCGTGTTTCGCCGCAGTGGGCGAGCCGGGGGCGGGACGCGCCGGAAATTCGGCTTCATGGAAACTGCAGATGAGCCAGCGGCCGTCTTGTTTGGTCAGGACGGCGATGAGCAGGCCTTTGCGTGGGGGCACGTCGGAGCCGTCAGCGGATTTGGTGCCGGTGATGACGGTATCGGCGTCGAGGAAGGCGATCTGCGGGGTGAAAAAACGAATACTACGAATCGTGTCGGTGCGCTGGGCGGATCGGAGAATGCCGGCGAAGAGAGCCGTGAAGCGATCTGCGATGGCTTTGCGGCCGTGGGTGAGAACGCCGTACATGTTGGTCAGATCGCCGTCTTCGCAATGGCGCGGGCGTCGTGGCGGGTGAAACTTTCATCGAAATTGGCGATGACCTGCTGGATGGCAGCGGAGTCGGCGGCGGAGGGATTCGCGGGGGCCTGGGCTCCGGCGGGAGGAAGCGAGAAGAAGAGGAGCAGTGCAAGAGCGAGAGTGGCGCAGCTGCGAGTGGAATTCATTACTGCCTCCGGAGATGGCATCAGGCGAAGCGAGGTGACCACTTCTATGCGGGGGAATCATACAACAGATTCTGGAAATTGAGTGGTGCTGCACGGGACGATCAGAGGAAATGCCTGCGGCGCATGAATGGGCAACAGTGCTGGCGCGGCGGTGGGTGGGGCTGCGACTACTGTTGGGGCGAGTTGCCCCTGACTGCTGTCCGGGATATGGCCGAGGTACGGGCGGATTCGACGGGGTAGACGCGAGGATAAGGCTGAAGAGCGAGCGTGTACGAAGTCAGGGTGCTGCGGCACCGGTTCTCCAGCGGGGAGAGCGAAGGGCACGCCGATGTTGGCCGGTCAGGGCGCGGACGCGATGGCCAATCTCTGCAAGGTTTCCGCGACGCCCTTGGAATGGAAACCGAATGGTCCGGGCTTTGACTTGTAGGCTACCCGGCCAGCGCGGTCAATCACATAGAGCCGGTCGGGCCAGCCTGCGTAGGCCCGCTCCGTGGCATTATCGAAGGTGTCGATCACGGCGGGAAACTTAATTCCGAGTTTCACCAGGCAGATTTGACCGAGTTGGCTGCGCTCTTCGAAGCTCTTAGGCTTCGCGAACAGAACCTGGTCGTCCAAATTATCCGGGTCCTGCCAGACATCGCTGGTGTGGGCCTCCCGGATGTACACGACGTAAAAGGCTACGTGATCCTTGTACTGCTCGTAGAGCTTGTTCAAGACGGGAACCTCCCGCCGGAAGGGCGGTCAGGTGTAGCTGCCAAAGACGAGCACGACGGGTTTCTGTCCCCGCAAGGAAGACAACTGGAACTGGCTCTGGTGGTCAGGGCTCCCGAGAGAAAAATCCGGGGCCACATCGCCCACGCGCACAGGGCCTTTGCGGGCTACATTCCATAGTGACCTGAAGGGAAGCACTCCCAACGCAGGCCAGGGCACGTGCTTCATCGTCCTGGCAAAATCATCCGGCGGTTGCAGCATGGCGGCAAACAACAGGCCGCAGAGGAGCGCATACAACGCAATCACCGCGCCCAGTATTTTCAGCAGTTTCCTCACGATTCACCGCTTCCTAGACCAAGGAATGTTGCCGTGTCCGGTCATACCCACCGCTCAGAAGAACAATTTCAGCACCAACTGCACGAGCCGCCCTGAGCAGACCGAGTCTTTGAGCTGGTTGCAATGAGAGAGTCTATATCACAACGGCTGGCTCGGATATTGGATTTGGTGGCACCGGGGGGGTTCAAAAACCGCAAACAAACGGGTGCAGACTGAAATCCGCCTCCTACAAAACCACGGATACAGGTCGGCGACAGACAACAGGAAGCAACAGCACGCTGTCACGCAGACGCTGCGAGAAGTGGCGCGGACTGCACCGGCTTTTCCGACTACTGTTGGGACGAGTTGTGCCCGACTGCTGTCCGGGGCATGGCCGAGGTGCGTGCGGATTCGACGGCGTAGACGCCGGCGAGGACGATGGCGGAGCCGGCGATGCTGGCGGGGGTGAGGGATTCGCCGAGCCAGAGGAAGCCAAGGAGGGTGGCGGTGACGGGGAGAAGGTAGGTGAAGGCGCTGACTTGGGAGGCAGGCATATAGCGGAGGACCCAGAAATAGAGAAGATAGGCGGCGCAGGAAGCCAGGACGGCCATGTAGGCGACGGCGATCCAGGATTGTGCGGGGATGGCACGCCAGTAGGCGGCGGAACCGACTTGGCGAGCTTCGTAGAGGGCCACGGGGAGGATCATGAGGGAACCGAAGAACTGATTGAAAGCAGTCATGGTGAGGGCGTCGTATTTGCCGGCGACGCGCTTGCCGAGAACGGCGTACATGGAGAAACCCAGCGAGCCGCAGAGGGCCAGGAGATCGCCGTGGAGGGTTGGTGAGTGGGTGGACATGCCGCCCTTGCCGGCCATGACGGCCACGCCGGCCAGGGCGATGGCCATGCCGGCGGCCTTGCGCCAGGTCCAGGTCTCAAGGCCCATGAGGACGGCGAGAACGAGAATATAGATGGGCCCCATGGCGACGATGACCGAAGCGTGGGCCACGGAAGTGTAATGGAGCGAGGCGGAGAAGCAGAAGGGGTTGACTGCGGCGCCAAAGAAACCGAGATAGGCAAAGGTCCAGAGGTCGTGCGCGGAAAAACCCTTGCGGCGGGCGGCGGCGGCTTCGGCAAAAGCCGGGAGGCGCAGGCAGAAGAAATAGGCGGGAAGCATGGCCAGCCCGGCGAAGAAGACGCGGAAAGAGCCGAGAGTAGGCGGAGAGAAATGGCGCAGGCCGATTTTGGCGACGATGAAATTGACTGCCCAGATGGCCACGATGAAGGCAATGGCCAGAATCAACCAGGCACGGCGGGGCGCGGCTCCGGCTGTCGCCGGGAGCGGAGCCTGGACTGCTGGCGCGGGTGCGCTGGAAGAATGGGAGCCCGAAGCGTTCATGAGATCAGACGAGTCTTTCCTTGCGCACCGTGAGTTTTTCGATGCGCTCGAGGCGCGGAGCGAAGCCGATGCCGGGACCGCTGGGAATGCGAATCGTGCCCTGCGGAGAGACGGTGACTTCGGGTTCAATGATGTCCTCGGCCCAATAGCGGGCGCTGGCGGAGACGTCGCCGGGAAGCGTGAAATTGGGGAGAGTGGAAAGAATGATATTGTGGGCGCGGCCGATGCCGGATTCGAGCATGCCGCCGCACCAGACGGGAACGCCGTATTTCTGGCAGAGGTCGTGGATGCGTTTGGCCACGGTGAAGCCGCCGACGCGGCCGAGCTTGATGTTGATGACCTTGCAGGCGCCGAGGGCCAGAGCGGCCTGGGCCTGCTCGACGGTGTGGATGCATTCGTCGAGGCAGATGGGAGTTTGCAGCTCTTTCTGGAGCTGCACGTGGGAGTAGATGTCGTCCCAGCCGAGGGGCTGTTCGATCATCATGAGGTGAAAGGCGTCGAGCTGCTTGAGGAGGTGAGCGTCCTCGAAGCGATAGGCGGAGTTGGCGTCGACCATGAGGCGAATCTTGGGAAAATCCTGGCGCAGGCGCTGGACCTGGGCCAGATCCTTGCCGGGCTTGATCTTGATTTTGATGCGCTGGTAGCCGGCGGCCAGTTCCTTTTGCACGGCGGCGGAAAGTTCGTCGAGGGAGTTCTTGATGCCGATGGAGACTCCGCAGGGGACTTCGTCGCGGACGCCGCCGAGAAGTTTTGACAGCGGAATGCTTTTGATCTTTGCTTCGGCGTCCCAGACGGCGGCTTCAATGGCGCCCTTGGCCATTTCGTGGCCGCGCACCCAGGAGAGCATCTCCCAAATTTTCGAGGCGGAAGCGAATTCCCTGCCCTTCAGGAGCGGCCAGAGGAAGTCGCGGAGGATGTGCCAGGCCGTTTCCACGGTTTCCGGGCTGTAA
Source organism: Terriglobia bacterium (assembly GCA_020072805.1). Lineage (GTDB taxonomy): Bacteria > Acidobacteriota > Terriglobia > Acidiferrales > UBA7541 > Acidiferrum. The sequence goes on from JAIQGC010000039.1 coordinate 25,348, forward strand.
GAGGGGTCTTCGCCGGCAACACATTCGCCCCAGCCGATAACGCCATCGACATCAGCTTCGATGAGCATGATGCGGCGACTGGTGCTGACGCCCATGCTGGTTTCGAAAGGCGCCATCAGCTGCATGGGTAATTCACGAAGGGTCATCTCACGAATCTTCATTTCCGGTTCGTAGTCCTTTCCATATATACGGCGTGCATCTTAAAAATCGCTCCAGGGCGCGAGGAGATAGCCGGCGCCGGCGGGCGTGGTGCGCGTGGCGATGGCCGCATAGCCGCGGGCGAACCAGGATTCAAATTCCGAGCGGGCGCGGGCTTGCTGGCGGGCCAGTTCTTCGGGATTGTTCTTCTTCCATTCTTCAAGAGCGGCGGGAAACGAAATCGCAGCGGGGGCATCGACGGGCTCGGGGACGGCGCCCGAGAGAATGGCGATGACCCGCGGGGAATCAAGATGCCATTCGGCGACGAGGCGGTCGGTGGGAAGATTGCGGTGGAGCGGGCTGGTGGTGACGCCATAGAGATTGGGGAGATAGGTACGGCAGATGGCGCCGAGACGATTGAGATTGAAATGAGCGTTGCGCAGTTCCAGCGGGTCGAAGGTCCATTCGATGAGGCGGATGCCGCGGCCGAGGGCCTCTTCGCGCTGGAAGAGTTTGAGGGCGCGGCCGGCGCCGCGGTCGCGGTGCGATGCGGCAATGCCGGTCATGTGCGAATGAAGATAGGGCTGGCCGTTGCGGATACCGGGAAGAGCCAGGGTGTAGCCAATCATCTGGGAGCCGTCAAAAGCGCCCAGAACCTGCCCGCCGATGTGCGCGGCAACCACAAACATGGTGACCGGTTCGACTTCCAGGTCGTCTTCGCCCCAGATTTCGCGCTGCAAATGCAGGCAGAGGCGGAAGTCCTCGAGCGATTCGCAGCGGCGGATGCGGATCTCTTCGCTCATGGCGCTCAGCGGCTTCCCTTTCCGGACGAAGCGGCGGAGCGTGCAGCGGCGCGTTCGGCCAGTTTGGATGCGTCCCAGAGGCGTTCGAGGTCTTCGCGGGAGGCATGGGCAAGAGAGGAGCCGCGCGAGGCGGCAAGCTTCTCCATGCCGCGAAAGCGCGAGGAGAATTTACGGTTGGCTTTTTTCAGGGCGATTTCCGGGTCCACGTGAAGGAAGCGCGCCAGATTGACGGCGACGAAGAGCAGGTCGCCGACTTCCTCCTCGATCTGCCCGGAATGGCCGGCCTCGCGGGCGTGGCGCAGTTCCGCGGCCTCTTCCTGCCATTTTTCCAGGATGCCCTCGGCGTTTTCCCAGTCGAAGCCGATGCGCGCTGCGCGGCGGGTCAATTGGAAGGCTTCCAGCGCGGCGGGAGCGTTTTGGGGAACACCGTCCAGGAGCGAAGGAGGCGGCGCGGGGCGTTTTTCCCCGTCGGAAGCGGAGCGCTGTTCTTTGCGCTCCTCGGCTTTGATCTGTTCCCAGTTTCTGAGGACTTCGCCTGAGCTGCCAGCTTGCACTTCCCAAAAGACGTGGGGGTGGCGGCGGAGCATTTTGTCATGGACCAGGCGGATGACATCGGCGGAGGAGAAGCGGCCCTGCTCCTGAGCGATCTGGGAATGGAAAACAACCTGGAGGAGGAGGTCGCCGAGTTCTCCGGCAAACTTGGCGTCGTCGCCGCTCTCCAGCGCTTCGAGAACCTCGTAGGCTTCCTCGATGAGATAGGTGCGCAGCGTGGAATGGGTCTGTTCGCGGTCCCAGGGGCAACCGCCGGGAGCGCGCAGGCGGGCTTGCAGGGCGACGAGTTTCTCAAACCACTGGCCTGGAGCGGCGGCCGCGAGGGATTTGCGCGGCTTGGCAGGCGCCGGTTTGGAAGAGCGGCGCACGGCGCGCTGGGCGCGCTTGCGGGGGGCCAGTTTGGAGTGGCGCTTCTTCATGAGTCTCCCACAAAATGAAACAGATGTTCCACTTTACGGGGAGACGGTTGATTTGACAAGCGCCGGGAGAGAAAAGCGTGCAAAAGCGAGGCTGCGGCAGGCGCTCGACAGCGTGCGCTACACAAACGGGAAGGGCAATGATAAACTGGTCAAGAATACAAGGACAACGAGGGAATTCACTTGTCAGAGAACAAATCGGAAGAGACATTTCGCGTCATAGACCGCCGGCCATTCACCGCTGAGGGCGATGTGCGCAAGGAGTTCGTGGAACAGGAGGAGCGCGAGGCGGCTCGTGCCGCCGCTGCGCCGCCAGCCCCGGTCGCCGAGGAGAAGGCCGCGGTTCCTGCCAAGGAGACGCCCAAGGCTCTGCCCGCGTTCGAGAATCTGGTGCGCATGCTGGGAAGCAATGCCGCCATGGTGCTGGGCGCCTACGCCGACCCGCGCACCGGGCAGCCCATGCTGGACCCGGACGCGGCGCGCGACCTGATTGACATGCTGGACGCCCTGCGGGAAAAGACTCTGGGCAACCTGGCGCCGGAAGAAGACAGCATGCTGCTGGACCTGCTGGGAAAGCTGAAGATGACCTTCCTGGAAATTACCCAGGCGATGCAGGCGGCGCAAGCCAAGGCCAAGGGCCGCGGCTAACGCGGCAGGCTTCCCGATGGATTCCTGAAGGCTCCCGGATACGCACCAATTTGAATCGCCGATGACCTCCCAACCCCTGCGGCTCACCTTTCTCGGCTCCGGCACATCGATGGGGGTGCCATCGCTGGGCTGCGCCTGCCGCGTGTGCCGTTCGACCGACGCGCGGGACAACCGCCTGCGCCCCTCGGTGCTGCTTTCCCGGGGCGGGCGCAACGTAGTGGTGGACACCACGCCGGATTTCCGCCAGCAGGCGCTGCGCGTGGACCTGCGGCGGCTGGACGCCATTGTGCTGACGCACGGCCACGCCGACCACATCCTGGGATTCGACGATATCCGCCCCTTCAATATCCGGCAAAGGGAAGCGATGCCGGTGTACGGCTCGGAAGAGACTTTCCGGGTAATCCGGCGGATGTTCGCCTACGTCTTCGATGACGGGCCGACGCTGAGCACGGTGCCGCAAGTCTCGCTGCAACTGGTGCAAGGGCCGTTCGAGCTGCTGGACACGGTGATCACGCCGGTGCCGGTGCGCCACGGGGAAATGGAAGTATTGGGCTACCGCTTCGGCCGGGCCGCTTACCTGACCGACTTCAGCGAAGTGCCCGCCGCGTCGCGCGGGTTGCTGGGCGGGTTGGATGACCTGATTCTGGATGCGCTGCGGGACATTCCCCACCCCATGCACCAGACGGTCGAGCAAGCCCTAGCGCTGGTGCAAGAGCTGAAGCCCAAGCGGGCGTGGTTCACACACATCGCCCACGATCTGCCTCACGAAGAAACCAACGAGCGCCTGCGCAAAATGGGTTTTCCGCAGGTGCAACTGGCGCACGACGGACTGAGCTTCGAGGTGAGCGCGGAATGAGACTGGCGGTTTTTTCCTCTGCGCAGGAATGGGCCGCGCGCTATGGAGACGCGGGGCGGCGCAGCATTCTGGCCATCGGCAACTTCGATGGCATCCATCTGGGGCATCAGGCCATTCTGCGCGGGGTGGTGGCGCGGGCCAGGGAGACCGGCGACGTGGCCACGGTGCTGACGTTCGAACCGCCGCCGCTGAAGATCCTGCGGCCGGAGGCCGCGCCGCCGCGGCTTTCAACCAACGCGCAGCGTCTGGTGTGGTTCGATGCGGCCGGGATGGAAGCGGCGGTGGTGCTGCCCTTCACCATGGAATTGTCCAAGGTTACGCCGGAAAGTTTTGCGGAAGACATTCTGGCGCAGGGACTGCGGGTGCGCGCCGTGCTGGTGGGGGAGAATTTCCGCTTCGGGCACAAGCAGGCCGGCGACGTGAAGCTGCTGCGGGAGATGGGCGCGCGCCTGGGATTTGAAGTGATCATCGTGCCGCCGGTGAGTTTTCGCGGGGAGATCGTCTCCAGCACGGTGATCCGCCGCGAGATTGCCGCAGGGAACGTCAGCCACGCGGCGCGGTTGCTGGGGAGGCCGTTCGTGCTGACCGGGCCGGTGGTGAGCGGCACGGGAACGGGGCGGAAGTTTACCTTCCCCACGCTGAACCTGGCGCCGGAGCAGGAGTTGCTGCCCGCGGCGGGGGTCTACATCACGCAGATGAAGCTGGGAAGCGCGAGTTACGACGCGGTGACCAACATCGGGACGCGCCCGACGTTTAACGGGACGGGGCTGAGCGTGGAGACGCACCTGCTCGGCGTGGCCGAAGAGATCCACCCGGAACGGATGAAGATTCGCTTCTGGAAGCGGCTGCGGGCGGAGAAGAAATTCGCCGGGCCCGGGGAGCTGAAGGAGCAGATTGCGCGGGACATCGGGCAGGCCGGGCGATTTTTTGCGCGGATGAAGAAGCTGCGGGCGGCGCGGGCGAGCTGAAGATTCCGCGGGGAGCGCGTCCATTCCCGTGACCGATTGTTCACATCGAAATCTTTCATCGGGGACTTTCGCGAGGGAATGTTAGTCTGAAGAATCGCTCGATGGGACGAATCACGGCACGGAGGAAGCATTGGCAACGATAGAAATCATGGGCAAGACGCTGAATCTGGATAACAACGGGCACCTGGCCAATCCGGCGGATTGGAACGAAGACATGGCCCACGCCATTGCCGTCAAGGAGGGTATTCCGGCGCTGACGGTGAAGCATTGGACGGTGCTGAACTATGTGCGGCGGGTGTACAAGCAGGAGGGCGCGCCACCGTCGGTGCGGCGGATCTCCATGGAAAGCAGCGTGGACACGAAGGAACTCTACGCCCTGTTCCCGGGCGGCCCCGGGAAAAAAGCGGCCAAGATCGCGGGATTGCCCAAGCCCAAGGCGTGCATCTAGGCGGCTGGAAAGCGAAAGGGACTTCATGACCGAAGAGAAGAAGGCGCAGCCAATCGAGCGCGTGTCGGTGATCGTTTCCAAAGGATCGCTCGAAGGCGTCTATCCGGGGCTGATTATGGCCAACGGAGCGCGCATGGAAGGCATCGAGGCCTCGCTGTTTTTCACTTTTTTCGGCATGGACGCGATCATTCGCAAGCGCCTGGACCATCTGAAGGTGGCCACCGTGGGAAATCCGGGGATGCACATGCCCACGCTGCTGGGAGCGCTGCCGGGGATGTCCGCGTTCGCCACGGCGATGATGAAGCGCGAGATGAAGCGCCTGGATATTCCGCCGGTGGGGGAATTTTTGCAGATGTTCCACGACGCGGGCGGCGAGATTTACGCCTGCAAGGCCTCCGTGGACATGTTTCATCTCGGCAAAGAAGATTTCAGCCCGCTGGTGGACGACATCATCACCGTGGGAGAGTTCTACGAGAAGTCGGCCGGCGCCCAGATTATCTTCACCTAACCGGCGGAGGAGCATCGGCGCTTCCGATGCCATGCAGCAAAAAGATTGATTGGCCCGCTACCCCGCACAAGTGTTAGAAATGAACACTGCTCATGATTGACTACACCCAATTCGCCAGGGTCCTCGCGCTCTATTCCTGTTGTTGCCGCTAGCACGTTCCGCGCGGCCTGAATCCCCAGGCTTTTTCGAAATACCCTGATTCCGGTTTCCTCCGGCCGCGCTGAATTTCCCCCCTATCCAATTTAGAAGCGTTCGCGCCGCGGCGCATGCCGCGGAAAACGCGGAGTTGGAACAAAGTTTTCACCTTCGCGCACCGTTGTTTCCCCGAGCCTCCGCCGAAGCGGAGCAGGCCATTCGCAAGCACGAAAAAAATCTTATCGAGGAGAGATTTACCATGAAAACCGGAATCAGCAGTTCCCTGCTCGCCGTTGTTCTGACGCTGCTCACCGCCCTGCCGGGGGCCGCGACGGACGGCTATTTCGCCACCGGCTATGGCGTGAAACAGCAAGGCGCCGGCGGGGCCGGCGTGGCCCTCGGAGGAGACAGCCTGGCCGCGGCCACCAACCCCGCGGGAATGTTTTTCGCGGGTGACCGCTTCGATCTGGGCGTCAGTTTCTTCCAGCCCGTTCGAGGCGCAACCATCTCGGGCAATCTGTTTCCCGTCAACGGCGATTACGACGGCAGCGGGCGGAAGAATTTCTTAATTCCCGAACTGGGCTATAACCGCCGGGTGCGTTCGCGCTTTTCGCTGTGCATCTCGGTATTTGGCAACGGCGGAATGAACACCACGTATTTCGGGGGAATTCCGCTCTTTGGAAGCGGGCGGGCGGGAGTGAACCTGGAGCAGCTCTTCGTGGCCCCCACGCTGGCCTTCAAGCTGAGCAAGCGCAACGTCTTCGGCGTTTCGCTAAACCTGGCCTACCAGCGCTTTCAACTGGAAGGTTTGCAGAACTTCGCTTCGGCGGCGTATTCCATCGATCCGGCGAATGTCACCAATCGCGGCACGGATTCGGCGTTCGGAGCGGGCGTGCGCGTGGGCTGGATCGGAGCGGTCAGCCGGTCGCTGAGCCTGGGCGCGACGGTTCAGAGCCGCACGCACATGGGGAAATTCAACCGCTACCGCGGCCTCTTTGCCGAGCAAGGGGGCTTCGATATTCCCGCGAATTTCGCCGGCGGCGTGGCGCTGAAGATCCGTTCGCGGGCCACGCTGGCCTTCGATGCCGAGCGCATCCTCTACAGTCAAGTCAAATCCATCGCCAATTCCGGAACGAATCAGGCGCTGCTGGGTTCGGACAACGGCCCCGGCTTCGGCTGGCGGGATATCACCGCCTACAAACTGGGCGGCAGCTACCGGGTGAACTCTTCGCTAACGCTGCGCGCGGGATACAACCACTCGGGGCAGCCCTTCGCCGCGACGGAGACTTTTTTCAATGTGCTGGCGCCGGGCGTGGTGAAAAATCATGTGACGGCGGGGGCCACGGTGCGGCTGCAAGGCGGGCGGGAGATTAATTTCTTCTACCTGCATGCCTTCACCGGAAGCGTGGCGGGGGTGAATTCCATTCCGGCGGGAGCGGGCGGGGGCAATGCCAGCCTGCGCATGCACCAGAACTCGGCGGGGATCAGCCTGGGATGGAATAAAGAATAGAGAAGAAGGTCAGCCCTTGCGGTGCTTGAGGCAGTCGGCGCAGTAGCCGCCGACTTCGGTGCGGGACATGGTGACCTGCATGTGGAAATCGCGCTCGATCTGCTGCTTCAACTGCTCGTAGAGGCGCGATTCGAATTCGCGAACCTTGCCGCAGCGCAGGCAGGCGACGTGAATATGGTCGCGGGGGCCGTGGGATTCGTAGTAGTGCTGGTCGCCGCGGAGATGCAGGAGATCGAGTTCGTCAATGAGACCGTGTTTTTTCAGCAAGTCGAGGGTGCGGTAGACGGTGACGCGGTGCACGCCCGGGTCGATTTTCTGGGCGCGTTCGAGGATGGCCCCGGCGTCCAGATGGCGCTCGGCGTTGTCCATGACTTGCACGATGACGCGGCGCTGGCGGGTAAGGCGAATGCCGCGCGCCTGCAGCGCCTGTTCCAGCTTGGCGGTGGTTTCCGGCGAATTGATGCGCTCACCGGTGGACGCGCGGTGAGCGGGATGGGCGGCCATGCTCTGCTCCGAAAGATGCGTGCGGTCTCTGAAGCTGCTTTTAACGGCCCAGATGAAGCCGCGCGACGTCATGGTACATGACGATGGCGAAAAGGACCACGAGGAAGACGAAGCCGACCTGCACGAAACGCTCCTTGAAAGCTAGGCTCAGATCGCGGCGGCGCAGCCCCTCGATGGACAGCAGCAGAATATGGCCTCCGTCGAGAATAGGGATGGGCAGAAGATTGAGGATGCCCAGATTGATGCTGATGGTAACCATCAGCATGACCAGGGGGAAGACGCCCTGGCGCACGGCTTGGCCGGAAAGGCGCGCGATGCCTACGACGCCCTGCAACTGGCTGACGGAAATGCGGCCGGTAAAGAGCTTGGTCACAACGCCAAAAACCTGCTGGGAACCGCGGAAGGTCAGTCCCGCGGCGTCGCCGGCAGCAGCGGACAAAGTCACGCGGCGAAACGATTCTTCTTCCCCGCGGGCATGGATGCCAATCAGCCAGACGCTTTCGCCGCCTTCGCTGGGACCCTGAAAGGGGACCACGTCAAACAGCATGGGCTTGCCAGAGCGTTCGATGCCGATGGCCAGCTTCTGGCCTTTGGAAGCGCGCACGGAATCAACGAACTGCGAGCGCGCGATAATGGGCTGCCCGTTCAAAGACGTGATTTTGTCTCCTTCCCGCAAGCCCGCGCGGAATGCCGGGAGAGCCGGGTCGAGGTCGGTGAGCATCGCCGGATCAGGGAAATAGCCGAAGATCCGAGTGAACTGTTCGGGGTCCTTGACGGCGCAGGTGACGGTTCGGCGGACGCCGCCGTTTTCGACTTCAATACGCAGCATGCTGCCGGGAGCCGCCTTATCAAAAGCGGCAAGCGCATCCTCCCAGCTGGGATTGGCCACGCCGTTCAAGGCGACGACTTTATCGCCCAGTTGCAGCAGGCGGTCATCCGGGGCAGAGGAAACCGGCCACGCCGTCACCCGCACCGGAGTATCCAGCGATTTCGAATAGGGCTGGCCCACAGCCGCGAAATAAACGAAGAGCAGAAGAATGGGGAAAAGGAGATTGACGACGGGTCCGCCAAAGGAGATCAGCGCGCGCTGCCAGCGCGGCTTGCTCATCAGCTCGTCGGGCTTGCCGGTGGGGGCGGTCTGCTCGCCGGAGTCCACCTCGAACATGTCCTGTCCGGCCATGCGCACGAATCCGCCCAGAGGCAGCGCGCTGACGCGGAAATCGGTGTCGCCGCTCTTCCAACCGAACAGGCGCGGACCAAAGCCGATGGAGAAGACCTCGACGCGCACGCCAAAGAGGCGGGCCATGATGTAGTGTCCCCATTCATGCACGAGGATCAGTACGCCGAGAACCAGAACCATGCCTAAAACAATGCTCATCGAGTCAGTCTTCCCTTCTCCAGCGGATGCAAAAACCGGATTTAGCGCGCGGCGGCGGTGGCCGACATTCGCTCGACTTCTTCGCGGGCCATGCGCCGGGCTTCGGCGTCCGCGGCCAGAACATCTTCCATCTTCTCAAATCGCCCGCGCGGGGTGCGCCCCAGCACGCGCTCGATCAATTCCGATATGCCCAGAAACGGCAACCGCCCGCCCAGGAAAGCGGCCACGGCGACTTCATCCGCGGCGTTCAGCGCGCAGGGCAGAGTGCCCCCCTTCTTCATGGCTTCCCGCGCCAGACGCAGGCAGGGAAAGCGCCGGGTGGAGGCGCGCTCGAAATCCAGGCGCTTGAGGCGCGTCCAATCCAGGGCCACTTGATTGGATGCGACCCTCTCCGGATAGGTTAGCGCATATTGGATAGGCATGCGCATATCCGTGGGGCCGAGTTGTGCCAGAACTGAACCATCCACGAATTCCACCATCGAGTGAATCGTGGACTGCGGATGGATAACCACTTCAATCTGGCCGGGCTGCATGCCGAAGAGCCAGCGCGCTTCGATGACCTCGAAGCCCTTGTTCATCATGGTGGCCGAATCGATGGTGATGCGATTACCCATCTTCCATTTGGGATGATTGAGGGCCTGCTCCGGCGTGACCGAGGCCAGTTGGCGCAAGGGCGTCTTGCGGAAGGGTCCCCCCGAAGCCGTCAGCACCAGGCGGCGCACTTCACCGCGGGCGCCGCCGCGCAGGCACTGGTGAATGGCGTTGTGCTCGCTGTCCACGGGAAGAAGTTCGCGCCCGGCCTTCTGCGCCGCGGCCATGACCAATTCGCCGGCGGCGACCAGAACTTCCTTATTCGAAAGCGCCACCAGCTTTCCCAGGCGCACCGCTTCGTAAGTGGCTTCCAAGCCGACCACGCCGACGGCGGCGGAAATCACAATCTCCGCGGCGGGGTGCGTGCCCGCAGCGCGCATCCCTTCGCGACCGTGATGGATGGCCGGAAGGGCCACGCCCCGCGAGCGCAGCAGCGTCGCGAGTTCATCGGCGCGCGCGGAATCGCCCACGGAGACCAGTTCGGGCTTATGCCGCGCAATCTGCCCGGCCAGTTCCTCGATGTTCCCTCCGGCGGCCAGCGCCACCACGCGGAAACGCTCCGGCAGCGACTCGACCACTTCGAGAGACTGCCGGCCAATCGAGCCGGTCGAACCCAGTATGGAAAGTTGTTTCACGAATCGATTCCCCGCTCCCTCCGACCACCGAGCCCGATGCGGACTCTAGGAAGCGGGAGAAGCCACTAAAATCCAATAATACCAGACAACGGGAACGGCGAGGATAAGCGCGTCGATGCGGTCCAGCATTCCGCCATGACCGGGGAGAATGCTCCCGGAGTCTTTTATCCCTGCGCTGCGCTTGTAGGCCGATTCCAGCAGGTCGCCCACCTGCCCGGCGACGTTGCCCGCGGCGGCCATGCCGCAGAGATGCGCCGGAGCGATATGGATCCAGCGGGAAAAGAGCAGCGCCACAAGAAACGACCCGGCCAGGCTGGCGATGGCCCCTTCCCAAGTCTTCTTGGGGCTGAGCTGCGGCGCCAACTTGACGCGCCCGATGGCCCGGCCGACAAAGTACGCCAGCGTGTCTCCTACCCAAACCACCACCAGCGCGAAGAGCAGCAGCATGGGGCCAACGGAGGGCACGCCATGCAGCCGTACGGCAAAGCTGAAGGGAAAGGCGACGAGGAGAAGTCCACTGGCGCTGATGCCTGCTGCGGGAAGGCCCTCGACGAGCGGGCGGCGCGTAAATAACGTGATCGCGGCGAAGCCTAGGACAAACACAAAAAATGTGTCTTGCACGGAAAGCAACCCGAGGAAGGAGCGTCCCGGTGCGCGATGCAGCACCATGCCGCCGGAAAGCGCCCAGGAGGAAGTGGCCGAAGCCAGCCATTGCAGGTAGACCAGCAGCAGGGCGCAGGTGCCCGTCCAGAAGCGATAGGCGCGGTGGCCGATGGCATCGCCCAGTGCGAAGTATTCGAACAGCGCGAGGAGAATGACGAAGGCAATGGCCATGGCCACGGCGGCAGTCGAGCCGCGCAGAACCACTCCCACGACGAGAGGGATGAGCACGGCGGCGGTGAGGATTCGTTTCCAGGTCATTGCACGCAGATCCTTTGCGAGAGCGTCCCAACCATCGAAACACAAGCGGAGGAGAAAATCACGCGGGAAATGGAGCGGAACGGAGGCGCGCTAGCGGCCGGCGGCCCGCGCCGGCTTGGAGAGTTGCTCCGCATCGTTTTCGCGGATGCCGCCGTAGCGCCGCTCGCGCTTCTGGAATTCCACCAGCGCTTCGAGAAGGCGGGCGCGGCTAAAATCCGGCCACAGCGTATCGGTGAAATAAATTTCCGCGTAGGCGATCTGCCACAGCAGGAAATTGCTCACGCGCATCTCCCCGCTGGTGCGGATGAGCAGGTCGGGATCGGGAAGCCCGCTGGTGTAAAGGTGCGCGGCCAATTCCTCCTCGGTGACCGGAGAGGACGGGCCGTGGCCGTTGCGCGGCGAGGCCAGCAGGCGGTTGAAGGCGTCCAGAATCTCCGCACGGCCGCCATAGTTGAGAGCCAGAGCCAGGGTCATGCCGGTATTCTTCGCGGTGAGCTCCATGCCCCGGGCCAGGTCGTCGCGCACGCCAGCGGGAAGCTCGTCCAGGCGGCCCAGAATGCGCAGGCGGATATTGTTCTTGTGAATCGAGGGCAGTTCCCTGCCCAGATATTCGCGCAGCAGCCTCATCAGAAAATCCACTTCGGTTTTCGGGCGGCGCCAGTTTTCCACGGAAAAGGCGTAGAGCGTGAGGGCTTCCAGCTTCAGCCGCGCGCACGTTTCAATGGCCATGCGCGCGGACTGCACGCCGGAACTGTGCCCGGCGACGCGCGGAAGATGCCGGCGGCGCGCCCAGCGCCCATTGCCGTCCATGATGATGGCCAGGTGCCGGGGCAAACGCCCCAGATCGAGCGCCTCCAGAAAGCGCCGCTCTTCGGCGGTAATGGAAGCCAGCAGATTGGGAGCGGCCACCTGCAGCACGGCGTTTTTTTTCGACAGGCTCACGGGAATGTTTTCGCAGATCTCCTTTATGGCGCAAAGTTACCACAGCCCTTGGCGCCCGCGCAATCCCGCCCTGCATCCCTTTATGGGAAGCGCCACTAGCCCACCGCGATGCCCGCCGAGGCCGGGTCGTGAATGGCCGTATAGACCAGAATCAGGGTGAGCAGAATCATGGCCACGGTGGTGCTCCAGGCCACCCAGTTGAATCCCCGGCTGTTGATTTCCTCGCCCATGAGGTCGCGGCGATTCACCAGCAGCAGGATAAAGATCAGCACCAGCGGGAGCAGAAAGCCGTTGGCCACCTGGGAAAGCACGGCGATGCGAACCAGCGGAGCGCCGGGAATCAGGATGAGCAGGGCGCCGACAACGATGAGCGCGGTGTACAGAGAATAAAAAATCTTGGCCTCGCTCCACTTGCGGTCAATGCCCGATTCGAAACCCATGGCTTCGCAGATCACATAGGACGTGGACAAGGGAAGGATGGAAGCGGCAAAGAGCGAAGCGTTGAGCAGTCCCAGGGCGAAGAGGGCCTTGGCAAACGTGCCGGCCAGGGGTTCCAGAGCGAGCGCCGCTGATTTGGCATCGGGAATATCGCGATGACCATGCAGATAGAGCGTGGCGGCGGTGCACACGATGATAAAAAACACGATGACCATGCAGCTGATGCTGCCCACCAGGACGTCCTTGCGCGTATGCGCATACTGCCGCGGCCCCACGCGCTTTTCCACTATCGCGGCTTGCAGGTAGAAATGCTGCCACGGGGCGATGGTCGTCCCCACCAGCGCCGCCAGGATCAGCAGATAGCTGGTGGAGATCGGCGGCGCCTCGACGAAGGGCTTGACGCTGGGGATCCATTGCAGCAGATGCGGCGGAACCAGATGCAGAATGGCGATGAGCCAGTTGGGCTTGGCCAATATGGCCGAGATGACATAGGCGAAATAGACGGTGCAGACCGTGAGAAATATTTTTTCCACGCTTTTGGCCGAGCCGCGCAGCACCAGGATCCACACGGCCAGAGCCGCCAGCGGCACGGAAACGTATTTGCTCACCCCGAAAATTTCCATGGCCGAAGCCACGCCCGCGAATTCGGCCAGCACATTGCCCAGATTGACGATCAGCACCGCGGCCATCACGAAGAACGTCACGCGCAGGCCGAACTCCTCGCGGATCAGGTCGGAGAGCCCCTTGCCGGTCACCGCGCCCATCCGCGAACACATCTCCAGCGAAACATACAGCGCCACGGTCATGGGGATGATGGACCACAGCACGGAATAGCCAAACTGCGCGCCGGACTGCGAATACACGTAGATGCCCCCGGCGTCGTTGTCCACGTTGGCAACGATCAGGCCGGGCCCGACGACGGCCAGGAACAGAGCGATGCGCCTGCGGCTGGCGCGCAGCGTTCGTGCCGCGCCCGCGATGCGCGAACGCCAGTCCGTTCCCCGCTTGGCCAACTCCGCCCGTTCCGCTTCCATGCCCGAAGTTCCCTTTCCCTCTCTGTTGCGTTCCATGAATGCGCCCGGCTATTTGAGCAGCCGGGAGACCACGTCGTCCACGGTGATGACCCCGATCGGCGAATTGTTGTCGTCCACCACCGTCAGCATCCTCAGATTGTATTTGTCGAAAAGCTCGAAGACTTCCTTTTCTTCCGCATCCACTTTTACGCTGACCAGTAGATCCGGCCGCAAATCCTTCATGGTCTGCGCCGGCTCGGCCAGGAACAGCCGGGCCACCGGCGCGACGCCGGAAAACTGCGCGCCGCTATCCAGCAGCACCAGGGAATCCATCTGGTCGAAATTGATGTCCTGTTTGCGCATCCACGCCAGCACCTCTTCGCGCGTGCTGTTTTCCCCCACAAAGGGAAACGCCGGATTCATCATGCCCCCCGCCGTCGAAGGATCGAACTGCAGCAGTCCGCGCACTTCGGCGGCCTCCTGGTTGGGCATTCCCTCAAGCAGTTCGTCGGAAGTTTCCTGCGGCAGGTCGCCCAGGAGGTCGGCGGCGGCGTCCGGCGCCATCTCTTCCAGAATGTCCGCGGCTTTTTCGGGGTCCAGTTTTTCCACGATCTGCGAGGTCAGGCGGGCGTCCAGTTCGCCGAGGACCTCCGCGGCAGTCTCTTCGTCCAGCGATGCGATGATGGACTGGCGCTCGGCGGCCGAGAGGTGCTCCATGATGTCCGCAAGATCGGCGGGATGGATATCCTCGAGACGCTCGTGGGTAATGCGCAATTTGACGCGGCGCAGCGGATCCGGCTCGATCAGGTTCACGAACTCCCAGCGAATCGTCTTGGGCAGCGTTTTGGCCACCAGCTTGCGCAGCAGAGCCGGAGAAGCCACGCCCTGCAGCAGCCGCCGGATGGCCCCCGGCAGCCCCACATCCACCTGCAGAATGCGCAGTTCCACGTTGCCGTTAACCCGCTGCTCGGCCAGGTCCACGTCATTGACGCGCACCACCTTGCGCCCGCTGGTGTCAATGATCTGCTGGTCCAGCAGGTCCTTGCGCACCGCCAGCCATCCCTCGTTGGGTTGGTAGACCTCCAGGGCGCGCTCCCCGCAGTTGAGCCGAACGGTTCCCGGAGCGACCGAACCCACCTGGTCATGCCGCGCCACCAGCGGCTGAAATTTCCCGCGCGAAAGCAGCAGATGGGAGATGCGGTTGGCGGATTCGGCGGGCTCAATGAAAAATTCCCGCACCCGGCCCACAAAATTGCCGTGTGCGTCGTAGGCTTCCGCGCCCATCAGATCGGTGACGTGCAACATACAGGTGTCCTCTGAAACCGATTCCTTTCCTCCGCGGCCGATGGTCAGCTATACGCCGCCGCTGAAAATTGATCGGGAAGCCAGGGCAAAAAAAATGCCGCAGCCCCGAAACGGGTGGCTGCGGACAAGTTCCCTATTTACGTGAACTTACCGTCAGCCGCGAATCATTCCTCCCTGAGCTTCCCTCCAGGCAGCCGAACCCCGCTTGGCGAACTTCCGGGTCCGTTCTCCCGCTCGGCCAGTCCTCCCCGGCAATCCCCCGTGGGGGCCGCCGAGGCCAGGGTCCAGATCGCTTGGTGCGCTCATTCGAGAAAAATCCGCCTTCTTCCTAGTGATAAGCCGCGTGCGCGGCATTGTCAAGACAAGAATGGTCAAAACGGGAAAAATTTAAAAACTATTTCCAGCGCCGAGCGAAGACCATATCTCCCGGCGGCACGCCCCGGCGAAGGCAATCCTCCCGATAGAGCTGGCCGTAGTTTGCCAAAATGTGCTGCGCCGGGGAAAAACCCAGCAGCTTAGCGGCGCGGTCAATCGCCGCGGGAGAACCTTCCAGCTCCACGAAGTTGCCGATGGGCGTTTCGTCGAACTCAATCAGCAACCCGCGGGCCCAGCGCGCCGCCATCGGCAGGACATACGTGCTGCGGATTTTTTCATAGCGGAAAAAGGGGCGCAGCCCCAGAGCATCGAGTATCCGGGCAAAGGAATCGGCGCTGGAAAGCTCCACCTCGGTCTCTTCGCGTACCTTGTGCCGCGCCGAAGAGCCGCCAGGTAATTCCACGGGACTCTTGAACGTCAGCAGCACGCGCGTGAGCGGGGCGGCGCGCCCGCGCCGCCCCGGATTCGCGGAGCATTCGGTACGGATGCGCAGAAGCTGCCCTTTACCGGAGAGCTCCC
>JAIQGC010000039.1:40963-73550 GCA_020072805.1 Terriglobia bacterium
GATGTTGGTTTCGCGGACGCGGACGGAGGCGCGGCCGTGCAAGGGACGCGCGCGCAGCTTGCGCAGAATTTTTTCGAAACTCTTGCTGTCCTCGATGCGCAGCTTGATCTCGGTTTCGCGGGCCATTGGCACCTGACTCCGGGCCAGCGCCGCTGCGCCTGCCCTCAAACGCCCCCGGCTCAACTGGCGAGCGCCGCGGACTTCCGCTAGTATACGGGCGCAGGGAGTTTTTTGCAGGAGCGGCGCAGCCCGCGAGCGGCCGCCGCTCCAGGACCCAATCCATGACCACGCCAGACAATTCTCCACGGCTCGACCGGCCGCAGCCGCCCGCCGCCAGGCGCCACCCGGTGGAGCACGTCATCCATGGCGACCGCCGGATCGACGACTACGCCTGGCTGCGCAAGAAGGAAGACCCGGAAGTCATCGCCTACCTCGAAGCCGAAAACGCCTACGCCGACGCGCTGATGAAACTCGCCGCGACCTTCGAAGAGACTCTCTACCAGGAGATGCTCGGGCGCATTCAGCAGACCGACCTCTCCGTGCCCTACCGCCTGCGCGGTTATCTCTATTACACGCGCACCGAGGAAGGCAAACAGTACGCCATCCACTGCCGCCGCAAGGACGCCGAAGGGAGTTCCGAAGAAGTGCTCCTCGACTTGAACGCCATGGCTGTGGGGCACGGCTTCTTCGCCCTCGGCGCCGCCGAGATGAGCGACGACAACCGCTGGCTGGCCTTCACCACCGACACCACCGGATTCCGCCAGTACACCCTGCACATCAAGGATCTGCTGAACGCGCAAATCCTCCCGCTAAGCGTCGAGCGCGTCACCTCCGCCGCCTGGGCCGCGGACAACCAGACGCTCTTCTACACCATCGAGGACGAGGAGACCAAGCGCTCCTACCGCCTCTACCGCCACGCGTTGGGCGCGGGTAAAGCCGACGAACTCATCTACGAGGAGAGGGACGAGCGCTTCCACGTGGGCATCGAGCGCACCCGCAGCATGGCCTATCTGCTGCTGACTTCCGCAAGCCACACCGCCAGCGAGGTGCGCTATCTCGCGGCGAACAAGCCCTTGGAACAATTCACCAGAATCGCCGAGCGCGAGGAAGACCACGAATATTACGCCGAACACCACGACGGCATTTTCTACATCCGCACCAATTCCGGCGGGCGCAATTTCCGCCTGGTGGCCGCTCCCGTGAGCCATCCCGGCCCGGAGAACTGGCGCGAAGTGCTTCCCCATCGTGGCGAAGTCATGCTGGCCGGCGCGGACGCTTTCGAAAAGCATCTGGTGCTCTACGAGCGCGAAGGCGGGCTGCCCCATCTGCGCATCGTGGATCTCGCCGCAAGCGAAAAAGATTTACTGAAAGCCTCGCGCCGCATCGCCTTCGATGAACCGGCCTACAGCGCCGCGCTCGGCGCCAATCCCGAATTCTCCACCGACACGGTGCGCTACAGCTACGAATCCTTCGTCACCCCGCGCTCCGTCTTCGACCTCAACGTGCGCACCGGCGAGCGCATCCTGCGCAAGCAGCAGCCCGTGCTGGGCGGCTACGACCGCGCCCTCTATGCCAGCGAGAGAATTCACGCCACGGCGCCCGATGGCACCCAGGTGCCTGTTTCCCTGGTCTACCGCCGGGACACTCCCCGTGACGGTTCCGCCGTTCTGCTTCTCTATGGCTATGGCTCCTACGGAATTTCCATGCCGGTGACCTTCAGCTCCAACCGCTTGAGCCTGCTCGACCGCGGCGCGATCTTCGCCGTGGCCCACGTGCGCGGCGGCGCGGAGCTGGGCAAGCCCTGGCACGACGGCGGGCGCATGCGCCACAAACGCAACACCTTCACCGATTTCATCGCCGCCGCCGAAACCCTGGTGGCCCGCGGCTACACTTCCCCGCAGCGCCTGGTGATCGAGGGCGGAAGCGCCGGCGGTTTGCTGATGGGCGCGGCGGCCAACCTTCGCCCGGATCTTTTCCGCATCGTCATCAGCCATGTGCCCTTCGTGGACGTTCTCAACACCATGCTGGACGCTTCCCTGCCCCTCACCGTCGGCGAATATGAGGAATGGGGCAATCCGCAGCTCCCCGATGACTACGAGTACATGAAGACCTACTGCCCCTACACCAATCTCGAGCGCAAGGCCTATCCCACCATGCTCGTGAAAACCTCGCTGCACGACAGCCAGGTGATGTACTGGGAGCCGGCAAAATACGTGGCCCGCCTGCGCACGCTCAAGACCGATGACAACCCGCTCCTGCTGAAGACCAACATGAAGGCAGGACACGGCGGCGCTTCGGGGCGCTACGACTATCTGCGCGAAATCGCCTTCGACTATGCGTTTCTGCTGACGCAGATGGGAATTACCGGGTGAGCGACGCCACCACGCCGTTGATGCAGCAGTACCACGCCATCAAGGCGCGCTATCCGCACGCCCTGCTCTTCTTCCGCCTGGGCGATTTCTACGAACTCTTCTTCGAGGACGCCATCACCGCCGCGCGCGAACTGCAAATCACCCTCACCGCGCGCAACAAGGAAAAAGGACAATCCGTCCCCATGTGCGGCGTTCCCTACCACGCCGCGGAAAACTACATCGCCCGTCTCATCCGTGCCGGATACAAAGTAGCCATCTGCGAGCAGATGGAATTGCCCGGCCCCGGCAAAAAACTCGTCCGCCGCGAAGTCGTCCGCGTCATCACCCCCGGCACGGCCACCGAAGCCTCCGTCCTGGACGCCCGCGAAAATAATTTCCTCGCGGCCATCGCCCAAGCCGGCGGCGCCCGCGTGGGCATCGCCTGGGTGGACGTCTCCACCGGCGAATTTCAGTGCACGGAATTTTCCGGCGAGCGCGCCGAGGAATCGGCCCGCGAGGAACTGCAAATCCTCCGCCCGCGTGAGACGCTGCTCGCCCGCCACGGACAGCTTTTCGAAACCGCGCGCTCTTCCCTGCTCGATGGCGTCGGCGGCGTGGAAACGCGCATCGAGGAATGGGTCTTTCAGCAGGACTATGCCGAACGCCTTCTGCGCGAGCAGTTCGGCATCGCCGAACTCACCGCTTTTGGCCTGGACCCTCATCCCCACGCTGCGGCCGCCGCCGGCGCCATCGTGCATTATCTCCGCGAAAATTCCGCGCAGAAGGATGACGGAACCGCCCGCGAAACCCTCGCCCATCTCGACCGCATCCGTTACTACGAGCAGCAGGACGCCCTGGCACTCGACCCCGTCTCCGTGCGCAATCTCGAATTGCTTGCCCCCGTCTTTCCCGAAGAGGGCGCGCGCGGCGGCCCCGCCACGCTGCTGGCCACGCTCGACGAAACCGTAACGGGCATGGGCGCGCGCCTGCTGCGCTCCTGGATTCTCCGCCCGCGCCTGGACCGCGCCGAAATCGAAGCGCGCCTCGACGCCGTGGCCCGCCTGGCCCAGCAGACCGTCCTGCGCGACGAACTCCGCCGCGAACTGCAAAGCATCCTGGACCTCGAACGCCTTACCGGACGCATCACCCTGGGCATCGCCACGCCGCGCGAAATGGTGGCCCTGCGCAAATCCCTCTCGCACCTTCCCATGCTTCGGAAATTCCTCGAACCGCACGCCGCCGCCGGCTCCGGACGCCTCCGCGACCTCCACGCCGCCATCGACCACTTGAGCGACGTGCGTGAGCGCCTCGAACGCGCCATCGCCGACGATCCTCCCGCGCAGGCCGCCGACCCCGGCGTGATCCGCGCGGGCTACCATAAGGAACTGGACGAATACCGCAGCCTCAGCCAGCACAGCAAGCAGATCATCGCAGCGATGGAAGAGCGCGAGCGCAAGCGCACCGGCATCGCCTCGCTGAAAATACGCTTCAACCAGGTCTTCGGCTATTACATCGAAATCTCCAAGCCCAATCTCCATCTCGCTCCCGACAATTTCGAACGCAAGCAAACCTTGGTCAACGCCGAACGCTTTACCTCCCCGGAACTCAAGGAATACGAGAGAAAAATTCTTGCCGCCGACGAGCGCATCCTCGAAATCGAGCGCCAGCTCTTTGCCGAAGTCCGCCTGGCCGTCGCCGCCGAGGCCGGGCGCCTGCGCCGGACCGCCGCCGCCGTGGCCGAACTGGACGTCCTTTCGAATTTCGCCAAGCTCGCCGCCGACCGCGGCTACAACCGCCCCGAATTCAACGACCGCGGCGAACTGCTCATCGCCGGCGGCCGCCATCCGGTCATCGAAGAACTCCTGCGCCAGCGCGGCGAACGCTTCGTCCCCAACGACCTCTGCTTCGAGCCCGGCCAGCAGCAGATCCTGCTCATCACCGGCCCCAACATGGGCGGCAAGTCCACCTACCTGCGCCAGGCCGCGCTCATCGTCATCATGGCCCAGATGGGCTCGTTCGTTCCCGCGCGCGAAGCCAAACTGCCCCTCACCGACCGCGTCTTCACGCGCATTGGCGCTTCGGACAATCTCGCCCGCGGCCGCTCCACTTTTCTCGTGGAGATGAGCGAAGTCGCCGCCATCCTCAACGACGCCACGCCCGCGAGCCTGGTCCTGCTCGACGAAGTGGGCCGCGGCACGGCCACCTTCGACGGGCTCTCCATCGCCTGGGCCGTCGTCGAGCACCTGCACAAGCACACTCGCGCGCGCACCCTCTTCGCCACGCACTACCACGAACTCACCGAACTGGCCGAGTTGCTTCCCGGCGTGCAGAACGTGCACGTCTCCGTGAAGGAAACGCCCAACGAAATTATCTTCCTCCGCCGCGTCGAGCCCGGCTGCGCCGATAAAAGCTACGGCATCGAAGTCGCCCGCCTCGCCGGACTTCCCCGCAGCGTCATCGAACGCGCCCGCGAAGTTCTGCGCAAGCACGAGCAGAGCGAGCACCAGCTCTCCGAAAAGCTCACTCCCGGCGCCGCCGATACCAACGGCAACCACAACGGCCAGGGCGTCCTCTTCACCGCGCTCGACCGCTCCGTCCTCGATGCGCTCCGCAAAGCCGATCTCGATCAGCTCAAACCGCTCGACGCCCTCAATCTTCTCGCCGAGCTGAAAAAACAAATCCTATGAGCAACTCCTCCATGCTCGTCCTCGGCATCATGTCCGGCACTTCCGCCGACGGCATCGACGTCGCTCTCGCGCGCATCTCCGGCGCTCCCCCGCGCGTGCGCTCGGAACTGATCGCGCACACCAGCCTGCCCTTCCCCGCCGCCCTGCGCTCCGAAATCCTCCGCGTCGCCGAAGGCGGAAAACTCACCGCCGGCGAATTGAGTCAGTTGCACGCGCGTCTCGGCGCCTGCTACGCCCAAGCCGCTCTCGCCGCCTGCCGCAAATTCGGCGTCTCCCCAAAACGCATCGCCCTCATCGGCAATCACGGGCAAACCATTTTCCATCAGCCCATCCCCACAAAATATTCCGGCCAGCCCACCGCCTCCACTCTCCAACTCGGCGACGGCTCCGCAATCGCCGCGCGCACCGGCATCCCCACCATCTGCGATTTCCGCCCCGCCGACCTGGCCCTCGGCGGCCAGGGCGCTCCCCTCGTCCCCTACGTGGACTATCTCCTCTTCCGCCACGCGCGCCTTGCCCGCGCCTCCCTCAATCTCGGCGGCATCGCCAACATCACCGTCCTCCCCAAAAATTGCCTCCCCTCGCAAGTCATCGCCTTCGACAGCGGCCCCGCCAACATGCTTATCGACGCCCTCAGCAGCCACTTCAGCCGCGGCCGCCTGCGCTACGACAAAGACGCCCGCCTGGCCCTGCGCGGCCGCAGCCTCCCCGCTCTCCTCGACGAACTTATGCGCGATCCCTTCCTGCGCATCCCTCCGCCCAAAAGCACTGGCCGCGAATACTACGGCCGCGAATACGTAAAAAACGTCCTGGCCCTGGGACGCCGCCACAAAGCAAAACCGGAAGACCTGATTCGCGCCGTGACCATTTTCACCGCGCTCTCCATCGTCGACGCTCTCTGCCGCTTCGTCCTCCCCAAAACCAAAATCGATCAGCTCATCGTCTCCGGCGGCGGCGCAAAAAATCCGCTCATCCTGGCGCAACTTTCCGCCGCGCTGCCTCAGATCGAACTCCTGCCTTCCTCGCAACTCGGCGTCCCCGTGGAAGCGAAGGAGGCCTACGCCTTCGCCCTGCTGGCCTATGAGACCTGGCATTGCCGCGCGGGAAATCTCCCCTCGGCCACCGGCGCGCGCGGCCCTGCCATTCTCGGAAAGATCTGCCATGCCCCTCCGCGCTGAGCCCCCCACCCGCCGGGCCGCCGGAATTTGTTTCCTCCTTGCCGCTTTTCTTCTCCTGGCTCTGCTGCCCGCCGCCTGCTCGCGCTCAGCGCCAAATGACCCCGCCTCGCTGACCCTGCTCATCGAATCCAGCCCCTTGAATCTCGACCCGCGCTTCGCCACCGACACACAATCGCAAAGAATCGACGGCCTGATTTTTTCGAGCCTCCTCGAACGCGACGAGCGCATGAACCTTCGCGGCGACCTCGCCGAGCGCTGGGAAATCCGCGACCCCCTCACTTACGTCTTTCATCTTCGTCGCGACGCTGTCTTTCACGACGGCAAAGAACTCTCTGCCGCCGACGTCAAAGCCACCTTCGATTTCATCCTCAATCCCGCCAATCGCTCTCCCAAGCGCGGCGCCTTCCGCATGCTCGCCTCCATTGACGCGCCCGACGACGTCACGGTGATTTTCCACCTGACGGAACCCTACGCCTCATTTCTTTGGAACCTGGCCCGTCCCGCCGTGGGCATCGTCCCCGCGGGAACCGGCGCGGAGATGGCCCAGCACCCCGTCGGCTCGGGACCGTTCCGCTTCGTCAGCCAGGCGCAGGACGACGAAGTCGTCCTCGATCGGAACGCAAATTATTTCCGTGGCGCGCCGGTGATTTCCCGCGCCCGCTTCCGCATCGTTCCCGACGCCGTCGTCCGCGCTCTCGAACTCCGCAAGGGCGCCGCCGACATCGAGATCAGTTCCCTTTCCCCCGATCTCGTCCCGGTCATGGCCCGCCAGCCGCATCTGGAAGTCACCGAGCGGCCGGGAACGAATTTCGTCTACCTGGGAATCAATTTGCAGGACCCCATCCTCGCCAAGCGCCAAGTCCGCCAAGCTCTGGCCTTCGCCAGCGATCGCCAATCCCTCATCCGCTATCTGCTGCACGGACAGGCCCGCATCGCCACCGGCGTTCTTCCGCCCAACCACTGGGCCTACAGCGCGGACGTATCAACCTATTCGCTGGACCTCCCGCGCGCCGAAAAACTTCTCGACGACGCCGGCTATCCCCGCCAGTCCAACGGCATGCGCTTTCACCTGACCTTAAAAACTTCCACCGAGGAACAGTCCCGCCTCGTCGGCGCGGCCTTGCAGGAGCAGTGGCGCAGGGCCGGCGTGGATCTCGAACTGCGCCCGCTCGAATTCGCCACGCTTCTCTCCGACGCCACCCGTGGAAATTTCCAGCTCAATCTTCTGCGCTGGGTGGGCGCCAATAACGACCCCGACTTTTTCGAGTATGTTTTCTCCTCCGCGCGCACCCCTCCCGACGGCGCCAACCGCGGCCACTACCGCAATCCTCTTCTGGATGATTTGACCGCGCGGATTCGCACGGAGATGAACACCGAAAAACGCAAGACCCTCTGCGCGCAGGCCCAGGCCATTCTCGCCGAAGACTTGCCCTATCTCCCGCTATGGTTCACCGACGTGGTCAGCGTGCACCGCCGCGGCCTGCAAGGATTGGAATTTTCGCCCACCGGCGATTATGACTTCCTGTCCACCGTAAAACCCTCGCCCTAACCCGCATTTCTCACAAGAGTCAGTCGGTAGGGGCGGGGCTTGCCCCGCCCGCTGCTCCATGGGCACGGTTTCCTGCTTCGCCGTGCACGTAACACAGCAATCTTTCTCCCACCAGTAAAATTGGCTCGCGATCTGTAGCCGCCCTCTTCAGAGGGCGGGCTTTTCCACTCCACCCACTCACACGCGCTCCTCCTCGTGAGAAATGCGCCTTACCCCGCTTCGCCCAATATCCGCTCGATTTCCGCAACTGCAATGGCCCCTTCACGCACAATCTTCCAGCTCTCTCCATGCAGCTCCACAATCGTCGAAGGCAGCGCCGCCCCGCTCTCGCCCCCGTCAATAATCAGCGGCAGACGCTCCCCCAGTTGCTTCACCACCTGCTGGGCGTTCGAACACGCCGCAAATCCCGAAATATTCGCGCTGGTTCCCGTGATGGGATTCTCAAACTCTTCGATCAGCCGCGTCACGATGGCGTTTGCCGGCCAGCGCAGCGCGATCCGCCCCGTGTTCGCGGTCACCTTCAGCGGCAGCCGGTGCGAAGCCTCCACGATCAGCGTCAGCCCTCCCGGCCAGAATGTCCCCGCCAGCCGCAGAAATCCCTGCGGCAATTCCCGCGAGAGAGTCATGGCCTGCTCCAGCGAGTTCACCAGGATAGGCAGCGCGCGCGTCTCCGGCCGCCCCTTGACCCGGTAGATTTCCTCGACCGCGGCCAGATTGAAGGGGTCCGCCGCCAGCCCGTAGAGCGTGTCCGTGGGAATCCCAATGACGCAGCCGCGCGCAAGAAAGTGCGCCGCGTAACGGATCGCTTCAGCGTCCGGGGTCTGCGCGTTGATGGGCAAAAGTTCTGCGGACAAGTTGCCGGCCTTCCGGGGAAACTCCCATGCGATTCTCGCAGCGCCCAGCGCTGTTCAGGACAATCGGGACGCTACCATAAGCGGCGGAGCCGGCGCAACGACAGGCTTGCGCAGGCCCGCGCGGGGCTTTGCCGATGGGGCCGGGCTTTGCTACGCTCGCTGCATGGCTTCTTCCTATCCAAGGCCAAAAACTCCGCGCGCGACTGCGCACCAGGCCGGGGAGAGCGTTCCCATCACTAGCCGCGACAATCGCTGGCTCAAAGAGTTTCGGCTGGCCCTCCGCGGCGGCGTTCCCACGCCTTCCGGCTGCTACGGCGTGGAGGGCGTGCGCCTGGTCGAGGAAGCCCTCGGCTCTGGCTGCCGCATCGAAGCCGTGCTCTTCAGCGAATCCGGCGAGCGCCATCGCCCGCGCCTGGCCCCCTTCGTCAATCGCGCGGAGATGGCCTTTCCCGTCCTGCGCACGACCGACCGCCTCTTCGAAGGCATTGCCGACACCGAGCATCCCCAGGGCGTCGCCGCGCTCGTCCAGCCCCGCGCCGCGGAATTGAACGACCTCCTGCATCCCTCTTCCCGCGCCGTCTCTCCCACCACCAACGCTCTCACCGGCGTCACGCCGCTCCTCGTCATCCTCGTCGGCGTCCAGGACCCCGGCAACGTCGGCACCATCGTGCGCACCGCCGCAGCCTTCGGCGCCACAGGCGTGGCCACCTGCGCCTCCGGCCAAAGCGGCACCGCCAATCCCTTCGGCCCCAAAGCCCTGCGCGCCTCCGCCGGCGCGGCCCTGCACCTGCCCATCCTCGCGGGCATGTCCCTCCCCATTCTGCTGACGCAGTTGCGCATCGGCGGTGTGCGCACTCTGGCCTCCAGCGTCCGCGAAATAGGAGAAGCCCAGGAAAAAAACTCCGCCGCGCAGCCCCTGCTCCCCTGGGAAGTGGACTGGCGCGAACCCGTGGCCCTGCTCGTCGGCAACGAAGGCGCCGGGCTGCCCGAAGAGGCCGAGCGCAGCGCCGACGCCCGCGTACGGATCCCTATGGCCACCACCAGCGAATCGCTCAACGCCGCCGCAGCAGCAGCCGTGCTCTTCTACGAAGCCGCGCGCCAGAGGAACCTGCTGACCCCGTGAGCCTCTTTTCCCAATTTCCGGAAGGAGCGGCGGAAACTCCAGCTGCGATGCAGCCCCTCGCCGAGCGCATGCGCCCGCGCACGCTCGATGAAATGACCGGCCAGGAAAATTTACTCGGCCCCGGAAAACCCCTGCGCGTGCAGATCGAACGCGACGAACTCGGCTCCATGATCCTCTGGGGGCCGCCCGGCTGCGGCAAGACCACCCTCGCCCTCCTCGTGGCTCGCCTTACCAAAGCCGAATTCGTTTCCTTCAGCGCCGTCCTCGCCGGCATCAAGGAAATCAAGGAAGTGATGGCCGAAGCCGAGCGGGCCTCCCGCGGCGGCCGCCGCACCACCGTCTTCGTGGATGAGGTGCACCGCTTCAACAAGGCCCAGCAGGACGCTTTTCTTCCCTACGTCGAAGCCGGGCACATTCTCTTCATCGGCGCCACCACCGAAAATCCCTCCTTCGAAGTCATCGCCCCGCTGCTCTCCCGCACCAAGGTCTATGTCCTCGCGCCGCTCTCCACTCCGCAGATCGCCGAACTTCTGCGCCGCGCGCTCGCCGACAACGAACGCGGCCTGGGCAACGAAAACGTCGACGCCGGCGAAGAAGTCCTCTTCCGCATCGCTTCCTTCGCCAATGGCGATGCGCGCTCCGCCTACAACACGCTCGAACTCGCCGTCCGCAGCACCGCCCCCGGCGCCGACGGCCGCCGCTCGCTCACCTCCGAACGACTGGGAGAGATTCTCCAGCGCAAGATGTTGCGCTACGACAAGGCCGGCGAGGAGCACTACAACCTCATCTCCGCCCTGCACAAATCCGTGCGCAACTCCGACCCCGACGCCGCTCTCTACTGGCTCGCGCGCATGCTCGAATCCGGCGAGGACCCGCTCTTCCTCGCCCGCCGCATGGTGCGCATGGCCAGTGAGGACATCGGCCTGGCCGAACCCGGCGCCCTCGCGGTGACTTTGGCCGCCAAGGAAGCCTTCGATTTCATCGGAGCGCCCGAGGGCTATCTGGCTCTCGCCCAGGCCGCCGTCTATCTTTCCCTCGCTCCCAAATCCAACGCTCTCTATACCGCCTACGGCGCGGTGCTGGAAGACGTCGGCAAGACCGAAGCCGATCCCGTCCCTCTGCACCTGCGCAACGCTCCCACCGGCCTGATGAGCAACCTCGGCTACGGCAAGGGCTACGAGTACGCCCACAATTACGCGGAAAAAGTCACCGCCATGACCTGCCTCCCGGACAATCTCCAGGGCCGCAGCTATTACCTTCCCACCGACCAGGGTTTCGAACAGCGCCTGCGCCAGCGCTTCGAGGAAATTCGGAAAATTAAAGCTCAGAGGGCAGCGGCAAAGTGACCAGGCGCATCTCACTCGACAGGATGCATTCCAACACTTTTTTCAGCCGCACGGTGCCGGGCCTGACTTGGGCATCTGCCGCCGCGTTGTTCCTGGCGGGCTTCTGCGCCACGGCCCTCGCCGCGCCTCAGGCTCGCGCCCAGGACGCCCCTGTGCGCACCATCAATGAGGAAATCACCGCTTTCGCCTTCGGGCCCGGCGGCCACATCGCCTTCGCCGTGCGCCACGTCTATAAATCCAAGCACTATGTCATGGAGCGCGACGACATCTGGGCCGAAGGACCCGACGGCAGGCGCCGCCGTCTCCTCAATAGCGAAAAATTCATCCTCGGCGAAGGCGCCTTCAGCTACGGCGTGGACTCCTTCCGCTGGTCCCGCGACGGCCGCCGCATTCTCGCAGAACTCTTCACCACACGCGCCCTCGATGGCGATGACCGCCCCCACGACCAGATGCTCCTGCTCATGCTCGATAGCGACGGAAAGGAACTGAAAACCCCCAGCCCCGAATTTCAGGTGACCGACGCCACCGGAGGCGGCTGGATGGACGGCGGTCAAACCGTGCTCTACCTCAGCGAAACCGTCAAACCCCGCCTGCTGTTTTCCATCCTTAGCGCCCATCCCGGCACCGGCCCCGATGCGCCCGCCAAAGCACGGCATTCCGCCCTCTTCAACGGCCGCACCTTCGTGGACGCCTGCTTTGACCCCGCCCACAATCTGGTCTTCGCCGTCGAGCGCGACCGCAACCTCAGTGGCCCTCCCCGATTGCAGCGTTTCGACTTGAATCAGGAAACCGATACGGAGCTGGCCACACTCGGCAATTTCTCCGGAGGCCTCTCCCTTTCACCCAGCGGCACAAAAGCCGCCTATTACATCGACCGCGAAGTCCTCGAAATCCGCGACCTCGCCGCGCCCAACCGCGCCGCCCGCGTTCGCATCGGCCTCGGCGAATATCAATGGGCCCCCGACGAAAAACATATTCTGCTGCGCCGCTCCGCCGAAAAAAAATCCGCCGAGCTCGACTGGATTGACCTGCCCCCGCTGGCCCCCATCCTTCCGCGGAAGGACAAGGATGCCGAAGAAGACGACACCATTCCCGTGACGGAAGTGGAATTCCACTCCATCCTGCACGGCCTGCTGTTTCGCGATTTCCAGATTTCGCCCGACGGAAGATTCCTCGCCGTCGTGCCCCCCGGCAAACACAACCTCGTCATCTATCCGCTGCCGCCCCGCTAAAAGAAGGGTTTACCGCGCCAACTCCCGCAGCCGCCTCCGGTGCTCCACCAGAATGCACGAATCCATCACCACGATCATTCCCGCAGCCAGCGCCTTCTCCGCCGCCGCCTGATTCTCGATTCCCTGCTGCATCCAGATCACTTTAGCGCCCTTGCGAATCGCGCTTTCCACCACCGGCGGCACATCCTCGGACTTTCGAAAAATATCCACGATGTCCACCGCTTCCGGAATATCCTCCACGCGCGCATAGCACGGCCGCCCCAGAACTTCCGTCTCGCCCGGGTTCACTCCGGCAACGTCATAGCCCGCCGCCAGCAGATACTGCGCAATCTCATTGCTGGCGCGCAGGGGATTCCGCGAAATGCCCACCACGGCAATACTCTTGCTCTCTTTCAGAATGTCCAGCAGCGGGTCGGGCGAAGACTTCAGTACTTCGGGAAGCAGGATCGTCATGGTCAGGAAAATGTTCTCCGTGGACTAGGCCTGCCGCACTGCGGAATGAGCGGGCCAGACCTGCCCCATAGCCGCGAGGAACGTATCGTTTTCTTCCGGAGCGCCAACGGAAATTCGAATCGCGTCCGGAAAGCCCGTCCAGCCCAGCGGGCGCACAATCACTCCGTGCCGCAGAAGTTCCCCTGCAATCTGTTTGGCGTGTGGGCCCAGTTCCACGAACACGAAATTCGTTTCCGAAGCCACCGGGTGCAATCCCATCCGGCCCAGCCCGGCAATCAACTGCCCGCGTCCCGCGCGGGTAATCTCCACCGAGCGGCGCACGTGTTCGGCGTCATCGAGCGCCGCCAGCGCGGCCGCCTGGGCCACCGCAGACGTGTTGAAGGGCGTGCGCAGCTTGTTCCATTCGTGAACCAGCCCCGCGCGCGCGATTCCGTAACCGATGCGCAGACCGGCCAGCCCATGCACTTTCGAAAACGTCCGCAGAATCACCAGATTGTCCCGCTCGCGGAACAGTTCGAGCGAGCGCGGAAAGTCCATGCGCTCGGCGTACTCGATATAAGCTTCGTCCAGAACCACCAGCACGTCCCGCGGAACGCGCCTCAGAAATTCATCCAGCTCCGCCGCGCCAAACGCCGTCCCCGTGGGATTGTTGGGATTGGCCAGATAGATCACCCGCGTCTCTTCGCGGATGGCCGCGGCCATTGCAGGAAGATCAAAACCGTAATTGCGCTGCGGAACTTCCAACAGCGCGGCCCCGCTCGCGCGAATGGCGATGGGATACAGCGCGAACGTGCCGTGGGACGTCAGCCCGGCCAAGCCCGGCCGCAACAGCGCGCGCGCCGCCAAGTCGATGATTTCGCTCGAGCCCAGCCCGATGAAAATCTCTCCGGAAGAAACGCCGTGCCGTGCCGCCAGCGCCTCCCGCAAAACCTTGCTTCCCCCGTCGGGATAACGGTTCGACCGGGCCAGCGCGTTCCGCGCCGCCTCCAGCGCCAGCGGCGAAGGGCCTAGCGGATTTTCATTGGAGGCCAGCTTGATGGCGTGAATCTTCAGTTCGCGTTCCACTTCCTCGACGGGCTTGCCCGGAACATACGCGGGTATCCCGCGAATGTATTCCGGTATGCGCTCCTCGAGAAATCGGCTCATGCGACGATCACGGTTTCCTTCTGTTTCTTCGGCGGCCTTTTCTTCTTCGGCGGTTTGGCCACGGCCCCCGCCTGCAATGCGCGCTGCAGCCGCGCCACTTCCGTGGGCGTCAGCGAGCGATAACGTCCCAGCGGCACCCCTCCCAGGGTAAGCGGCCCGATGGCCACGCGCTTCAGCTTCTCCGCCGGATGTTGCTGAATCAGTAACGCGCGCCGCAAACGGTCCCGCCGCGAATCCCGCAGCGTCACTTCGTACCAGAAATTCGCGGTGTGCCCGCGCGTCGCTCCCGGCTGGCGGATGGGCTTCAGCAGCGCGCTGGTCTCCGCCGCGATCTGCTTCACCTGCATCTCGCTGAGCCGCCCCTTCACCTTGATGTAGTACGTCTGCGGCAGGTGGCTCCACAGCCGCAGCATTTCCGCCGCCAGATCCCCGTCGTTGGTCAGAAACACCAGGCCCGAAGCGTCGAACTCCAGCCGCCCCACCGGATACACGCGCTCCGGCAATCCCCGCAGATAATGCCGCAGCGTCGGCCGGCCCTCGGGATCGGCCATCGTGGAGACAATCTGCGGCGGCTTGTGCAGCAGCAGATACACCTTGCGCTCTTCCGCGACGACCAGCCGCCCCGCGGCTTCGATGCGATCCTTCGCCGGATCGGCCTTGGTGCCCAGTTCGGTCACCACCTTGCCGTTCACGCGCACCTGTCCGCTGAGGATCAGCTCTTCGGCGTGCCTCCGCGAGGAAATTCCCGCGCGGGCAATCAGTTTTTGTAAGCGTTCTTCCATGGTGTGGCGGACAATCTTCCCGACTGTCCGCATCTTCTCCGGTTCTCTGCCGCGGAATCCGCGCGAAACTTTCCGCGGCGCAATATTTTTTTATTTTACTGCCCCGCGGCGGCCGCGTTCGGCTCTTCGCCGCCTTCCGTTTTCTCCGCTCCGCTCTCCGAGCTCTGCGCGGCTGCTTCCGAGGCAGCTTCGGCCGGCTTCTCCGCCGCCGCGGCCTCCGCCACAATCCCCTCGTCCCCGCCCATGGCCTCGCGCGCCAGCGCCTCGAACTCCTTCAGACTGGGCAGCTCTTCCAGGTCGCTCAGCCCGAAGCGCATCAGGAACTCCTTCGACGTCTTGTACAAAATCGGCCGCCCCATCACTTCCTTGCGCCCCGCCGTGGTGATCAGCTTCTTTTCCAGCAGCGTATTCAGCACACCCGAAGTATTCACCCCGCGAATTTCCTGAATCTCCGGCGCCGTGGCCGGCTGCTTGTAGGCGATCACCGCCAGCGTTTCCAGCGCCGGCATGCTCAGCCGCAGCGGCGGCCGCAAACTCTTGATGAACCGCCGCACCACGTCGTGATGCTGCGCCTTGGTGTAGAGCTTGTAGCCCCCGGCCACCGCGCGAATCTCGATGCCCCGCTCTTCGTTTGCCGAGCTGGCCATCAACTCATCAAGCGACGCCTGCACCGCGGCCTTCTCCTCGCCCAGCGCCGCGCTCAACTGTTCGAGCGTGGCCGGATCGTCCGCCGCGTAAATCATCGCTTCCAAAGCCGCCTTGCGTTCTTCGTTGGTCATGTGTTTTCCGCTGCCGGCTCCCGTCCGGTCCTAGCGATACTCCCCGTCAATCTGCTGGATTTCGCCTTTTTCATCGAAAGCCGCCTCGAACATCTTGTGCCGGCGCACCACGATCGTGCCGAACTGCTTGTCCTGCGCCAGAACCACCGCCTGCAGCTTGACCATCTCCAGCACCGCCAGAAACGCCACGATCATGGCGTGCCGCGAAGGGCAAGCCTCGAAAAATTCAATCAGGTTCACTTCCGGCACGTCATTGGCCAAAATCCGCGCGCGCAATTGCGCCACCATCTGCGCCACGGTGAACTGGTCGTGCTTCAGCTCGATCCGCGAAACTTCCCGCCGCCGCTCCAGCACCTGCTGAAACACCTTGACCAAATCCACCAGCGACACCACCAGATCGCCTTCCGTCTCTTCGTCGTTGTAGAGCGACTTGTCCGGCTTCGACCACACGTGCTCTTCGATCTGCTGCTTCTGATAGAGCAATTGCGCCGCGTTCTTGAATTTCTCGTGCTCCACCAGCCGCTGCACCAATTCCGCGCGCGGATCTCCGGCCATCTCCTCCGGCGAAGCCAGCGGGTCCGGCGGCAGCAGCATCTTCGATTTGATATAGATCAGCGTCGCCGCCATGTACACAAAGTCCGCCGAAACGTCCACATTGAGCGCTTCCAGCTTGTGGATGTATTCCAGATACTGCGCGGTGATCTTGGCGATGGGAATGTCGTGGATATTGATCTCCTGCTTCTTGATCAAATCCAGCAGCAGATCCAGCGGACCTTCATACATCGCAATCTGAATGTTATACGGCGATGCCATTCTCTATTCTTTCCGTGGCACAGCCATTCCTGGCTGTGCTCTTCCTCTTCCCTCTGCGTACTCTGCGCCTCTGCGTTTAATCCTTACTCTTTCTCCGCCACTTCTTTCCTCTTCCTCCCCCACCCAAAAACCGCCTCCCTCACCCTCTCCATCGTCCCCTGCGCTACTTTACGCGCTTTTCCCGACCCGGCGTCCAAAATCTCCAGTACTCGCCCGGGATGCGCCTCGTACTCCTTGCGCCGCGCCCGCACCGGCTCGATCCACGTAATCAGATGATCCGCCATCTTCGCCTTGCACTCGATGCACCCGATCCCCGCAGTCCGGCACCCCGCCGCCGCCCACTCCAGCGTCTCCTTGCTGGAAAACAGTTTGTGCCAATCGTAAGCCGGACACTTCTCCGGATCGCCTACGTCGGTGCGCCGCTTCCTCGCCGGGTCCGTCACCATCACCTTCGTCTTCGCCCGGATGTCCGCGTCGCTCTCGCTCAGCGAGATGAAGTTGCCGTAGCTCTTGGACATTTTTCGGCCGTCAGTACCAGGAATACGCGGAGTCTTGGTTAGTATTTCCTGTGGCGGAGTCAAAACCGCTTTAAGAGCTATAAATTTTTCGGCCGCTCTGTTTTCCTGTACCCAAGGCACAAACCTTTCATAGAAATTGACAAGCCCCCCCTCCATCGCGGCCTTTCTGATGTCCCCGGCCATTCTTTCAATAGCGACCTGCGATGGAACTGAGACCTGCGAAAAGGCGCTAGCCTTCCCACGAAAAGTTTCCCACATGATCTGTACCGCCATAGCGTTCTCAGGTTTGCTCATCTCGGCAGTATCGATGCTCATTCCAAAATGAAAGTTAAACTTGCGCACGATTTCACGGCTGAGTTCCACATGAGCCACTTGGTCCTCTCCCACCGGCACAACCAGCGGCAACCCTTCCGCGCCATAAATAATGATGTCCGCGGTTTGCAGCGTGGGATAGCCAAGGAAACCATAAGTATGCAAATCCTTGTCCTTGATGTTGTCGAGCTGCTCCTTGTACGTCGGCACGCGCTCCAGCCATCCCAGCGGCGTCACCATCGACAGCAGCAAATGCAGCTCCGCATGCTCCGGCACCTGCGACTGCACGAACAGCACGGCCTTTTCCGGGTCCAGTCCCGCCGCCAGCCAGTCCGTGGCGATTTCAATGGTGCTCTGCGCCACGCCCGAAGGGTCGGCGTAGTCGGTGGTCAGCGCATGCCAGTCGGCCACAAAGTAGAAGCAGTCGTAGCCAGGATCATTCTGCAGGCGCACCCAATTCTCCAGCGCCCCAAAGTAATGCCCAATGTGCAGCCTCCCCGTCGGCCGCATCCCGCTCAGCACCCGCTTCTTCTTAGTCTCTTCAGCCGCCATTCGCAAGTCCTTTATTTGCCACTCTTACAAAAACTGCCGGGGTGTACCCCATCTCTTCCCGTTTTGGAACTGGCCCTAGTCCCTGCCCTGCGTTCCACTCTTCTCCAGCAGGTCCCGGGCGATGATGATCCTCTGAATCTCGCTGGTGCCCTCATAAATGGAAACCACCCGCGCGTCGCGGTACATGCGTTCGACGTCCATCTCCCGCGAATAGCCGATGCTGCCGTGAATCTGTACCGCCTTATACACCACGCGGTTGACCATTTCGCTGGCGTAGAGCTTCGCCCGGCTAGCCTGCGAGCCCATGCGCCCGCCAGAATCCTTCAGCCAAGCCGCGTAGTGGGTCAGTCCGCGCGCGGCTTCGATCTCCGTCTGCATGTCCGCCAGCATCCACTGAATAGCCTGGAACTCGCCGATGGTCTTTCCAAAGGCGCGGCGTTGCTTGGCGTGCTTCACGGACTCTTCCAGCGCGCCCTGGGCGATGCCCACGGAAAGCGCGGCAATGCCCAGCCTTCCGCCATCGAGCGCGCTGAGCGCGATTTTCAGTCCCTGGCCTTCTTCCCCGAGAAGATTTTCGGCAGGAACCACGCAGTCCGTGAGAATAATTTCCGTCGCCGGAGAAGCCCGCTGGCCCATTTTCTCTTCGTGCCGGCCCACGCGAAAGCCGGGAAATCCAGGTTCCACCAGAAACGCGGAGATTCCCTTCCCGCCCGCCTGCGCATCGGTCTTGGCAAACACCAGATACATCCCCACGTGGTCGCCGCTGGTCACCCAGGTCTTCGTTCCGTTCAGCTTGTAAACATTTCCTTGGCGCACGGCCGTGGCCTGAATCGCGGCGGCGTCCGAACCGGCCTGCGCTTCGGTCAGGCTAAAGGCTCCGATGATTTCACCCGAAGCCAGGCGGGTAAGATATTTTTTCTTTTGCGCCGGAGTGCCGAAAGCAAGCAGGGGCAGATTCACCGCGGAGTTGGTCACACTCAGGGTTACCGCCGTGGAAGCGTCCACGCGCCCCACTTCTTCCAGCATGAGCACGTAGGAAACCGTGTCCATGCCCGCTCCGCTCCACTCTTCGGGGACCAACATGCCGCAGCAGCCCATTTCGCCCAGCTTACGGATTTGCGCCTCCGGATAGCGAGCCAGGCGGTCGTTTTCCTTCACCAGCGGGCGCATCTCCGTTTCCATGAATTGGCGGACAGTCTCACGAATCAGTTTTTGGTGGTCTTTGAGCGAGAAATCCATCGTGTCGGGGGTGGCACAGCCATTCCTGGCTGTGCGCCTTCAGTCCACTCACCTTGCCCCTGCAAAACGCAGGGCAAGAAACACACGATTGATGCTAACACGTCCGGCGCGGTTCTGTGTAGCGCAGGTCCGGCCGAAGCCCGGCGGATTGCCGCATCACGGCCAATTGCTAAAAGAGAGAACGCTGTCATTCTGAGTCCCGGTGGTTTTTACCGGGACGAAGAATCTCAACGCAGCGTGTTACCCATACTTTCAGTTGAGATCCTTCGGCGAACCCTGCCGGTTCGCCTCAGGATGACCCCGTTGCTTGTAGTTTTTCCTGTTCGGTTAGAGTTTGAAGAGTTCACGCAGCCGCTTGGTCTGCGCGCGGCTCACCGGAATTTCCGTGTGCTTCTTGTCGCTCATCTTGATCATGTAGCTGGATTTAAACCACGGCACCACTTCTTTGATGTGGTGAATATTCACCAGGAAGGAGCGGTGCGGCCGCCAGAAGGCTTCCGAATCGAGCGCTGCGTTCAATTCCTCGAGCGTGCGGTAATTCGAGGTGCCCTCGGAATCGCGCGCAATTACGGTGATCAGTCCGTCCTCGATGGAAGCGAAAATCAAATCCTCGGAATCCACCAGCAGCAGGCGCTGCTGCGATTTCACCAGAATCTTCACGGGCTGCGCCGGCTTGGCCGCGCCGCCCAGCTGGTTCACCAGCATCTCCAGCCGCTCGGTGGTGCTGGTCTGCGATTCGATTTCGCGCCGGGCCTTCTGGATGGCCCGGGCGATGCGCGCCTTGTCGAAGGGTTTCAAAACGTAATCCACGGCGTTGACCTCGAACGCCTGCACCGCGTAATGGTCAAAGGCCGTGGCGAAAACCACGTGAGGAACCTTCATCTTGCGCTCGACAAGTTTTTTCAGCACACCGAAGCCGTCCAAGCCGGGCATCTGCACATCGAGAAAAACCAAATCGGGAGAATGTTCCTTGATGAGAGCCACCGCTTCCACGCCATTCTTTCCCTGCCCGATCACGTTCACGTCGGGAAAGCTTTTCAGCAGGAAGGCGAGCTCCTCCCGCGCGGGCTTTTCGTCGTCCACAATGAGGGTGTTGATGGGCATGGCCGCATTCGCAGTATAGGCACAGGCGGCTCCCGCTGGCAATCGCGCGGAGCGGTGCGGCGTGCCCATTTTTCGCTTTCCGGGTATCATGTCTTTTCTTTTCCCGGAGGCGCCATGGACAGCAAAACCTTCACCCGCGAAATCGAAACGCACATCCGCCCGGCCACGTTTCCCGTGGCCGTCAAGCTGCTCACCCCGCAGGAACCGGTTCCCGAAAAGGCCAAGCGTCCGCACCGCGACCTGCACATCCAGATCGCCATCTGCCAGGCCATCGCCATGGCCCGGCGCATGGGCTGGACCATCGCGGTGGGCGAAGAGGACCTGAATTGCCCGCTGACCAAGATCGCCTTCGGATTTTCCCCGCTGACCAGCCACTATTCCGAAGGCCACCTGGCCTGCGGCATGTACGTGGAGACGATGGAAGCCGGAGCGCGCAGCGAAGCCGCCACGGAAAAGTTTCCCCACGGAACGTACCAGCATCTGCTGGTGGCTCCCGCGGGGCGCGCGGAATTTGTTCCCGACGCGCTGATCATTTACGGCAATGCCGCGCAGGTCATGCGCCTGCTCACCGGAGCGCTGTGGAAGCGCGGCGGGGCGCTGACCAGTTCGTTCACCGGGCGCGTGGACTGCTCCGACGAAATCATTCGCACCATGCTTTCCGCCGACTACCAGGTGATTCTGCCGTGCTACGGCGACCGAGTGTTCGGCCAGACCGAGGATTCGGAGATGGCTTTTTCGCTGCCCGGCGCGAAGATGGCGGAACTTGTCGAAGGACTGGCCGGCACGCACAAGGGCGGCATACGCTATCCCATTCCGTCCTTCCTGCGCTATACGCCGCAGTTCCCCGATCATTATTACGAACTGGAACGCATTTGGGCAGCGGGAGAAGGCCAGAAGCCATGAAGTGCAGCGGGTCGGGCAAGCAAAAAATGAAAAATGTTCGGGTGCTGAGCAGTAAGGTGATGTTCCGCGGGCGGGCTTACAACGTGCGCCGCGACGAAATCATCGAGCCCGGCGGCCTGCGCGCCACGCGCGAAGTCGTCGTGCACCACGGCTCGGTGGTCATTCTTCCGGTGCTGCCCGACGGGCGCATCGTCCTGGTGCGGCAGTTCCGCTACGCCACAGGGCAATTTCTATGGGAACTCTGCGCCGGGCATCTGGAACCGGGAGAAAAACCGCTCCCGGCGGGACGCCGCGAACTGCTGGAAGAGACCGGCTACAGCGCAAAACGCCTGCGCGTGCTCTTCCATTTTTTCCCAACGCCCGGTTTCCTCACCGAACGCATGCACGTCCTGCTGGCTAGCGGGCTGACCGCCGGAGCGGCGCAGCCCGAAGAGGACGAGAAGATCGAAGTGCGGGCATTCCGCAAAACCGAACTGAAGAAGATGATTCGCAAGGGAATCATTCAAGACGGTAAATCCATCGCCGGAATCCTGTATTATCTGCGATTCCATCCAGGAGCCTGAACCACAGGAGCTTATGCCCACTGAAGCCACTTCCTCGAACCGCGCCGCGGGACTGCTCTACGCGGCGGTGATTTTTCTTGGCGCGTTTCTGCTGTTTCTGATCGAGCCGCTGCTGGCCAAGGTGATTCTGCCGTGGTTCGGCGGTTCGGCCTCTGTATGGGCCACCTGCCTGGTTTTCTTTCAGAGCACGCTGTTGCTGGGCTACGCCTACGCGGATTTCACCACGCGGCGCTTCTCCCCACGGCAGCTTTCCTCCTTTCACGTGATTCTGCTGCTAGCCAGCCTGGCGCTGCTGCCCATCACGCCGGGGGCTCACTGGCGGCCCGCGCCTGGGGGCGACCCGGCATGGCGGATACTGGCGCTGCTGGCCACTTCGATCGGACTTCCCTTCCTGCTGCTGAGCGTCACGAGTCCGCTGGTGCAGAGTTGGTACGCGCGGCGGCGGCCCGGCGCGCAGCCTTATCATCTTTTCGCGCTTTCCAATCTGGCGTCGTTTTTGGCGCTGCTCAGCTATCCGTTTTTGATCGAGCCGCGCACCGCGACGGATGCGCAACTGCACGGCTGGTCGTGGCTCTATCTGGCGTTCGTTGCTTTCTGCGCCGCGGCAGCCTGGATCAGCCGCAGCGCTGCGGTGCCCGAGCCCTCGCCGGCTGCCGGGGCCGCGGAGGCCGATGCCCCGCCGGAATTGCGCACGCGGCTGCTGTGGCTGGCGCTTTCGGCGTGCGGCTCGATGCTGCTGCTTTCGGTGACCAATCATCTCACGCAGAACGTGGCGCCCATTCCGCTGCTGTGGGTGCTGCCGCTGGCGCTGTACCTGCTCACGTTCGCCATGGCCTTCAATCGCCGCAGCCTCTATTCGCACTGGCTGATGGTGCGCCTGCTGGCGGTGATGCTGGGCGCGCTGGGCTATGCCATCTATGAACCCAGCTTCGCGGAAAAATTGCAGGTGAGCGTGCCGCTATTCGGAGCCGGACTTTTCGTGTGCTGCCTGTTCTGTCATGGGGAGCTCTACCGCCTGCGGCCGGCAGCCAGCCAGCTGACCCGCTACTATCTGACGATTTCGCTGGGGGGAGCACTGGGAGCAATCTTCGTGGGGCTGGTGGCGCCGTATATTTTCCGCAATGTGTATGAATTTCCGCTGACCCTGCTGGTGACGGCGCTATTCGCGCTGTTCGCCTTGTGGCGCGAAGGATGGCTGGCGCGGATTTTCTGGAGCGCCGCGGCGGTGGCCATGGCCGTGGTGCTGGTGCTGAATATTCGCGCGCGGCGGGAAGATTCCATCGTGATGGTGCGCAATTTCTACGCCGCCCTGCGCGTCACGGAAACGAAGGACGACGGCCGGGTGATTCGCACGCTGCTGCACGGAACGATTGACCACGGCGAGGAGTTCATGGACCCTGCCAAGCATCTCCTGCCCATCAGCTATTATGGGCCGGACTCCGGCGTGGCCCTGGCGCTCAACAAATGTTGCGAAGGACCGAAGAAGTTCGGGGTCATCGGCCTGGGCACGGGCACGCTGGCGGCCTTTGGAAAAGCCGGCGATACCGTGCGCTACTACGAAATCAATCCGCAGGTCGTCGCAATTGCCCGGAATTCGTTCTATTTTCTGCGGGAGACGCCGGCGAAAGTGGAACTCGTGCTCGGCGATGCCCGGCTTTCGCTCGAACGCGAAGAGCCCCAGCAGTTCGACGTCCTGGCCGTGGACGCTTTTTCCGGCGACGCCATCCCCGTGCACCTTCTGACGCGCGAGGCCGTGGCCCTCTATTTCCGGCACCTCAAACCGGACGGCATTCTGGCCATCCACACGTCGAACACCTACCTGGACCTGGCCCCCATCGTCAAACAAATCGCCGACCAGGCGGGCGTTTTTGCGACGCTCATCTCCAACGATGACGATGACGAGAACATGATTTCCACCTCCGACTGGGTGCTGCTCACGAAGAACAAAAGCTTCGCCGCGCTGCCGGAAATCGCCGACGCCGCCGAGCCCATCGTCGTCCCGCCCAAGCTGCGCCTGTGGACCGACAGCTACAACAATCTCTTTTACATTCTGAAACCGATCGTCTGGCGCAAGAAAGCAGAAGACGAGCAATAAGCGGCGCGGTCCCATTCGCCATCCGACGATTGCCGCTCCATTCGAATAGACATACCTGTTTGCCCGGACAGGCTTCCCCCTGTCCGTCCGGACGGGTAAGGCGGCAGTAAGAAACAGTTGTTTGCACTCTTGACTGCGGGTTCCACTCTGGTACACTCCCCGACAATGAAACTTCTGTGGTGGCTGTTCGAATTGCCCCCCCAGCGCTTGTGTGCGGACGAATGCCAATGTCCCTGACAGGAGAACACTAAAGTGCAAGGGAAGATCAAGTGGTTCAATAATTCGAAAGGGTATGGTTTTATCGGACGCGAGGATGGACCGGATGTGTTTGTCCATTATTCTGCGATTGTCGGAGAAGGATACCGGACATTGCAGGAAGGCGACTCGGTAGAGTTCGAAGTCGTCCAGGGTCCCAAAGGACCGCAAGCGGCGAACGTCAGCAAATCGGCCTGAACGGCAGCCGCAGGATATTCCAGTCTCAACCAAAACTCTTGCCAGAATTAGGGGCGCTAGCGGTGTGCCCCGGCAACGCGCAAGCCCTACCGCAGGCAGATGCAATCGCTCTATAATCAGCGCATGGACAACCGGCAAATCGCCCGCATACTGCGCGAGACCGCGCAACTTCTGGAAATCGACGGCGCCTTCATCGGGCGTTACCGCAGCTATGAGAAGGCCGCGGAACTGGTGGATTCCCTGCCCGAATCGGTGGCCGCGCTGGCGCAGGAACCGGAAAAGCTGAAGGAGTTGCCGGGAATCGGCGAGCGTCTGGCGGAGCATCTTCAAGAAATCGTCAAGACGGGAGACTACAGCCTGCGGAAAACGCTGCTGAAGAAATATCCGGAGACGCTTTTGCAGGTGCTGGCGCTGCAATCGCTGGGGCCGAAGAAGGTGTCGCTGCTGTGGAAGACGTTTCACGCGGGAACGGTCGAGGCGGTGGAGGCGCTGGCGCGGGAAGGAAAGCTGCGGGCGGTGCCGGGGTTTGGGGAGAAGAGCGAGCAGAACATCCTGAAGGCCGTGGCCACGTTTCGAAAGTCATCCGGGCGCTTTCATGTGCACACGGCGGAGGAGGCGGCGGAACGGCTTATCGAGCATATCGGCAAGGCGGGCAAGGCGGTGGCGTCGGTGACGCCTGCGGGGTCGCTGCGGCGGGGCAAGGAGACGGTGGGAGACCTGGACCTGCTGGTGACGCTAGGGGCCGGGCACACCACAAAAGCCAAGGTGGAGACGCTGGCGGAGCATATTTTGGAATTTCCAGGGATTGAGCAGACGCTGGCGCGCGGGGAAAACAAGGTGAGCTTCACGCTGGAGGACGGGATGCAGGTGGACGTGCGCCTGCTGGAGAAGGAAAGCTTCGGAGCGGCACTGCTCTATTTCACGGGGTCGAAAGAGCACAACGTGGCGCTGCGCGGGCGGGCCAACGAGATGGGCTATACGCTGAACGAATACGCGCTGAGCACGCTGAAGGGCGAGAAGCGCATGGCGGGCGCCAGCGAGGAAGAGATTTACGCGAAGCTGAAGCTGGACTACATTCCGCCGGAACTGCGTGAGAACAGCGGGGAGATTGCCGCGGCGGAAAAGCACGCGCTGCCCAAACTGGTGCGGCGGGAGGAGATTCGCGGCGACTTGCAGATGCACACGACGGCCAGCGACGGCAAGAACACGATCGAAGAGATGGCTACGGCGGCGCGGCAGCTGGGACACGAATATATCGCCATCACCGACCACAGCAAAACCGTGACCGTGGCCAACGGCCTGGACGAAAGGCGCATGGCAGCGCACATTCGAAAGCTGCGCGAAGCGGACAAGGCCGGGCTGGGCATACGTATTTTTGCCGGGGCCGAAGTGGACATTTTGAAGGACGGAACGCTCGACTACAGCACGGAGATTCTGGCGCAACTGGACGTGGTGGTGTGCTCGATCCACTCGTACATGAATCTTGAGCGAGAGGCGATGACCGAGCGGATGCTGGCGGCGATTGAAAATCCCTACACGCAGATCATCGCGCATCCCACGGGGCGGCTGCTGTTGCGCCGGGAGGCGTTCGATTACGACATGGAGAAGGTGCTGGATGCGGCGGCGCGGCACGGGGTGGCGATGGAGTGCAATTCGTACCCGCGCATGTGCAAGGAGCGCGGGGTGAAGGTGGTTATTTCGACGGATGCGCACTCGACGCAGAACCTGCCTTACATTCGCTTTGGAGTGACCATGGCACGGCGGGGCTGGCTGGAGAAGAGGGACGTGCTCAATACGCTGCCCGCGGAGAAGTTTCTGGGGGCCTTGCGGGCCAAGCCGGGAGCGCGGACGGCGGCGGCCGCCGGGGCGGGAGCGCGTAGGAAGAGTGCGCGGAGACAGTAGAGAGAAGAGAGATTTCTCCGCTCCGGGACGGCAATAACCGCCGTCCTTCCGGTCGAAATGACAAGTTAATTTTGGGGCTGGACATGGCCGGGGAACTTTTTCCGCGGGGGTTGCGTACCTATTTCTAGCAGGCCGGAACCGACTGTCCCTGCAACGAGGTGTATGCCGATGATTTCCAAGGTCATAATTTTGAAGAAAATTGCCCTGTGGCTGGGCGCGGGCTGCGCGGCCATTTTGGGCATGGCGCTGCTGGTTCCGGTGGCGCATGCCGAGGAATGGACCAAGAGCTATGCGGTGAACGAGCGGCCACAGGTGCGCATTCACACCAATGATGGGGCGGTGCGGGTGTATACCTCGGAGACGAAGCAGATTGAATTTCGCGTGGAGTATCACGGCTATGAGCTGGGCAAGGGGCTTAAGATTGACGCGCGGCAGGACGGGCCGCGCATCGAGCTGGACGCGCACCTCGCCAGCCGGCTCTGCGTTTTCTGCATCAATACGAACCGGTCCCTGCGCATCGAAGTGCGCATGCCGCGGACGGCGGACCTGACGGTGGATACGGGAGACGGGTCGGTGGAATCAGAAGCGGTGGAGGGGCAGATGGAGATTCGCACCGGCGACGGGCACATCAGCGTACACGGAGCCAAGGGGGAGATCCGGCTGCGCACGGGCGATGGGCATATCGAGGCGCGAGGAGTGGACGGGGCGCTGGAAGCGACGACCGGGGACGGGCACATCAGCGTCGAGGGACGATTCGACATTCTGAACATCAAGACAGGAGACGGCAGCGTGGAAGCGCGCATCGGTGCCGGATCGAAGATGAAGCAAGGCTGGTCCATCAGCACGGGGGACGGGAGAGTGGATGCGGAGTTCCCGGAGGGATTCCAGGCCAATCTGGACGCAAAAACGCGCGACGGGCGGATCAGCGCGGACCTTCCGCTGACGGTGGAAGGGGAAATCAGCAAGTCGAGCGTGCAGGGGAAACTGAACGGCGGAGGGCCGCCGCTGACGATCCGGACGGGGGATGGGTCGGTGCGGCTGCATCGGGGGTGATGGGGAGGCGTGACTTCTGACTCGTAACTTGTGGCTGTTGAAAACAGCGCCAAGGACGGGTTCGTATTGCGATGAAGTCGTTTGCGTAAGGGCCAGTAGGGGCACGGCATGCCGTGCCCCTACGTGTGAACTGAGTGGTTAGGTGGTGAGGGGGTTTCGTTTTTCGGGGTTGATGCCGAGTTCAGCGGTGGCTTTTTGCAGCGCGGGGAGATCAATCTGTCCCTCGTGCTGGAGCTCGACGAGCGCGGCGTAGGCGACGTGCTTGGCGTCCACTTCGAAGAAATCGCGCAAGGAAGAACGGCCTTCGCTGCGGCCGAAGCCGTCGGTGCCCAGAGCGGAGAGATGGCGCGGGACCCACTTCGCCACCATGCTAGGCAATACCTTCAGATAGTCGCTGGCGGCGACGAATACGCCGGGAGCATCCGCGAGGCACTGGCTAATGTAAGGAACGCGGGGTTTTTCCGCGGGATGGAGCATGTTCCAGCGTTCGGTTTCGATTCCGTCGGTGTAGAGGGCCTTGTAGCTGGTGACGCTCCAGACGTCGGCGGCCACGCCGAATTTTTCCTCGAGAATTTCCTGTGCATGCAGAACTTCGCGGAGGATGGCGCCGCTGCCGAAAAGCTGCGCGCGGAGTTTGCTGTTCTTCTTTTCCGAAGCGCGGAAGCGGTACATGCCTTTCAAAATGCCCTCGCGGCAGCCTTCGGGCATTGCCGGCATGGCGTAAGGCTCGTTCATGACGGTGATGTAGTAGAAGCAGTCCTCGCGCTCCTTGTACATGCGGCGGATGCCGTCCTGAAGAATGACGGCGATTTCATAGGCGAAGGCGGGGTCGTAGGCTCGCATGGTGGGGATCGGCAGAGCGAGGACGTGGCTATTGCCGTCCTGGTGCTGCAAACCCTCGCCGGCGAGCGTGGTGCGGCCGGAGGTGCCTCCGAGGAGGAAACCCTTGGTGCGCATGTCGGCGGCGGCCCAGAAGAGGTCGGAGATGCGCTGCAGGCCGAACATGGAGTAGTAGATGAAGAACGGAATGGTGTTAATGCCGTGGGTGGCGTAAGCGGTGCCCGCGGCGATGAAGGAGCACATGGAGCCGGCTTCAGTGATGCCCTCTTCGAGAATCTGGCCGTCTTGCGCTTCCTTGTAATAGAGCAGGGTGTGCACGTCCACCGGTTCGTAGAGCTGGCCGACGCTCGAATAGATGCCCACCTGGCGGAAGAGGGATTCCATGCCGAAGGTGCGGGCTTCGTCGGGAACGATGGGAACGACGAGCTTGCCGATTTCGGGGTCGCGCAGAAGTTTATTGAGCATGCGCACGAAGACCATGGTGGTGGAAACTTCACGGCCCTCGCTGCCCTCGGCGAATTCGCGCCAGAGTTCGTCCTGGTCGGCGACGATGGGCTTGGAGCGCACGGTGCGCTTGGGGGTATAGCCGCCGAGACTGGCGCGGCGGTTGCGCAGGTATTCGATTTCCGGGCTGTCCTCGGCGGGGCGGTAGAAGGGAGCTTCGGCGACGTCGTCGTCGCTCAGGGGAATGCCGAAGCGGGAGCGGAATTCGCGGAGTTCATCCTCGTTGAGCTTTTTCTGCTGGTGAGAGATGTTTTTGCCTTCGCCGCTTTCGCCGAGGCCGTAACCCTTGATGGTGCGGGCGAGAATGACCGTGGGAGAGCCTTTGTGGTCGACGGCGGCCTTATAGGCGGCGTAGACCTTGCGGGGGTCGTGCCCGCCGAGACGCAGGCGGCGCAGGGCTTCGTCGGGGAGCGGCTCGACCATTTTGAGCAGGCGCGGGTCGGAGCCGAAAAAGTGCTCGCGCACGTAGGCGCCACTTTCGATGGAAATCTTTTGGTAGTCGCCGTCGACGATTTCGCCCATGCGGCGGACAAGCAGGCCTTCGGTGTCGAGATCGAAGAGGG
This sequence comes from Terriglobia bacterium, assembly GCA_020072805.1. GTDB lineage: Bacteria > Acidobacteriota > Terriglobia > Acidiferrales > UBA7541 > Acidiferrum. The sequence goes on from JAIQGC010000039.1 coordinate 69,858, forward strand.
GATCCCAATCGCTTCCCCAGAGGACTTTGATGACGTTCCATCCGGCGCCGCGGAAGGCGGCTTCGAGTTCCTGAATGATCTGGCCGTTGCCGCGCACGGGGCCGTCCAGGCGCTGGAGGTTGCAGTTGACGACGAAGATGAGGTTATCGAGTTTTTCGCGGGAGGCCAGGGTGATGGCACCCAAGGTTTCCGGCTCGTCGGTTTCGCCGTCGCCGAGAAAGGCCCATACTTTGGCATCGGTGACGGGCTTGAGGCCGCGGTTTTCCAGGTAGCGGCTGAAGCGGGCCTGGTAGATGGACATGATGGGCCCCAGGCCCATGGAGACCGTGGGGTATTCCCAGAAATCGGGCATGAGCCAGGGGTGCGGGTAGGAAGTGAGGCCTCCGCCGGGCTTGAGTTCGCGGCGGAAATTTTCGAGCTGCTGGGCGGAGAGGCGGCCTTCGAGAAAAGCGCGGGCGTAGATGCCCGGAGCGGCGTGGCCCTGGAAATAGATGGTGTCGCCTTCAAATTCGTCGGTGCGCGCGCGGAAGAAATGGTTGAAGCCGACTTCGTAGAGAGTGGCGGCGGAAGCGTAGGTGGAGATGTGCCCGCCGATATTGTGCTCGACGCGATTGGCGCGGACGACCATGGCCAGGGCGTTCCAGCGGATGAGGCTCTTGATGCGGCGTTCGATCTCCTGGTCGCCGGGAAAGAGAGGCTGCTGGCGGGCGGGTATGGTGTTGGCGTAAGCAGTGCGTGCGGTGAACGGAATTTCGACGCCGGCCAGATGCGCGTGGGTGCGCAGGCGCTCAAGGATTTCGCGGGCGACTTCGGGACCGCTGTCATGGAGTACCGAATCGAGCGATTCGAGCCATTCACGAATGCCAATGTCTTCCATCGAAGAGGGATTTTTCACGGCGCTGTCGTCCATACTTTGCTCGGGCTCCTGTGTGGCGGTCAGTTAGGCAAGGAAATGGACGGCTCGCGAAAGGCAAGTGTTCAATTCCTTGAACACACAGAATACACCGAAATACAAATTCTCGCATGCCCCCGAAGATGAGAGCGATGAAGGAAGAGTTACTGGCGGGAGAGGAGGGCGGCAAATCAATGAAAACAGAAGTCATTGTGGCCGGGAAGGCCGGGGATAAGGAGTATGGCGGGAGCCGGCTAGAGCGAGCGGCCGCCGTCGAGAATAAGGATTTGCCCGGTAATAAAAGTGGAACGGAGGAGGAAAAGAACGGACTCGACGACCTCTTCCGGCGTGCCGGTGCGCGCCAAGGGGGCGCGGCGGATGAAATCGGCTTCCCACTCTATGGGATCGCCGGGCATGGTGATCGTGCCAGGGGCGATGGCGTTGACGCGAACCTCGGGGGCGAGGGCGCGGGCCAGGCAGCGAGTGAGCATGATGACGCCGGCCTTGGAGACGGAGTAGGGGAGGTAGTTGGCCCAGGGGAGGAGACCGCCGACGGAAGCGAAATTGATGATGGCGCCGCGGGATTCTTTCAGGAGCGGAGCGGCGGCTTGCGCGGCGAAAAATTGGGCTTTGAGATTGGTGTCAAGGGCGGTGTCCCACTGCTCCTCAGTGGCGGTTTCCAGGGACGCGGGAGAAAAGACGGCAGCGCTGTTAACGAGGAAGTCGAGGCGAGAGAAGCGGGTGGAGGCCCCATCGATGAGGCGGCGGATTTCGGAGACCTGGCGAAGGTCGGCGGAGACAGGAAAGGCGCGGCGGCCGAGGCCTTCGATTTCGGCGGCGGCGGAGCGGGCGGCGACATCCGAGCCGCGGTAGTGGAGGACAATGTCGGCGCCTGCGTGGGCCAGGCCCAGGGCCACGGCGCGGCCGAGGCGGCGTGCGCCGCCGGTAACGAGGGCGACGCGGCCGTGGAGAGAAGAGTCAAGAGGTGGCATGATGACTCTAGAAGTTAGCACAATTCACGGGGTAAGATGCGGGGCTCGCGAGATGAGGGAGAGCTTGCCCGGCGTGGGGAAAAGAGGAGATGTCCATGAAACTCGATCTGCTGGCAATTGCGGCGCACCCGGACGACGTGGAGCTGACGTGCGGGGGGACGATGATCAAGATGGCGCGGCGGGGGTACAAGACCGGGGTGATGGACCTGACGGCGGGAGAGATGGGCACGCGGGGGACGCCGGAGACGCGGGCGCGGGAAGCGCAGCGGGCGGCGAAACTGCTGGGAGCCAAGTGGAGGGGAACGCTGGAGGTGGCGGATTCGAACGTGCAGGCCAGCCGGGAGAACAAGCTGCGGCTGGCGGAAGTATTGCGCGAGCTGCGGCCGCGGACGGTGATTCTGCCTTATTGGGAGGCACGGCATCCGGACCACTACCACGCCTCTACGCTGGGATACGAGGCGTGCTTCCTGGCGGGATTGAAGCAGTTGCCGATCGCGGGAGAACCGTTCCGGCCGTTCAAGATTCTGTATTCGACGGCGTATGCGCCAGTGCGGCCGAGTTTCGTGGTGGACATCACGGCGGAGTACAAACAGCGGCACCGGGCGATTCTGGCGTATGCCTCGCAGTTCCGACCAGCAAAGGGAGCGCGGAAATCCAAGGTGCATCTGGCGATTGACCGGCTGGAGGAAGAGATGAACCAGATGGCGCGGCACTACGGGCAGTTGATCGGGGTGAAGTATGGCGAGGCGTTCCTGACAAAGGAATTGGCACAGGTCGAGGACGTGGTGGAGATGGCGGTGCGGTCGATTTAAGGGGCGGCTAGAAGCTTTCGTCGTCCTGGGCGGGGGAAAAACCGGGGAGCATCACGCCGTCGGGGCGGCGCTCGACTTTGACGCGGGTGAGCTGCTCCTGCTCGGCGCCGCTCTTGCGCAGAACGGCCACGGTGCTAAGGGCTTCGTTATAGACGCGGGTGACCAGATAGGTATCCGGCGTCCCGTCTTTCTTCCAGAGCTGTCCAATTTGAACTTTGCGCACACTCATCTGTAGAAGATGACTTTAGAGGGCCGGAGAGAAAGTGTCAACTGCGGACAGAGCTGCGCCGCCAAATCCGCCGGGGGAAAGGCTCAGGCGACCCGCTTAACGGGGCGGCCCTTGCGCTTCCATTCGTGGTCGCGGCGGAGGCGGGATTGGTGCTTTTTCACCTGTTCCTCGAGATCGTTGAAGGCCTGCTTGCAGCTGGCGCGCACGCCGCTGCCCGTGCCGGTGGAGTGCAGCGTGCCGCTGGGCAGCTTCAGGTTCAGGGAGAAGGAACTTTCGAAATTGTGGGGATTTCTGGCGAAGACTCCGTGAATTTGAACAGAATCCGCAGCATAACTTTTCAGCAATTTTTCCAGTTTACCGGCGTACCGGTTGACCTCCTCTTCGACCGGCTCGTGAGTCTTGACGTGCTTGTAGCTGATGGAAATGTTCATGGACGCACCTGTGAAGGAAGACTTGCGGAAAGGATGCCACGCGGCTTAGCTTTCTATACCCCATTGCCAGCACAGCATAGCAAGGAGGGCGGCGCGAGGCAATCCATCCGGAGAAACATGTTTCCATCCCGTTGACACCCCCGGGGTAATTCCCTACTCTCGCCAAGGCGGAACCCTATGCCGACACCGGACGAGAAGATCAAACCATTGCCGCCTGCCGAAGCCATAAGGCTGCGCGTGGGGCCGGCGGGGTGGTCCTATCCGGACTGGGCGGGCTACGTCTATCCGGCGCGAAAAGCGAACGGGTTTCACGAGGCCGCGTATCTGGCGGAGTTTT
>JAIQGC010000040.1 GCA_020072805.1 Terriglobia bacterium
AGGGTAGGCATGCCGGAACGCCTGAATTCCGGTGGCTCCATTGGGATCTGTGAAGATGCTCACGGAGCCTGCCGGCGTGCCTGCTGCGTTATATGTCGTCCCTGTGGAGAAAGGGCCAATCTGCACGGCTCCTCCGCCGAGTTGCCAGTTCGTCGGCCAAGTAGCACCGTTGTTCACACTCACGGGGAAGCCGCTGGTCAAGCGCGCCAGCCCGGAGAGTTGCCAGTCTCCGATGACCGCGTTCATCCAGCTTTGGACGTTCTTGCCAATCAGCTTTCCTTTGCCAAAGGGCAATTCCACGATCCAGTTGGCGTTGATCTGGTGCTTGAGGTTGAAGTCAGAAACCGCCCGGCGCGCATTAGGATCCCAGGAGTTGATGACTTGGCCACCAAGCCCGCTCCACGGCCCTACGCGTTCCGCATCAGAGAAGATATCAATGGACTTGGAGAAAGTGTAGTTGAAATCAAACTGTACCCCATGCGCCATTTTCTTGCGGATATTGACCTGCATGGCGTGGTAGTTGGCGTTGCCTTTCGAGCGCCAGGCATACAGCGATTTGAATTGCTGGTTGAAAAAGGCGTTGGGGCCCAGCTTGGTCGGGTAATAGTTCGTGCCCGAGGTGCCGGCAATTCCCGCGTTTCCGGAAAAATCGTTGCCCACCTGATCGATCATCCAAAGCGCTGTCGTTTCATTGAAATTCATGCAACTGAAGCTGTCATACACCGCCTGTATTGGGTCGGCCGTCGATCCTCCGGGATTCGCGCAGTATGGAGAATACGCATAAGAGTCACCGGAAACCAGGGGCGCAATCATGTCCTGCCAGTACGCCGCCGTGGAGCCTACCAAGGCTGCGTTGATCGAGGAAATAGGTGTCCCGGCCGCGGCCAATTCGGAAAGTCGCCGCGCCGCTTGGAAGTACGTGATCCCCGTCTTGGTGTCCACCAGATTCAGGGGCATGGCCAGGTCCTCCTGGGCCAGCAGCCGGTGGGAAAGACGTCCCACGTAGGAGACTTCCACGCTAAATCCCTTGCCCAAGTCGCGGCCCACGGAGAAGTCCATGGTGTAGGAATAGGGAGTGCGAATGGAGCTATCCAGTCCCCATTGGATGGCCAGGCCAAACGGGTCGGGTGGGGGCGTATAAGGAAAGCCGCCCTGCGGCGCGCTTGGGAAAAACGGCTGACTGTTCTGGTCTATTTGCGGAATGATATTGAGCCCAGTGACGCGCGGAGCTGTTGCCACAGAGGGGATCACCGAATTGGTAAGCTGCGTGGAAAGGCCAAACGAACCGTATTGATCAAAACTGTTCAGCAAACCTGCTCCGACGCGGTCATAGACGATGCCGAAACCGCCGCGAATGACAGTTTTGTCCTTGTCGCCAAACACCCGGCGCAACAGGTTCGAGGAGAATCCCGGAGTATAGGCAAAAGCCAGGCGCGGACCGAAGTTCTTGAGATCCCAATCGTAATATCCCTTCCGGCCATTGGCCGCGCCGGCCAGATCAAACGTAATCGCTGGATCCACATTCGAGCCGATGCCCTGGGCGGCATTATTCGCCCTCGTCTGGAACCAATCTCCCAGATTGAACGTTGGGGCGACCTCCGTGCCGGTCGTCTCCCACGGCGGGGAGAACAGGGAATAGCGGAGACCGTAGGTCACAGTCAAATTCGATTTCACTTTATAGGAATCCTGGAAGTAAAATTCGAACTCATTGGCGCCCCAGCGACGCTGCACCGCGGAGTTCAGAGGAAGCGGATTGCCGTTCTTGTCGTAGTTGAAGGTGGCGTCCGCCTCGCTGACAATTCCCATCATGGCCACAATCGGCCAGTTGTAGGAATTTCCGAAAGAGCCATCGATCGCCGGATACCCGTTATTTGCCGGATCCAAGGGGCTGCTGGTGTTGGCAATGCCCGCGGTGTTCAGGCCAGAGGAATTTGTCGTCGCGCCACTGAAGGAGTTCTGGAAGCTCTTGCGCGGGTTGCGAATAAACCGGATGTTCGTGCCGAACTGATAGGTGTGTTTGCTCTTGCTCCACGAAATATCGTCCACGAAATTGTTCACCGGAGTCTGGTAATCGTGGCTGCGGGTCACCGCCAAGCTTGAATTGGCGGCCGTTTCGTTATCATTCAAGCCGCGGAAGAAGATGAACGGCTGGCTATCATTATTGCCGAGGATGCCGATGCTCTGCCGCGTGAAACCCCAGCGGAAGTTGTTCACCAGATTCGAGCGCAGAATCGCAGTATAACCCAGCGTGATGCCCTTACTGTAATCCACGTTGCTCTGCAGCGGCGAGGTTCCGGGCAGGTAAGGAGCCCCGCTGTGCACGTCATTGCGAACTGCACCACGCGCGAAGATCGTATGGTTGCCGTTGCCCGTTAGTTTGTAATCGAGACGCGCGATATACCAGTTATTGTTCGTGGGTACGGCCCCGCGAAAACGGTACCCTTGAAAATTCAACGAGTCGCCCACGGTCTGGTCGTTGCTGTGCGGAAAGGTATTGAAGTAAGTCTTCACCACCGAATTCATACCGATACCCAAGGGGTCCATGGCAATGAGTTGCGTATTGTTGAGCGCATAATTTCCAGCCTGAACCGTGTACGTGGCGCCGCTCATTCCCTGTACCGTACCACCCGGGCATGACACGGTATCCGGGTTCCCATTTGCAAGCGTCTGGCACTGATATTGGATGACGCCGTCGCGCAGCGCGTCGCTGGGCACGACCCGGACCACGCTGGATTCTTCCCTCTTGCGGTAGCCCTCGAAGTTGGCAAAAAAGAACAGGCGGTCCTTCATAACCGGCCCTCCAACGGATCCGCCGAAAATATTGCGAATCAATTTCGGAGCTACGTTGGGATCGCCGGAGGTGAGTTCCGCCTGCTTGACGAAATAATCGTTGGCGCTGGTGATGGTGTTGCGGTGGTATTCGTAGAGAGAGCCGTGGAAATTATTGGTGCCGCTCTTGGTGACCAGCGCAACCTGCGCGCCCGAGGAGCGCCCGGCATCGGCGTTCGAGCCCGTGGTCGTCACGCGGAATTCCTGCACGGAATCCAGCGTCACGGGAAGCACGGAGGTAAACGCGGTCCCGTTCACTTGGTCGTTCACGTCCACGCCGTCCAGGGTGATGTTGCTCTGGTCGCTGCGCGCGCCGTTCACCGAGCCGCTGCGCGTATCAGCCAGCGAGATGTCGTCACGGTTACCGGTGTAAACCACGCCGGCCTGCAGCGTCAGTAGGTCCGGGACGTTGCGCCCTTCCATGGGAAGCTGCTTCACCTGGCTCTCGCCGAAGGCGATGCCCAGCGTGGCATCCGCCGTGTTGATGGCCTCCGCCTGCGCCGTGACCTCGACCGTTTCCGTCGCCGCCCCGATAACCAGAGTTACGTTCATGGTCGCCGGCGTGTTCACGAGCAACTGCAAATTCTTCTGTTCCGCCTTGCGGAATCCGGCCATTTCCACGGTCAGCACATACGTGCCGGGAGGAACCGCCTGGAATTCGTACTGTCCGGACTCGCCGGTCAGCGACTCACGCTGAAATGCTTGCGCCGGATTGGCCAGCGTCACCTTGGCGCCCACAACCACCGCTCCGCTCTTGTCCGAAATCGTGCCGCGCAGCGACGTCGTGCCGGTCTGCGCCCACCCAACCGTTGCACCCGCCATCACCGCCAACATCAAGACAAACACCAACCCCATCGCGCGAATAGTTCTCATGGTTCCCCTCTCATCTCGTTGATCACGAAATTTCACAGCACCCCTGCTGAAAAACTTCGGCCCCGCTTTACATCCCCCCGAATAAAGCTCGACCCTCGACATTTTTATGGATTGGATAAGATTTTTAGTTTAGCAACCTGCCGAAGTCAAGGAAATTCAACATACATTTCAGACCATTTCATCCCGTTCATCCCGGAAATCCTTCCGCTCATCCCACAATCTTCCCGGAAAATCAGCGATTCCCAAACCGGATCAGCTTCGCTTCCGTCACCGCGCTCAGCTTGCGTATCGCCTCCACCGCCGCCGGGCTCACCTCGCCGTCCAGCCGGACCAGCGAAACCGCTTCCGCGCCCTGCGCCGCTTCCCGCCGCCCCAGCGCAAACGTCGCGATGTTCACGCCCTGCTCGCCCAGGATCGTTCCGATTTTTCCGATCACGCCCGGCTGATCCAGGTTGCGCAGATAGAGGATGGTGCCTTCCAGTTGCGACTCGACCGAGATCCCGTCAATCTGCAGCACGCGCGGCGAACCGTCATGCAGCACCGTGCCCTCGGCGGAAAATCCCCGCTGCTGCGTGCCCGGCTCGGGCAGCGCCGCAACTTCCAGCGTGTTGGGGAACCCGTGCTCGCGCCGCCGCGTCTCTTCCTCGACGGTCAACCCGCGCGCCGCGGCCACCGCCGGGGCGTTCACCACGTTCACTTTTTCGTCGAGCACTGCGTTCAGCGCGCCCGCCAGCACCGCGCTCTTCAACAAATGTGTCCCGGCCTCAGCCGTTTCTCCCGCGTAGCGGATGCGGATGCGCGCCGGGCGCACCGCCGCCGCCTGCGAAACGAGCGAACCCAGCCGCTCGGCCAGGTCCAGATACGGTTTCACCCGGCGGTATTGCTCGGCGGAAAGCGCGGGGAGATTCACGGCGTTGCGCATCACGCCGTCGGCCAGGTAATCGCGCACCTGCTGCGCGATCTGCGTGCCCACTTCCTCCTGCGCTTCGGTGGTCGAACCCGCCACGTGCGCCGTGGCCACCACGGCGGCGAGGCGGCTCCTCGACGAACACGTCCAGCGCCGCTCCGGCCACCTTGCCGCTCTTGAGCGCCTCCACCAGCGCGCCTTCGTCAATCAATTCGCCACGCGCGGCATTGACGATGCGCACGCCCGGCTTCATCTGCGCGATGGCCTGGGCGTTGATCATATTCTGCGTGGCGGGATTCAGCCCCGCGTGCAGTGAAATGAAATCACTCTGCGCGAACAGATCTTCCAGCTTCACCAGTTCGACCTGCGCCTCTCGCGCCGCGCTTTCGCTGATGTAAGGGTCGAAGGCGATCACACGCATTTCGAACGCCTGCGCGCGGCTGGCCACTTCGCTGCCGATGCGCCCGAAGCCCACCAACCCCAGCGTCTTCCCGCGCACTTCCGTTCCGGCCAGCGAGGATTTCTCCCAGCGCCCGGCGTGAATCGCCGCGTCGTGCCGGGGAATCTGCCGCGCAAGCGCCAGCAGCAGCGCGAAGGTATGCTCGGCCACGCTGATGGCGTTGCCACCCGGCGTACTCATCACCAGCACGCCTCGCCGCGTGGCCTCGTCCAGATTGATGTTGTCCACGCCCACGCCGGCGCGGCCCACCACGCGCAGCCGCGGAGCCTTCTCCAGCAGCTCGGCCGTCACCTTTGTTGCGCTGCGCACCACCAGCGCATCCGCATCCGCAATCTCCGCGATCAGATTGTCCTTGGTGGTCAGCACCACGTTCCACCCGCTCTGCTGCTTCAGCAGCTCGACGCCGCGCTCGCTGATCTTGTCCGCTACGATGATTTTCACGACAAACTCTCCTCGGGTATGAATCCGGCGGTTTTTTCCTTCGCCAGGCAACATTCCACGTTAGCCGCCCCGGCGGCGGCCTGTCAAACGCAGGAATCCGCTGCGCCCCATCGGAAAATTCAATGCCACCCGTGCTCCCGCGCCCCGCCCTCTGCTATAGTCGAGGTTCGAGGAGCCCGCGATGAGCCTGATGGAAAAGATTCAGAAGGACCTGACCGACGCGATGCGCGCCAAGGACGAACTGCGCTTGAGCGTGGTGCGCATGATCAAGGCCGCCATCAAACACAAGGAAATCGAAAAAATCCGCGCGCTCGACGATGCCGAAACGCAGCAGGTGCTGCAAACCATGGTCAAGCAGCGCATGGAGTCCATCGAACAATTCACCCAGGGCAACCGCCCGGAACTCGCCGCCAAGGAAACCAAGGAGCTCGCCATCATCGAGTCCTATCTGCCCGCGGCCGCCAGCGCCGCCGAAATGAACGCCGCCATCGACCGGGCCATCGCGGAAACCGCCGCCGCTTCCATGAAGCAGATGGGCGCGGTGGTCAAGGCCGCGCGTGCGCATTTGGAAGGGAAAACCGTGGACGGCAAGGCGCTCAGCGACCTGGTGCGAGAGCGGCTTGCCAAGCTGGGCTGAAGATTTTCGCGGGGATTGACCCTGTGTCCTTACCCGAAACCATTCCCGTACGCTTCACTGAGGAAGAAGCCGGCTACCTCAGCGTCCGTCCCGTCCTGCGCCAGACCTTCCGACTCGCCGAACTTGCCGACATGATCGTGCGCGTCAGCGGCAAAAATTCCGAGCGCCTCGGCCAGATTCTCCGCGCCGGCTCGGTCGCCTACAACGGCTTCCGCTACTGGTGGGAGGGATTCCCCACCGCGCCCGGCGAACTGCAGAAACTTCTCGCGGCGTATCCCGACGATGACCCTTCGCGCAACTTCCGTTTCGACGACGCCGCGGGAGTCATTCTTGAATCCGGCGGCGGCGCCGCGCGCCAGGCCATCGAGATTCCCCGCGCACAAGCTTCCGCTCGGCGGCTTTTCCGCCGCCGCAGCCCCTGGCAATGCCTTGCGGAATCCGCGCGGGAACTTCCGCCCGCCTATGAGCGCTATTCCTACGCGCACCAGGCCGATCTCTTCCACCGCGCGCTTTCTTTCGAGGAGGGAAGCCGCCTGCTGGCCGCGCTCTTCGCCGCCGCGCCGCGTTCCCTGCGCGCGCTCCTGCGCAATGCTTCCCCGCCCTGCGCGCTGCGCTTTCTCTGCCCGCGCCGGCCAGGAACTAAGACCGCCGCTTAGTACGCCCCTGCCGGCCGCAGAACCGCCACATTGCGCTCGTCCGATGCGATCTTGCGGTAAAACAGCTTCAGGTCCGCCGCCTTTTCCACGGGCACGCTCAGTTCCTTCACTTCAAAAGTTCTCGTGTAGCGCAGAGTTTTCCCGGCGGCTTCCGTCTTGCTCTCATACCGCGCATATCCGTTATCCAGTTTCACCGCCGGCGGCAGCTCGTCCACTTCGTACCCGGCGGGCAGGGTGATCTCGAATGTGTCCGTTTGTAGCGTCGGTCCATCGAATTCAATCGCATACCGCCGCGGTTCCTTGGTCTCCAGCAGCGCGCTGGCCTTGTTCCCCAGCACCCGCGGCCGCACCAGCAGCAGATTGCCCGCCGCCTTTCCGTAGCCTTGCGACACCAGAGAATAGTCGTACACAAAAGGAAGATCCCTGAGCTCGGCGTTGGCCACCGTGGCTTTGGTAATCCGGAATGTGGCCAGGGAATACGCCAGCATCGACTCGATGGGCTTGATCCTGTCGCTGTCGCTTGAAACGCTGCGCAAGGCATAGCGATGCGCGCTGGCCTCGTCTCCCCGCCGGATTTCGTGAACGTCGCCGCTCAGCGTTCCCTGCGCGTCCAGCGAAAATTTTCCCGTTCGCTCGATTCCGTCTTCGCCCGTGGCCAGCGTCGGCAATTCCACCAGTTCTCCTCCCTCCGCCGTCACCAGCAGGCCATAGTTTCCCTGCAGATGTCCGCCCAGCCGCCCCAAGGGAATCAGTTCGTTGGTGGGATCGAAGAAGAGCAGCCGCCCCAGCCGCGCGTGTTTCACCGTCGCCACCAGCGAGCGGTCCTCGATTCCTTCCGGCAGCTTGATAGCCAGCACCATGTGATTGAACGCCCCGCGATGCGCCGGAGTTCCCGGCCGGGCTACTCCCCGCTGCGTATTGATGATCACCGGGTAGGATTCCAATCCCGCTTCGCCCAGCAGCGCGCTCATCAGCACGGCCTTATCCTTGCAATCCCCGTAGCGCTTGCTGAACACATCCCCCGCCGCGTGCGGCTGCCATCCCCCGATGCCCAGTTCGATGCCCACGTAGCGAATCTCCCGCTGCACGAACTCCGCCAGCGCGCGCATCTTTCCCAGCGGTGTCGCTATTCCGGCGGTCAGCGCCGCGGCCTTCTCCTTGATCGCCGGAGTAGCCGCCGCCCTTCCGCTGGCCAGTTCCCGTTCCCACTGTCCCATCTCCTGCCACGACGTGAAGCCCTTCTTCCCTGCCCCCGGCGGCAGCAGCGCAATAAACATCTGCCCGGCCACGGAACTCCACGGCGGCATGTCGCCTTCCGGTTTAACCGCCTTGATGTCACTGACCGTCCACTGCCACTGGTTGTTCCCCACGGAAACCGGCTGCACCGCGGGGTAGCTCATCCAACTGGCCTTGTACTCCCATCCCGCCGGCAATTGCAGCGTATAGCGCGCCTCCCGCACCGGAACCGTTTCCTGAAACATCCATTCGTCCTCGAACACGTAGGGCCTGTCTTCGCGTTCGATCTCATAGCCGATGATGTTTCCCGGATCGGCCGCCGGAAGCATCAGAATCTTCACGCGGTTGTCGCTCATCAGGATGCCGTTTTCCACGTCCGTTAAGCTTGTCTCCACGGACTCTTTTTCCTTCACCTCATAATCCTTGCCCTGCGCCGGGATGCACCACCCGCGCATCCCCCCGATTTTGCTTTCCGAATCAAAATAGACCCTGACCGCACCGTATTTCTTTCCTTCCGGCCGCAAAATCCGGTAGGCTCTCCGCTCGATCTCTTTGAGCTTTCCGCTGGGCTGTACCACCAGCACATTCTCCGAGTACAGCAGAACCGCCTCGGTCTTCTCGTCGTGCGTGGGCAGCGCCACGCTGGTCAGCGCATGCATCCAGCCCGGGGCCTCTCCTCCGGCGCGGGCCGTGGTGCCCGCGGCCCATACGGCAATTCCCAGAACTGCCGCCAGCTGTCTTGCGCACCTCCCCCAGCTAGGAAACCGGCTGCAGTACGATCTGTTGTTCATCCCCGCTCCTGATCATGCGAAAGAAATTTTGCAGCGCCCCGTACTGCTTCTGATCCAATAACAGAAGATTGATCTTCATTTTCCGGGCAATATGCACGCTTCCCTTGCTCTCTTCCGCCTTCAGCGCATATCCCACCACGCTGTTCTCCTGCCCCTGCGCCGGCGGCATGCTTCCCACCTTCCACCCCAGCGGCAGGTCAATGCTCACTTCATCCTCGCTCTCAAATGGGAAATCAAAATAGATCGGATGATTGCGGCTGGCGTGCTCGAAAACATGCTTTTCCGCCGCCCCGAAAATTCCCGCCGTCAGCAGCGCCCGGCGCCCCGCGCCGGCCACCCATCCCGGTATTTTCAAACTGAACTCCGCGACCAGCGGCGCTTCCGAACTTTCCCAATCCGGATGGCCGGCCAGCTCCACCTCGATCGCCGCGGGAATATGTTCGCGCACTTCCCCCTCCAGAAACTCTTTGCGGTTCGCTTCGTCCTCGTTGCGCTCCTCGAGCCTCCGGTTCAGCGCTTCCAGCCCCGTGTAGCGCACCGTCAGCTTTCCCTCGAGCGCTCCGGTATCCGCATCCAGCTTCAAATCGGCCTTGCGCTCCACCCGCGATACGCTGCTATCCACCTGCGTCGTCCTCACCCAGGCCCCGCCGTCCTTTCCTAATTTCCGCCCGCTGGCCATCGTTTCCGGCCAGGGCAGCAGCCCGTACGGCGTAAAGGCCGTCCCCGGATCGAAATACTGCTCCTTGCCGTCCACCTTCACCTGCACCACCGTGTCGTTCAGGCTGGTTGGATTCATAATCCCAGGATTGAAAAAATATTGGTCCCGCCGCGACACCATCACCGGGTAAGCCTCGAATCCCGCGGCCCGCGCCAGCCCCAGAAACAGCCACGTGATCGATCCTCCGTGCGCGTATCCGTTCTTCCAGACGTCCTCCACGTTGTTGATTTCCTTCCTCTTCTCCCGTTTCTGCTCCTGCTCCGATTTCTCTTTTTCGAAACTCAGGTTGCGGACCTTCTGCACCCGCGCGTAAATCTTCCGCAGCTTCGTTTCCGCCGAATCCTGCGGCGATACGATCTCCGCCACCGCCTGCTCCATCGCCTTGCGCTTCCCGATGAACTCCTCCACTTTCGAATTCTCTTCCTTCCCCACGTTCTTCCAGAACTTGTCCAGGTCCTTCTCCGGCGCGTACCGGCTGTAGATGAAATTCACCCGGAACTTCAGCTCGTCTTGCGGCGGCATGTAGTCTTCCACTTGAAACGCCGGAATATTGTTTGATTCCAGCCGCACGTAGCCGCCCTCGTCCTTCGGCGCGGGCGTCCCCGGCGGCAGTCCCGCTCCCCAGCTCCAGCGCAGCGCGAATTCCGGATGGGGCTTGAGCGAAAAAACCGCTTTCTTCGTGAACAGATCCTCGCTCAGAATCCACCGCGAATCGTAGACCCAGCCCTGCTCCCAGTCCGCCATATACCGGTATTCGATGATGCTCCCCACCTGCACTTCCGGCAGACTGAACGTCTTGGCCAGGTACTTCACTCCCTTGGCCTTTACCACCGTCTTCTCGTACACTTTCCCGTCAAAATTGATGATTTGTCCGTCCGGCCGGATCGTACGCGCCTTGATCCCGTGAATCCCTCCCGCCCCTTTGAAGAACGGAATCTCCACGTCTCCGTACTTGCGCCCCTCCTCGCTCAGAATCTTGATCCGCGCGTAATTCAATTCCCGTGCTCCCACGTCGTCCCGCTCCACTTTCCGGTACAAAATAATCGCCGGCGCCCCCGGCGCCAGCGGCTCGCTGGTCATCTTCAGCTCCGCCGGATCAACGGGCTGCCAGTCGTCGCCCTGCACGCGCATTGCGCCGCAGGCCGCCCACAAAATCATCACCAGCAATAAAATAGGAAAATAACGGAAACGCGCGTTCATCGATCCCTGCCTCCTGGTTCGCCCGCCGGTGCACACTCCGCCCGCGGGCAAATTCGCGATGGACCACAGGACGGGATTCCCAAGCACTGCGCGGGTCTCTCGGCCTCATTGCCGCTCTGACCAATTATTGACCGGAACACTACTCCCGCCCGCCTTCTCTGTCAATGCCGCATATCGCTCGTTCACCCCCGCCCCGTAAATTCCCTTTCCCCTCCTCCCCGCTTGCGGCATAATCCCGCCAGACCATCCGGGCCGCGATTTCGCTTTTTGCATTGGGAACTTGGCGGCCCCATCTCGCGCATTTTGGAGGCACTGGTGAGCACACGTCCCTGGAGTTCCACCGCCCCGCCGGGCGAATTCCACACTTACGTTTCCGCCGACGAAAGCCCTGCGGAGTTCACCCTGCGCGCCATCATCCTCGGCGCTCTTTTCGGCCTGCTTTTCGGCGCGGTCACCGTTTACGTGGGCCTGCGCGCCGGCCTCACCGTCTCCGCTTCCATTCCCATCTCCGTGCTCTCCATCAGCATCCTGCGCGCCTTCGGCCGCGCCACCATCCTTGAAAACAATATCGTGCAGACCACCGGCTCGGCCGGCGAATCCCTCGCCGCTGGCGTCATCTTCACCATGCCCGCGCTCATCTTCCTTGGTTTCGGTCTGGACTACTGGCGCGTCTTCTTCCTCGCCCTGCTCGGCGGATGGCTCGGCGTCCTCTTCATGATTCCCCTCCGCCGCCAGCTCATCGTCAAGGAGCACGGCAACCTCAGCTATCCCGAAGGCACCGCCTGCGCCGACGTCCTCGTCGCCGGCGAACGCGGCGGCTCCTTCGCCGGACGCGTCTTCCTCGGCCTCGGTCTCGGCGGCGTCTACACCTTCCTGATGAACACCGGCGGCGCCTGGAAGGGCCGTCCCGATTACCAGCCCAAATGGTTTCCCGGCGCTTCCTTCCGCGCCGACATCACTTCTGAATACCTCGGAGTCGGCTACATCATCGGACCCAAGGTCGGCGGCCTGCTCCTCGCCGGTGGCGTCGTTTCCTGGCTCCTGCTCATCCCCGCCATCAAGTTCTTCGGCTCCGCCGTCCCCACCGCCATTCTCTATCCCGGCACTTCGCCCATCTCCGGCATGACCCCCGACCAGATCTGGAGCACCTACATCCGTCCCATGGGCGCGGGTGCCGTCGCCGCCGCCGGGCTCATCACCCTCCTGCGCACGCTGCCCACCATCATTTCCGCGCTGAAGTCCGGCCTGAAAGACGTCCGCGCGGAAAACGCCGGGCAATCCGCCGCCGCCAGCCGCATTGACCGCGACATCTCCATGCGCACCGTGGTCGTCGGCTCGCTCGTCCTCGTCGTCATGATGTGGATGCTGCTCACCTTTAAGCCCGTTCCCGGCGCCGCCTCCGGCCTCGTGGCCAATCTCTTCGCCGGCGTCTTCGTCGTTGTCTTTGGCTTTCTCTTCGTCACCGTGGCCTCGCGCATCTCCGGCCTCCTCGGCAATTCCTCCAACCCCATCAGCGGCATGACCATCGCCACGCTCATGGCCACCTGCGCCGTCTTCCTCGTCGCCGGATGGACCGGCCGCAACTACGCCGTCCTCGCTCTCACCATCGGCGGCGTCGTATGCATTGCCTCGGCCATCGCCGGAGCCACTTCGCAGGATCTCAAGACCGGCTATCTCGTCGGCGCCACGCCCGTCTCCCAGCAACTGGGCCTGCTCGTCGGCGTTTCCGTTTCCACCATCGCCGTCGGCGCCACGCTCATCTTCATGAACAAGGGCCTCGAAACTTTTCCCGCCGTCGAACTTCCCCTCAATGTCAGCGCGCTCCCCGTCGGCGTTAGCGTCGAAAACAGCAGCTACGTCTTCGAGGGCAAAACCTACGTCCTGGTCAACGCCGTGGGCTCCGCCGTCATTCCCGACGGCAAATATCTCTACGATTCCGGCGCCGCGAAAATTACCCGCCAGTGGATTCAGGGCATCGGCAGCGATAAGGCCCCCGCCCCGCAGGCCAAGCTCATGGCCACGGTCATCAACGGCATCCTCACCCAGCGCCTGCCTTGGCGTCTCGTCCTCATGGGCGTCGCTCTGGTCCTCGCCGTCGAGCTTCTCGGCGTGCGCTCGCTGGCCTTCGCCGTCGGCTCCTATCTCTCCATCGCCACCACTCTGGCCATCTTCTGCGGCGGCGCCGTGCGCTGGCTGGTGGACAACACCTCAAAGGAATCCAAAGACGACAGCGAAGCCAGTCCCGGCGCGCTCTTCTCCAGCGGCCTCATCGCCGCCGGCGGCGTCTTCGGCCTTCTGGCCATTGCCCTGCGCCTGCTCGAGCTCCGCGGCGCCCAATGGCCTGCCTATCTTGAATTTGGCTCGCATCTCCCCAAATCCATCACCGACGGCAATCTCTTCGCCGTCCTCATGTTCGCTCTCCTCGCGGGATCCCTCTTCTATTTCGCCCGCAAGAAGCTCACCTAACCGCATTTCCCCCGTAGGGGCCGGGCTTGCCCGGCCCGCTGCTGCGCGAGCACGATTGCCTATTTCGTCGTGCGAACTGCGGCGTGGTTTTATGCCCGCGCAACTCCCCACCCCCTTTGCTTTGACGCGCGCCTCCGCCCGCCGTAAAATTGCTGCGTATGCCCGTCACGTACTATTCCGGAGGCCGCCGCTTCGACTGGCGCGCCCTCGTCACCCCCGGCGTGCGCTTCCTCGTTCTGGCCTGCACCGCCGTGTTTCTCGTGCAGACGCTCACCGGGCTGTTCTTCGGCAAATTAGCCGCTTTCCGCATGGACCAGTGGTTCGGCCTCATCCCCTACGCCGTCATCCACGGCCTGCGCATCTGGCAGCCCTTCACCTACATCTTTCTCCACGCCGGGCCTGGCCACCTCATCATCAACATGTTTGTCCTGTGGATGTTTGGCCGCGAGCTGGATTCCATCTGGGGCTGGCGCCGCTTCCTGAACTATTTCTTCCTCTGCGGCGTCGGCGCGGGCCTCATCATCATTCTCGTCAAGACCATCCCCGTCTTTTTCGGGTACCCGCCGGAAAGCATTCCCACCATCGGCGCTTCCGGCGCCATCTTTGGCGTGCTCATCGCCAACGCCGTGCTCTTTCCCGACCGCCAGGTATTCCTCATTCCCTTCCCGGTCAGCATTCCCATGCGCGCCTATGTCGCCGTCATGGTCGTTTTCGAATTCTTCAGTACCCTCGGCTCCAGCGGCGACGGCGTCAGCCACATCTGCCACTTGGGCGGCGGCCTCGTCGGCTGGCTCTATCTCCGCCGCGACTCCTTCCTCTTCCGCGTCCGCAACGGCTACACCGACTGGAAAGTCCAGCGCACCCGCAAGCGCTTCCAGGTCTACCTGAACCGCCACAAAAACGAACCCCCCTCGCGCCCCGACCGCTGGGTTAACTAACCCCCCGCCACGACAAAATTATCTTTTCTTGCGGTCTTGTAGCGCCACGCGAAATTTATCCCGATCGGGTCGGGAGGATGGCATCTTGCCCTTCTCCCGATTTTGTAGAGGCCGGACTTTAGTCCGGCTCTTTGCTCTTTCCTGCTCTTGTAGCGCCACTCTTTTGCGTTCTGTGCATCCCGGCTGCATGTGCCGGGAATGCTGGCATCTTGCCTTTCTCCCAATTTTGTAGAGGCCGGACTTTAGAGTCTGTGTGGCAGCTCTTGTTTTCAAGGGGGTCGGAGCTTTAGCTCCGACATAAACGCTTTCTTTTCAGTGCGGCTTTAGCCGCTGGGGAATTGATTTTCGGGTTGTCACACAGGCTCATTAGTCCGGCACGCTCGCGGCCCGGCATCCTCTCTCCCGCGATCAATCTGGTAATGGCTAATTGCCATTACAGATAAAAGCCGCATAGAATCGCCCCTGGTGAACTTTCTCTCCTGTCGCGGGACAATCTCTCGCACAACTTTTCCACAATTATTAGAATTACCACTCATAAAACTATTGAAATGCAGTAACTTATACGCTATCATGGTCCGTGAATCGCGGCCCACACCTCCGTCAGCTTCCCTCATTACCTCATTATTTCCTTACCTCGCTATCCCATGCCCTCTCCTGCGCACTTCCAAAAACAGGAGCGTTGCGCAACTCCCCTGCAATCAATAAATTACGCACTCTTGTACTCTTCCAAAAACAGGAGCGCGCCGCAAGCCTTTTGGAATCTAAAAATTGCGCACTCTTTGCAAAAACACCGGGGGTGTGGGGGGTAAGGCCAGACAAAAATCTAAACCATTACTTGAAGTTTTCTAGCCTTCCATCTGTGCGGGGCTCAGATCGCCATCCGGGACGGGGTCCCAACGAGGCCGGGCGCGACGTGCCGCGTCCCTACCTGGAAAACATCATTCGAGCGGGGGACATTGTCGGGCGGGGTTTACTTGACTCCGCCGCCGATGACGTGGAACTTCATGAAATTAGTCGACCCGCGCACGCCCATAGGGGTGCCGGCGACGATGGCGATGACGTCACCCTTGCGCGCCAGGCGCTCCTCGAGCAGCCGATTGGCCGCGATGGCGGCGAGGCCGTCAATTTTTTGCACGTCTTCGATGCTGCGCGGCATCACGCCCCAGATGAGTGCCAGGCGGCGGCGCGTCTCGCGCGAAGGGGAAAAAGCGACAACAGGAGTCTGCGGGCGGTAGCGCGAAATCAGCCGCGCGGTGAATCCACTGTGCGTAAAAACGGTGATCACTTTCATGTGCAGCTCACGCGAAGCGTGGCAGACCAGTTCGGCCACGGTCTCGGCCACCTTGAGTTGCTCGGTGGGCGCGGGGCGCGGAAAGCGGTGCGCGCTGGCTTCCGCTTCGTCAATGATGCTGGCCATCATGGCCACCGCTTGCACCGGATATTTTCCCGATGCCGTCTCCGCGGAAAGCATCACCGCGTCGGTGCCATCGAAAATGGCGTTGGCCACGTCGGAGGCTTCCGCGCGCGTGGGCCGCGGATTCTGCGTCATGGATTCGAGCATCTGCGTGGCGGTAATCACCGGGCGGCGAAACTCGCGCGCGCGGGCAATAATCTGTTTCTGCACCACCGGCACGCGTTCCGGGCGCATCTCCACGCCCAGGTCGCCGCGGGCCACCATCACGCCGTCGGCCACGCGCAGAATCGCTTCCAGATTATCGATGGCCTCGGGTTTTTCCAGCTTGGCGATCACCGGCGTATCCTTGCCCGCGCGGCGGATCAGCCGCTTGGCCAGCAGCACATCTTCCGGACGGCGCACGAAGCTTACCGCGATGTAGTTCACGCTCTGCTTCAGGGCAAAGGCCAGATCGGCGCGGTCCTTGGGCGTCAGCGCGGGCACGCGCAGCTTGATGCCGGGAAGATTGATGCCCTTGTGTTCGCCCAGTTCCCCGCCGTTAATCACTTCGCAGGTCACTTCGCGGCCGCGCACCTGCTTCACGCGCAGCTCGATCAATCCGTCGGAAAGAAGAATGCGGTCGCCGCGATGCACTTCGCGCGGCAGTGGCGTGAAGGTCGTATTGACCCGCGTCGAATCGCCCAGCACCTTCGCCGTGGTGATGACGAAGCGCTGCCCCGTGCGCAACTGCACCGGCTTGCCCCCCGCCAGCCGCCCCGTGCGGATCTTGGGCCCCTGCAGGTCGGCCAGGATGGCCACCGGCTTTTGCAGCTTGCCGGAGGCTTCGCGCACCAGGGTGATGACGCGGGCATGCTCGGCGTGCGTGCCGTGGGAAAAATTCAGCCGGGCCACGTCCATCCCCGCGCGCATCATTTTTTCGATGATGCGCGGCGAATGGCTGGCCGGACCGATGGTGCAGACAATCTTGCTTCGGCGAAAAGACATGGTCTCCTGCGAATTGGCGGACGAAACACTCCGTCCAGGATGGGACTGCCGGCTTGCTTCCTTCTCGCGCCGCTATTTTGCCGCGGCGAATTCGGAAACTATACGATAGAGGAATTGCACGCCCTGTGCAAACGAAGCCACCGGAATGCGCTCGTCTTCCCCATGCATGCGGCGGATATCCTCTTCCTCGAGCGGAAACGGCACCAGTCCATAGGCCTGCACGTTGCGCAGGCGCAATTGCGCGGAATCCGTGGCCCATGTGGAGAGATAGGGCAGCACCGGAGCGCCAGGGAACTGCTCCCCGCTGGCCTTTTCGATCAGCGTGTAAAAATCGTTGTCCAGCTTGGAGGACGGCGCGGGAACTCCCGCATCGCCCAGCACTTCGAATTTGACCTGCGGATCATTCACCAGCTTGGTGAGTTCCGCAATCAGCGCCTGCACGCTGTTGCCCGGCAGCAGGCGAATATTCAGCTCCGCGCGGGCTTCGGCGGGAATCACGTTGACGCGCACGCCCGCGGAAAGAATCGTGGGAGCGATGGAATCGCGCAGCATGGAATTCCACAGCGGGCTTTGCCGCGAAAGGTAGCGCTGGGCGTGTTCGGCGCGGTCGGGCGTGTCCAGCGCGCGCATCCACTTGGCCGTTTCCGTCTCCTCGATGCGCGCCATCTCTTCGAAATAGCGCAACACGATGGTGGTGGGTTGCGCCGGAGCGGAGTACTCTCCGATCTTTCCAACCGCCGAAGCCAGGTGCACCACGGCATTGTCCGGGGTGGGCTGCGAAGCATGGAAGGACCGGCCCTTGGCCGTCACCGCCACGTCCACGGAAACTTTTTCACTGGCCTGCACCGCCACGTAGAACACTTTCCCGTTTTTCAGATAGACGTTGCCGCCTTCGTTCAGCGCGTAACCCGCGGCGATCTTGTTCCAGTATTTGGCCGCCAGCTCCTTGATGCTGGCGTCGCCGCCCTGCTCCTCGTCGCAGGTGGCCAGGAAAATCACATCCCGGCCCAGGCGCATGTTCATGCGCTTCAGCGCAACAAACGCCGCGAGATTGGCCGCCAGCATGCCCTTGTCGTCCACTGCCCCGCGGCCGTAGAGATAACCGTCCTTCTGCACCGCGGCGAAGGGGTCCACGGTCCATTTCGCGCGGTCCACTCCCACCACGTCCATGTGCGCCACGAGCAGCAGCGCGCGCGTCGGGTCAGCCATGGCCGAACTTGCCAGGCGGGCCACCACGGCGCTGCGCCCCGGCGCCAGCTCCAGGATTTCCGAGGGGATTCCGTCCCTTTTCAGAATTCCGGCGATGTACTTGGCGGCTTCCGCTTCGTTGCCGGGGGGGTTGGTGGTGTTGATGCGAATCAGGTCGGCCAGCCACTGCGTGGCTTCCTTGGCGATGAGCGAGGTGTCCGCGACCTGTGCGCCGGCCGGCGCCACGGCGAAAACCGCCATCAGGCCCAGCGTTACGCCAAAAGCCTTTGCCAACTTGAGGATATGCATGCCTGCGGCCCCCTCGATCAAATGATTGTCCGGAAAACGTTTTTTCTCCGGGACGCTTCATACTACCATGCGGGTACGGGGACTCTGCCGGCGGCCAGAAGCGCGCGTAGCGTAACTTTCACGGCCCTGTCCATTCGAACAGGGAGAGCCATCGCGGCGGTGCCCGGTTGTCAACCCCCAGCGCCTGTGTCAGCATGGGTGCCCGCAAGAAAGAGAAAAGAGGATTGCCGATGAAACCGACCGGAAAGATAGTTCTGCCCGGCCTGCTGCTGGCTGCGTTGCTTCTGACCCCGGGTGTCCCGAACGCAAGCGCGCAAAACCAGCCCGCCCCGAGCGGCTCGGGGCAGGCCCCGCAGGCGCCACAGCAGCCGCAAACGGGCGGCGTTTCGATTTCGGTCGAGGTTCCGGTGGTGACGCTGGACGTCATCGCGGCCACGCAGCATGGCGACATCCTCACCGGCCTGAAGAAGGAAAACTTTCGCGTAACGGAGGACGGAGTCGCTCAGACCGTCACCAATTTCGGTCCCACGGATGCGCCCATCACCATCGTGATTGTGCTCGAGGATAGCCGCACCTACGGCGGATGGTTCAGCGCCTACGCCAAATATTGGGCGGAGCCTTTTTTCCACAATCTGAAACAGAAGGACTGGGTGGCGCTGGTGGCCTTCGACATGAAATCGCGAGTGGAAGTGGACTTCACGCAGAACAAGGAAGAAGTGCGCGACGCCATCCTGCACATGTACTTTCCGGGATTCAGCGAATCGAATATTTTCGACGCGGTGACCGACACGCTGGAACGCCTCAAGGATGTGCAGGGCAAGAAGTCCATTTTGATCATGGCTTCCGGCGTGGACACTTTTTCCAAGCACACGCTGGACCAGACGCTAAAGCTGGTGAAACAAACGGATGTGACGATATTTTCCGTGGGAGTCGGGAAGAACAAGATTGAAGAGTGGGATGCCCGCGGAATGATCCGCCCCGAAACGCGGCTGTCATTCTATCAGGCGGAAAACCAGCTGCGCAGCTTCGCCGAAATTACCGGCGGGCGTTCGTGGTTTCCCCAGTTTGACGGGGAAATTCCCGGCATTTTTCAGGACCTGGTGGCCAGCCTGCGCAATCAGTACAACCTCGTCTACACGCCCACCAACCGGACGCGCGACGGAAAATTTCGAAAGATCAAGGTGGAACTAGTGGCGCCGGACGGCGGGCCGCTGACCGTGGTGGACCAGAAGGGCAAGAAACAGAAGTTCGTGGTGTACGCGCGGCAGGGCTATTACGCACCCAAGGAAGCGCCCATCAACTGAGCGGCTAATAGCCGCGGGAGAGATCGACGCGGTTGAGGATTTCGCGGCCGTCAAACCAGCGCTCCAGTAAATCCACGAAGAGGGCCGTCTGGCGCGGCCACAGGCGGTCGCTGATGGCGCTGGTATGCGGGGTAATGAAAAGATTCGGCGCCTTCCACAGCGGCGAATCGGCAGGCAGAGGTTCTTCCGAGGTGACGTCCAGCGCGGCGCCGGCCAGCGCGCCGGAAGCGAGCGCGCGCAGCAGCGCCGCTTCATCGAGGAGCGAGCCGCGGGCCACATTGATGAGCCGCGCGCCGCGCTTCATGCGGGCCAGTTGGGCCGCGCCAAGCAGATGTTTTGTTTCCGGAGTTTCCGGCGCGGCAATCACCACGTAGTCCGCTTCGGAAAGGACCGCATCGAGTTCCGCGACGCTCACGATGCGCTCGGCGAGGGATGCGTCGCCTTTGCCGGAACGGGTGACGCCCCACACGCGCATTTCGAAAGCTTTGGCGCGCCTGGCCAGTTCCCTGCCGATGGAACCCATGCCCACAATCAGCACCAACTGGCCGTTCAATTCGGTGAGATGCTGCGGGCGGTCCCACAATTCCTGCTGGGCCCAGTGCGATTTGTCCTGAAAGCGAATGGAATCCGGAAAATTGCGGGCGAGCGCGAGAATCATTCCCAGAGTGTGCTCGGCCATGGGCACGGAAAAAATGCCGCTGGGATTGGTGACCAGAAGACCGGAATCGCGCAGCTCGGGGTACATGAGCTGAGCCACACCGGCAGCGGTGGAGTGGATCCACTTCAGTTTTTTCGCTTCGAGAAGTTGTTTGGGCCGGAGCGAGTAGCCAAGAAAAATATCCGTGTCCGGAAGTTCCGCGGGGAGCGCGTCGTAATCGGGCAAATGCACGACGCGCATTTCGGGCCAGCGGCGGCGGATGGTTTCGGCGAGGATTGGCTGGGGGCGCCATTCGGTGAAGGGATGCCACACGCAAATCGTCAGCTTGGTTTCGAATGGTTTGGTCCGTTGCATCGCGCCGCCCGGGGGCATCACTTCTCCCGCAAATCCTGGCCGGACATTTCGACAGGAGAGGGTTCGCCGAGAATGCCGAGCATGGTGGGGGCGATGTCGCGGAGGGAGCCGCCGGGGCGGAGGCGGAGTTTGTCGTCGTCATTGACGAGGATGAAGGGGACGGGGTTGGTGGTGTGATAAGTGTGCGGGCCGCCGGTAATGGGATCAATCATGGTTTCGGCGTTGCCGTGATCGGCGGTGATGATCCAGGAACCGCCGCGGGGCTTGAGGGCCTGATAGATGCGGCCGAGGCCGGCATCCACTGCTTCCACGGCTTTGATGGAGGCTTCCAGGTTGCCGGAATGGCCGACCATGTCGGCGTTGGCGTAATTCATGATGATGGCGTCGAATTCACCTTTTTCGATGGCGTGCACGATCGTGTCGGTAATGCCGGCGGCGGACATTTCCGGCTTGAGGTCGTAGGTGGCGACTTTGGGCGAGGGGACAAGGATGCGCTCTTCGCCGAGGTAAGGCTTTTCGATGCCGCCGTTGAAGAAATAGGTGACGTGGGCGTATTTTTCGGTTTCGGCGCAGCGCAGGTTTTTGTACTGCAACTCGGTGAAAACCTGGGCGAGGATGTGTTCGAGTTTTTCCGGGCCGATGACGTAGCGCAGCCAGGGCCAGGTCTTTTCGTACTGGGTCATGGCCACGAAGAAAAGATTCTTGGGGCGCCGGGGGTCGGCGAAACCGTCGAAGGCGGGGTCCATGAGGGCACGGGTCATCTGGCGGGCGCGGTCGGCGCGGAAATTGAAGAAGATGACGGCGTCGTCGTCGCGGATGAGGCCGACGGGCTTGGCGGAGTCGCCCGTGCCGCGGGTGATGACGACGGGCTTGGTAAATTCATCGGTGGTGCCCTGCTCGTAGCCGTGGATGATGGCGGCGATGGGATCGTCGGAACGGGTTTCGGCCTGGCCGTGGACCATGGCGTCGTAAGCGAGTTTGACGCGCTCCCAGCGGTTGTCGCGGTCCATGGCGTAATAGCGGCCGACGATGGTGGCGATTTCGCCGCAGTGCAGCTCGTTCACTTTCTGCTGGAGTTTTTTCAGGAATTCGCGGCCGCTATTGGGCGGGGTGTCGCGGCCGTCCATGAAGCAGTGGATGAAGACGCGGCTGACTTTTTCGCGCGCGGCCATTTCCAGCAGAGTGAAGAGATGGTTGAGCTGGGAGTGCACGCCGCCGTCGCTGAGCAGGCCGATGAGGTGCAGGCTGCGGGAGCGGCCGCGTTCCATGGCGTCGAGGAAGAGTTTGTTTTTGTAAATTTCGCCGGTGGAGATGAGCAGGTCAATGCGGGTGATGTCCATGCGCACGATGCGGCCCGCGCCCATGTTCATGTGGCCGACTTCGCTGTTGCCCATTTGTCCTTCGGGGAGGCCGACAAAGGGGCCGGAGGTGTGGATGAGCGTGTTGGGGAATTTGCGGAGGAGTTCATCGTAGTGGGGTTTGCGGGCCAGGGCGATGGCGTTGCCGGCGGTTTCGGCGCGGTAACCCCAGCCGTCGAGAACGGTGAGGACGATGGGTTTGGGACGTTTAGGCATGATTTTTTGAGGATACACGGAATTGGGGAGCAGTTGTAGGGGCGGCGCTTCAGGGCGGCCGTTTTGATTATGGATGCGCTGGGACAAAACATTTAAGGCGAGGAACAATCAAGACAAAGAGCCGGGCTAAAGCCCGGCCCCTACAAAAGCAGGAGAAAACCGGAGAAGAAAAAGTTTTTCCGCCGACCGATGAGTTCCGTCGATCCGAAAAAGGTCAGCGCGCGGCGAATTCGCGGAGGGCGGCGAGGAGGCGGTCGACTTCCTCGGCAGTGTTGTAGTGGACGAGGCCGATGCGGAGCATGCCGCCGGTGGAATCGAAGCCGAGGCGTTCGACGAGGTTGAGGGCGTAGTAGTTGCCGTCCCAGGTGAAGATGCCGCGTTCGGCGAGGAAGGTGGCGGCTTCGGTGGGGGTGCGGCCTTCGAGGCGGACTGAAACGGTGCCGACGCGGTTTTCGAATTGGGCGGGGTCGGAGATGCCGAAGAAGCGCAGGCCGGGGATGGCGAGAAGGCCGGGGATCAGTTTTTTCGAAAGTTCCATTTCATGACGGCGGATGGCGGAGTAGGCAGCGAGAAGAGCTTCGCGGCGCGTGGCGGCTTGCGGGCGGACGCGGCGGCCGAGTTCGGCAAGATAGTCCACGGCGGCGCCGATGCCGGCGAGGCATTCATGGACCTGCGTGCCGGTTTCCCAGCGGTCGGGAAGCAGGTCGGAGGCGGGGCGGACCTTGTAGGGTTTGAGGCGGGTCATGTGCTCTTTTTTTCCGTAGAGCACGCCGGAATGGGGGCCGAAGAATTTGTAGGGAGAGCAGGCCAGGAAATCGCAATCGAGGGCGCGAACATCAATCGAGCCGTGGGGGGCGTAGTGGACGGCGTCGATGAAGGCGAGGGCGCCGGCGGCGTGGGCGAGCTGGACGATTTCGGCGACGGGATTGATGGTGCCGACGGCGTTGGAAGCGTAGCCGACGGCGACGAGTTTGGTGCGCGGGGTGATTTTGCTTTTCAGGTCGTCGAGGTCGAGGGTGCAATCGCTTTCGCGGATGTCCACCTGACGAATGACCACGCCGCGCTCTTCGAGAGCGCGCCAGGGGGAGACGTTGGCGTCGTGATCGAGAGTGGTGACGACGATTTCGTCGCCGGGCTGGAGTTCGCGGGCGAAGGCGCGGGCGAAGGCGAAGGTGCTGGTGGTCATGCTGGGGCCGAAGCTGATTTCTTCCGGAGAACAGTTGAGCAGATCGGCCATGGCGGAGCGGGTGGCGGCGATCATGGCGTCGGCGCGGCGGCTGGTTTCGAAAACGCCGCCGGAGTTGGCGTTGTAGTGCAGAAAATAGTCCTGAAAAGCGTCCATGACCTGGCGGGGAACCTGGGTGCCAGCGGGGCCATCGAGGAAGGCGGCGAGGTGGCCATTGACGGTGTGCTGGAGGGAGGGAAACTGGGAGCGGGCCCAGGCGGTGTCGAGAGGGGCGGCGGTGATTGCGGTATCCATTTCGCGGCGAACGGGTGTGCTCATTGAGATTCTCCGGGGAACAGTTTCTCACAAGAGGGCAGGGGTGGCGAGAGTACGGAAAAGAAACCGCATGAGAAACTTCTCAGACAAGCATTTGAAATCGAAGAGAGGTTCCTCCACTCCGGGACGGCAAAAAGCGCCGTCCCTCCGGTCGGAATGACCAATTGGAGTTGGGGCATGAAAGAGAAATGAGTTGGGGCATGAAAGAGAATTGTGATTTTGAATGTTCAGGTTCAGAACGACCGGGATGAGAATATCCCCAGCCAAATTGACTGGACAGGACACGCGCGCAAATCCGCGCAACGCGCTTCCGCGTGATAGGATTTCCCAGTCATTCCATTCATGCCGCGCGGGCGCCGGCTATAAATCATGCGCCGTGATTTTTCACGAGGTGCAAAGTGTCGAAGAATTTTATCCCCACCGAAAGAACGCGGGTGGTGCGGGAGCCGCAGCGCGGCGCGTATGACCGGGAAACGGTTTACGGAATTCTGGACGAGGCGTTCATCTGCAACGTGGGATTCGCCATCGAGGGGCAGCCGTACGTGATTCCGACGATGTACGCGCGCATCGGGGACGCGATTTATTTTCACGGGTCGGCGGCGAGCCGGATGCTGCGCAACCTGAGCGAAGGCGCGCCGGTGTGCATCACGGTGAGCCTGATTGACGGGCTGGTGCTGGCGCGGTCGGTGTTCAGCCATTCGATGAACTACCGGTCGGTGGTGGCGCTGGGGAAGGCCACGCTGGTGAGCGATCCGGCGGAGAAGCTGGAGGCGCTGCGGGCGTTCACGGAGAAGATTCTGCCGGGGCGGTGGAGCGAGGCGCGGAGGCCCAACGAAAAAGAGATGAAGGCGACGAGCATCCTGCGGCTGCCGCTGGAGGAAGTTTCCGCGAAGGTGCGCACGGGCGGCCCGGAGGATGACGCGGAGGACTACGCGCTGAAAATCTGGGCGGGCATCATCCCCATGCACCTCGCGTCGGAGGCTCCGGTGCGCGACGGGCGCTGCGATCCGGGGATTCCCCTGCCGGGGTATCTGGCGAAATACGAGAAGCAGGCGCGGCGGTCCTCATAGCGGGCGGACGGCGCGGAGGAAATCGGCGAGGAGGCCGTAGGCGGTGGCTTCGATGCCGGGCTGGTGCTCGACAAGGGAAAAACTGAAGACGTCGAGATCGAAACGCACAGCGGAGCTGGCGCCTTCCAGCTGGGCGAGCGGGTCGGAGAGCGGGAGGAGTTCGGGCTGGACGACGGCTTCGACGCCGTGCGCATGGCGGGTGGCGCGGCAGACGAGTTTATAGCGCATGCCGGCGGCGCGCGCGGAACGGATTTTTTCCAGATTCAGCTCGCGGATGCCCGTGCGGCGCACTTGATCGATACGCAGCGGCACACCCATCAAGACAATCACGAGAGAGGCGATTTTCACCGCAGCGTCCCATCCATCGAGGTCGTGAGTGGGATCGGTTTCGGCAATGCCCAGGGACTGCGCGTGGCGCACGGCTTCGTCGAAGGAGCGGCCCTTTTCGATTTCCGTCAGGACCACGTTGGTCGTGGAATTGAGCACGCCGGCAATGGCGCGAAGATCGGTTGCGGGGAGCCCCGCGGGAAAGAGGGAAAAGATTGGGACGCCGTCCATGACCGTGGATTCGTGGAGAAAGCGCTTCCCTTTTTCGCGGGCCAGGGCGGAGAGTTCGCTCCAGGCATGCAGGATGGGGCCTTTGTTGGCGCTGATGGCGTGTGCGCCGCGTTCGAGAGCGGCGCGCAGATGGTCGATGGCGGGCTGGCCGGTATCGGTGTTGAGCGAGGTGGCTTCGAAGAGCACATCGGCCTGGGCGCAGTCGAGCCATTCGCGGACATCGCGCGGGGGCACCGCGTGCGGGCCGTGCAGGACAGGATGGCCCTCGAGCAGGTCGCGGGGATTGAAGCCGCGGGGGTCGGCGAGCCAGCCGGAGCGGCGGGAGGCCACGCCGGTGAGGCGCCAGGTGACGTCATAGCGGTGGCGCAGATCGGCTTCCTTGGCGACGAGCATGCGCAGAAAAGCGCGGCCGACGTGGCCGAAACCGATCAGGGCTAAATTGTAGGACGGGATGGAACCCTCCCGGACCGCCGCGGTTATTTCGCGGCGGCGAGCTGGGCCGCAGCGGAAGAGATGAGCGCGGCTTCGTCCTCGAGGACGCGGGCGACGGTAACGATGCCCTGTTCGGCCAGTTTCCAATTTTTCAATTCAATGGCTTCGCGGACCGCGGGCATGGTCTTGACGCCGTAGCCGGTGTAGAAGCCGGGGGCGTAGATCTGGTGCTTGAACCAGGGGCGGCTGGGGAGGCCTTCGGGAGCGGCCAGGCGGCGCTCGCTTTCGATGAGCAGGCGGTTGACCTCGGCGAGAGAAGCGGAAGCGAGAGCGGCGCCGCCGTTTTCATTGGCATGGGCGAGGGCCTTGCGGTAATCGGCGGCGGCGCGGGCGAGTGCTTCCGCGGCGTTATCGAGCGGCGAGAAATTCAGGAACGGAGGAACCGTTTCCACGGCGGGCGGGACCAGCGGGCGCCGGGGATCATTGGTGGCGGAGAAGACGCCTTCTTCGAGCTGGAGGTTGCGCTCGCGAATGTCTTCGCGCGTTTTGTGGGTAAGTTCCTTCAGTTCGTGGACGTAGGTCTGCATGGTGTCCGCGAAATTTCCAAACTCAAAAGGAAGCAGTTCGGCGTCGGCGAGGCGCAGCACGGCGGTGCCGCCGGCCTGGGCGAGGGCGCGGCCGTAGGCGAAATCGGTGTCGCTGAAGTGGGTGAACCAGTAGAAATCGTCGTAGATGGAATGGTAGATGCCGCCTTCGTCCTCGCCGCCGAAGCCGATATTGAGCGAGGCGATGCCGGCGTGATCGAGGAAGGCGGTGTAGTCCGAGCCGGAGCCGAGGGCTTCGATGCGCAGATCGGCACGCTGGCGGATTTCCTTGCGCTTTTCGGGAGTGGCGGCACCGGCGAGGGCGTGGAGCTGATCGCGCTTCCAGGCGGAAAGTTTGGTTTCGGGGTCCTGCACGTCGCGGGCGACGTCGTTGATGAATTTTTCGAGGGTGTGCGAGCCGATCATTTCAAAATAGCCGCGGCCATTGCCATCGGAGTTGATGTAAGCGACAGCGTGCTGGCGCAGCTCGTCGCCGTGTTCCTCGACCCACTCGGTGGAGCCGAGCAGGCCGGGCTCTTCGCCGTCCCAGGCGGCATAGACGATGGTGCGGCTGGGCTTCCAGCCGGCTTTGCGAAGTTCGCCGAGGGCGCGGGCTTCTTCGAGTTCGGCGACGAGGCCGGCGAGGGGATCTTCCGCGCCGTTGACCCAGGCGTCGTGATGATTGCCGCGAACGATCCATTCCTCGGGGCGGGTGGAGCCGGGAATTTTGGCGATTACGTCGTAGACCGGCTTGATGTCCCAATTAAATTTGACCTTGAGGTGGACTTTGCCGGGGCCGGGGCCGATGCGGTAGGTGATGGGCAGGCCGCCGCGCCAGGAGTCGGGAGCGACGGGGCCGGTGAGCGAAGCGAGCAAGGGCTGAGCGTCGGCGTAGGAGATAGGGACTACAGGAATTTTGGTGAGCGTGGGGGCGTCCTTGATGTCGAGGCGCTTAGCATTCTTGGTGGCGCCAACGCCGGGGGTGAGCGGGTCGCCGGGATAGAGGGGCATGTCTTCAACGCTGCCGCGCTGCGCGCCGTCTTTGGGGCGCATGGGGCCGGCGGGAAAGACTTCGCCCTGGACGTAGCCGTCCTCGTGGGGGTCGGAATAGATGATGCAGCCGATGGCGCCGTGTTCGGCGGCGACTTTGGGCTTGATGCCGCGCCAGGAGTGATAGTAGCGGGCGATGACGATGGCGCCCTTGACGGAGATGCCCATGCGCTCGAGGCGCTCGTAGTCCTCGGGGATGCCGTAGTTGACGTAGACGAGCGGGGCGGTGACGTCGCCGTCAATCGAGTAGGCGTTGTAGATGGGGAGCTGCTCGGCCTGCTGGTTGGAGGTGGGATCGATGGCCAGGGCGGGCTCCTGCCATTTGGCGGTGAAGCTGGGGCCAGCGCCCTTGGGGTTTTTCGGCTCGACGAGTTCGAGGACGCGCTCCTTGGGCGTGGGGAAGAGCACGTCGAACTGCTCAATCTGCGTGTCCCAGCCGAACTCCTTGAATTTCGCGGCGAGCCATTCGGCGTTGTCCTTGTCGTAGGGCGAGCCGACATGGTGCGGGCGGGCGGAGAGGCGCTGCATGTAAGCGCGAAGATTTTCGGGCGCGGGAATGGCGCGGAGTTTTTCTTCCCACTGGCGTTCGGCGCGAGAGGAAGCGGCGGAGAAGCCGGCGAGCGGCAGGTCGTCGGCGCCGGTGGGTGCGGCGAAGGGAGTGAGAGCGAAGAGCAGGAATGCTACGACGGCGGAGAGGAAGATGCGCTTCATGGGGGCTCCTGGGACGAAGGGGTATTCTGCCTGAAATGGGAGCGGATGGGAATGGGGGGGAAACAAAGATGCCGCCCTAAAAGGGCGGCGCGGAGGCGCGGCGTTAGATGGGCTTATCGGAGGGGAGGGAGCGGGCGGCGGCGAGGAGGACGGCGGCGAGGGCCAGGGCGGAGAGGGGGATGACGAAGAGGGCGGAATGCAGGCCGGCGGTGCGGAAGGAGTCGGTCATGGCGGAGGCGCCAGCGGCATTCATGGCGCGATGGGCGAAGAAGTCGCTGAGGCGGCCGGTGACGACCGGGCCAAAGCTGCCGCCGAGGAGATACATGCCGAAGAAATAGAGGGCCACGGCGGTGCCGCGGAGATCGGCGGGGACGATGTCCTGAATGGCGGTGTAGACGCCGGAATAATAGATGTAGCTGAGGAGGAAGCCGGCGGCCATGAGCACGGCGAAGAGAGTGACGGAGCCAGCGGGACTGAGGAGGGAGAGGTAGATGAGCGGGGCGCAAAGGAGAAGGGCGGCAGCGGCGAGGAGCAGGCGGCCGCTCGTACGCCAGCGATGGGCGACGTCGGAAATCCAGCCGCCCAGGAGCAGTCCGGGAAGGCCGGTGAGGCCGAGGACGACGGCGGTGATGGCGGCGGCGCGTGCAATGGGGAGGCCGTGATAGCGCATGAGGAAGGCAGGGAGAAACGTGGCGAGGGCGTAGCTATTGAAATTCAGGAGGGCGCCGGAGAGGACGATCCAGCGCATGGCGGGAATGCGCAGGACACGCAAATAGGGAGAGCCGGAGATAGCCGCCGGAGCAGGGGCAACCACGGGGCTGGGCGCGGATTCGGCGGAGCCGCGGCGGGGTTCGGCGAGGAGCAGGACGAAGCCGGCGAGGAGCAGGCCCGGCACGCAGGCGATGAAGAAGGGGGCGCGCCAGCCGTACGAGGCGGCAATGTGGCCGCTGAAGAAGGTTCCCGTGAAAAGGCCCAGAGGCAGGCCAAGCATGAAGATGGAGACGGCCAGTCCGCGGCGGCGCGCTGGAAAGTAATCGGCGAGGAGCGAATTGGCGGCCGGGGCGCAACTGGCTTCGCCGATGCCGACGCTGAGGCGGGTGACAAAGAAAGAGAAAAAATTCCAGGCGAGGCCGGAGGCGGCGGTGAGCAGGCTCCAGGCGGCGAGGCCCAGGCTGAGGATCCAAGTGCGGCGCCAGCGGTCGGCGAGGCGGCCGAAGGGCACGCCGACGACGGCGTAGAGCAGCGTGAAAGCCGTGCCCAGCCATCCGACTTGGGCGTCGCTGAGCGACCATTCGTGGCGGATGGGCTCGACCAGAGCGCCGTAGAGGTTGCGGTCGAAGAAATTCAGGAAGTTGACGGCGAAGAGGAGGGTCAGGGCGAAGGCGGGGGAATGTTTGCGGAGGGTCATGAAATGGGCTGCGAGGCAGCGGGCGAAAGACTAGCATCCGCGAGTGGGGGAAGCAATGGAGGGGGGCAGAGAAAGGCGCGCGGACTTGGAAGCCAAAATCGGCGAATTGGCAGCGGAGACAAGATTCATATCAATTCCCTGAACCTCCACGCAAGCCCAGCGAGGGGCGTTCCTGCCCGGCTAGAGTGGGACGTCCGTAGCACCTGTCCAGGCAGGGCAGATTTTTTGGAATTCGCACCAGTCGCAGAGGCGGTGTTTTTTTGCGGGGAAGGATTGGGCGGATTCGATCTGGTCGGCGAGGCGGTTGGTGTCCTGGAGGATTTGCACGAGGCTTTGTGGTTTGCGGCGGAGGCGATAGGTGATGCCGCGGGAGAGGTAATGGAGGAACAATTCGAAAGGGGTGGAGGCGGGAAGTTCGGAGCTGACGGCAATTTGGTAGAGGCTGACCTGGAGGGCGTCCTTGTGGATGCCGTCGACGAGGTCGCGGCGGCTGGGGACGGTGCGGCTGGTTTTGTAATCGTGGATTTCACAGGTGCCGTCGGGGCGGGAAGAGATGCGGTCCACGTAGCCGCGGAAGAGGCGGGGACGTCCGGCGGCGAGATCAAATTCGACGCGTTTTTCGACGGAGAGGGTTTGCGACTGGTTGAAGGGGTGATTTTTTGCGTAGAAGTTGCGAATGCAGGCCAGGCCGTGGGCGAAATAGTCTTCTTTTGATTTATGGGGATGGGCGATGCGGACACCGTCGTGCCATTTTTCCTTCCAGCGGGATTCGTAGAAATCGAGCAGGACGTTCAGGGAATGAAAATTGTCCCCGGTGATTTCCTCGAAGAGTTTTCGCAGGGCGTCATGGACGCGGCTTCCGGCGAAGGCTTCGATGCCCTCGATGCCCGTGGCAATGCGGTCGATGTAGCGGAACTTGAATTTCTGGGGGCACTGGCGGAAGGTCTGCAACTGGGAGTGAGAGTAAGCGGGGATCGCGGGGGCGTCCGGAATTGGATTAGGAGTGGAGGAAGGCATGCGGTTAGAGGGTATCACTTT